>DATFTN010000147.1:0-14435 GCA_035261845.1 Myxococcales bacterium | reverse complement strand
GCGAACGGAGTCATGCACCCCACCAGCCTGCTCGACGTGACGCAAGGATCGAAATGCTGGTTCTGCGGAAACCTCGGCATCGGGGTCGGCGTGACCGCCACCGTCGTCGTGCCGATCTACACGTTCGGCAAGCTCACCGCGGGACGAGCTGCGCTCGAGCAGCTGATCGTAGCGATGACGGCGCTGCTCCAGCGGGCGAGCGACCAGGCCACCTTCGACGTGACCAAGGCTTATTGGGGTTACCAGACGGCGCGCGGAGCGGCCACCACGATCCTGGACGTGCGCCGGCGCCTCGCCGAGGCGAAGGACCGCGCCCGCAAGCTGCTCGCCGAGGGCAGCGATCAGGTCTCGAAGAGCGACGCGATGAAGCTCGACTACCTCAGCGAGGAGATCGAGGCGCGCAACGCCGAATCCGAGAAGGGCGCGGCGCTGGCCTTCACCGCCATCCGGCTGATCGTCGGCAAGGCCCCCGAGGAGCCGCTCGAGATCGTCGAGGACAAGCTTCCCGATCCGCCGCCACAGCCCGACGAGAAGGAGATGCTCCGGCGCGCCCTGGAGAAGCGGCCCGAGACCCGTGCTGCTGCCGCGCAGGTCGCGGGCCGCCGCGCCGCGCTCGACGCCGAGCGCGCCAAGCTCTGGCCCGACCTCGCGCTCGTCGGCGGCGGGACCTACAACTATACGAGCAGCGCCGACGACCCCATGACACCGTTCGCTTACAATCCGTTCAATCAGAAGAGCGCGTTCGTCGCGCTCACGCTGCAGGGCAGCCTCGACTTCCCCCAGAAATTCGCTCGCATCCGCCAGGTCGAGGCCGATCTGCAGGACGCCATCGCCCAACAGCGCGGCGCCGAGCAGCTCGTCCGGCTGGAGCTGCGCCAGGCCCTGGGAGATCTGCAGGAGGCCCGCGTGCGCAGCCAGCGCTATACGAACGAGACGACGATCGGAAAGCAGCTCGCCATCCAGGCGGGCCTCGCCTTCGATTCCGGGTTGGGCGAGGCGCGGGACCTGATGGAGGACATGCTCCTCTGGGCGCGCGCCGACGGCGAGCGGTTCAAGGCGCTGTTCGACGCGCAGATCGCCTGGGCCTCCTTGCAGAAGGCGACCGGGGGGCTCTGACCGTCCTCCGCTCGGCGTTGACCGTTGCGCCGGCTTGAAGAGCGTGGCATTCCCCCGCGTCCAAGGGACTTCTGGAGGTCTCCGTGCGACTGCTCTCCCTGCTCGTCGTTCTTACCCTTCCGGCCGTCGCCACTCCTCCCGCCGGCAGCGCGTCCGCGGCGGTGCAGGCCGCCAACGACCGGGTGCGCGCCGCGCTGGATCGCTATTTCAAGGCCCCGCACGGGCCGGCGAAGGAGAAGGCGCGCGCCCAGGCGCGCGATGCGGTCGGGGCGCTGCTCGATTTCCAGACCCTCGCCCAGGCCACGATGGGGAAGCACTGGCCGCAGCTGACCGCGGAGCAGAGGGTGCGCTACACGAATGCGCTGCGCGGCGCGATGGAGGCGAACTACCTGAGCAAGATGCAGCAGGGCCAGGTCGACATGTCCAAGGTGCGCAACGAGATCCTCGGAGAGACGAAGCAGGGCGACAAGACGCTGGTGAAGACGCGCGTGGTCACCGGCAAGGACAGCGCCGAGGTCGACTACCTGCTCGAGCGCACCAAGAAGGGCTGGAAGGCGGTCGACGTGATCACCGAAGGCGTCTCGCTGGTGGACACGTACCGGGAGCAGGTGAACAGGATCATCCCCAAGAAAGGCGTGAACGGAGTGATCGACGCCCTGGAGCGCGCGAAGAAGAGGCTCGAAGAGGAGCAGGACAAGCCTACCGCCTCCGCCGAGCCATCGAGCGACTCGGCGCCGGCGAACAAGTAACGGGCGCTAGAGACCGATCTCGTCCGCGATGGGCTTGAGCGCCTCGATCAGGAAGGCGACGTGCTCCGCGAGCGGCCTCCCCACCGCCTCGGCGCCGCCGTAGACGTAGCTGCGGTCCACCGAGCGCGCGAACGCCTTGTCCTTCAGCTTCTTCACCACCGACTCCGCCGGAAGGTCGGCGAGCTTCTTCGAGGGCCGCACTTTCGCGCAGGCGCCGATGAAACCGACCAGCTCGTCGCAGGCATAGATGGCCTTCTTGAGCGGCGTATCGCGCGGGATCTTCATGTAGTCGGCGTGCGAGCAGACGGCCTCGACCACGTCCTCGGGGTATCCCCGCTCGCGCAGCACGCGCTGCCCGACGTGGAGGTGGGTCTCTTCGGTGGGGTTCTGCTCGTAATCGAAGTCGTGGAGAAGGCCGACCATGGCCCACTTCTCGATCTCGTCCGGGTCGGTGACGCCGAACCAGCGCGCGTACGCGCGCATCGCCTCCTCGACCGCCCGCCCGTGCTTGCGGAGCGCGTCGCCCTTGGTGAACTCGTGCAGGAGAGCCTCGGCGTCCGCCCTGGTCGGCATGGCCGCATGATATGCTGCAAGAACGCGTGGAGGGTGTGTCATGGTTCGCTACTTCGCGTACGGGTCCGTGCTCTCGAAACGGCACGTCGGCGAATGGGCGGGGGAGCACGGCGTCGATGCCCGGCTGTTCGCGCGCGGCGCGCCCGCCGTGCTGCGGGGGTACGCGCTCACCTTCGACGTGGAGAGCCGCTTCTGGGGCGGCCGCGTAGCCGACCTGCGGGAGGACAAGGACGGAGTCGTCCACGGGGTGCTGTTCGAGATTCCCCTCCCCGCCCGCGAAGCCGTGCTGAAGAAGGAAGGCGTCGCCACCGGCCTCTCACAGGAGATCGACGTCACCGTCGAGGTGGATGGGAAGCCCGTCCAGGCAAAAGCGTACGTAGCTCGTCCCGAGCGCCGCACGGAACCGGGACCCGCGAGCGGCCGGCTCTTGCAGTACCTGGTCGAAGGCGCCCAGGAACGCGGCCTCCCTCAAGCCTGGGTGGACGAGTTGAAGAACCACGCCGCAGCCGCCGCCCCGTCCGCCCCTGCGCCGGGGCCGGTCGGCCTCAAGGTAGACGTGACGCGAACAAACTAGCCCGAGTCGACCCAGCATTCTGAAGGCTTGCACATCCTATAAATAGAATTATAGGTTGTGACATGGCCCTGTCCACCGAGTCCGAACAGGTCCTGCGCGACCTGAACCCGTGGTGGGTGAATCCCGCCTCGGTGCGCCCGGAACCCCCCACCTACCGCAGGCCATTGGTACGCGAACTCGCCGCCCGACTCGCGCGACCGAAGGGCGTGATCGAAGTCGTTCGAGGGCCTCGGCAAGTCGGTAAGACCACGGGCATCTACCAGATCATTCAGGACCTGCTCCGCGGTGGTACGAACGCACGTGACATCCTGCTGGTGCGATTCGATCTCGAAGTGCTGCGCGAGGAACCTGCTGCATTGCGCTCGATTGTACGTTGGTATCTCGATCACGTACGACAGCGGCCGTTCGACGAGGGGCAACCAACCTTCCTCTTCCTCGACGAGATCCACAAGCTACGGCGCTGGGACGAGGAGGTGAAACACGTTGGTGACACGTTTCGCGTCCGGATGCTGTTGACTGGCTCCTCGAGCGTGCTGGTTGCGCGCGGTGGCAGGGAAAGTCTGGCGGGAAGGGTTTTCACGACCGAACTCCCCGCCTTCTCCTTCCGCGAGGTGCTCGAGTGTTGGAAGCCTGAGATCGCCGAGATCCTTCCGCCGGCTATCCGTTTCGAGGCGGCATTCGAGGACGACCTCAGCCAAGCCAATACGCTTCTTGATCAACTAAAGCCGCAGCAGAAACTCTCCATTCGCCGTTCCCTGGAGCGGTACTACGCCCGGGGTGGATATCCCCGTCTGCATAGCGGCGAGGTCGAAGACGACCGCTGGGCGGATTACCTCGTACAAACGGTCTTCGAAAACGTCTTGGGTGCCGACATCCCCGACCTGTTCCCAGTCGAGAGCCCCGGGTTGCTCCGCAGCATCTACCTGGCGGTGGCCCGGGAAACCGGTCAGGAGATGTCGCAAGCCAAGCTTGCCGAGACCGCGAACACCGCCGGTTTCTCAACCAATCAACCGACGGTTGGAAAATACCTGCACTACCTGGCGGATGCGCTCCTCATACGCGAATTTCGCCGCTACCCTCTTGCGAAGAAGAGCTCCGCACGCGTTCCTGCCAAGATCACCGTCAGCGACCTGGGTGTTCGCAACGCGGTCTTTCGGGGCGCTCCGTCGCTCTGGGAATCCGATCCTACCGTCCTGGGACCCTTGGTAGAGACGCTCGCCCAACGGGTCATCCGGGATTACAACCTCCAGGTTCATTTCTTCCGGGACTACGAGGACCCACGGAACCGCCGCTCGCGGATCTTCGAAGTCGATTTCGTCGCGGAGAAGCTGGACGGCACCGTCCTTCCCATCGAAGTCAAGTTCCGCAAGAAGATAGACGAGGGAGACGTTGCCGGTCTTCGCCACTTCCAGCGGCGATTCGAGAGCAAGCGCGCGATCGTAGTCACTCGCGAACTGAGCAGGTGGGATCCGGAAAACCGGATCCTCTACATGCCTCTGCAGAACTTCTTGCTCGCCTTCTAGTGGCGAAAGTCAGGCGTAGCCCCAGCGGCGGCGCAAGGTCCATTCCACCCCCACGATGCAACACAGGGCGGCCAGGACGCCCCACCGATCCCAGAGTGGATGGGACTTGCGCTGGCCCACCTCGACGCGCTCCGGATCCCGGAACGGCAGCGTGTCCAGCCGATCTTCCTCGTCCAGCACCTTGCCGCGGGTCGCTTCCGCGATGGCGCGCAGCACGTCGGGCCGGGGCGCCGGCTGCAGGAGCTCCGCGCCCGAGGGCTGGACCACGAATGCCTCCTCGGCCTGCCCGACCTCGCCCCCGTCGGGCCGCTGAGCCGTGACCACCGCCTTGTACGCGCCGGGCGGAAGCGGCGGCAGCGGGATCCGCGCCGTGCCGTCTGAGCCGGCCACGGCCTGCCCCGCCGGGCGCGGGGTGGCGTCCTCCGCCGAGGAGAGCTGCGCGCGGAGCTGCGCGCCCGCCGCCGCTCCGTAGTCGCTGCCCCGCACCTGCACGTCCAGCGCGGGCGGGTCGCCGCCCGGCTCGAAAGTGGTCCGCTCGGCCGCGACCCGCATCGGCGTCAGCGCCGGGTCGCGCACCAGCCAGCGGATGGCGCCGTGCCAGAACGTCTCGTAGGCGCGGGGACCCATCTGCTGCCCGGCGGCCACGAAGCTCCAGTACCAGGACGCGTCGGTGGTCAGGGCCATGGTGCGCCCCCGCCCGACCTCGCCCACCACCAGGACCGGCCGCCCGTCCTTTGCAGTGAGCAGCGTCTGCGCGCTGTCCTTCACCGGTCCGACGGTGTTGAGCCCCGGCAGCTGCGGCAACCGCTCCCAGGCGTGCTCGTTCGCCGCCACGCCCGCGACCAGCTCGGTCACCGGGTGGCGCTTGCCGGCGTCGGTGAGGCGCACCTGCGCCGGCGTCTCCTCGACGGGCGGTCCGGACGAGGTGAGGCTCACCGGGAGCACCGAGTCGATCGCCGTGCCGCCGAAGTCGCTGGCGGAGAAGGCCTGCTCGCCGCCGATCACCGCCAGGGCCCCGCCCTCCCGCACGTAGGAGGCGATCCCGTCGAGGTATTGCGAGAGGTGGTACCAGGGCCGGTTGCCGAAGTCCTGGAAGATGACCAGGTCGAACGTCTTCAGCTGCTCCTGGAAGATCTCCTGGGTGGGGAACGGGATCAGCGAAAGCTCGTCCTGCGAGGACCGCGTGTCGTCGCCCGGGGTGCGGAGGATGAAGAAGCTGATCAGGTCCACGTTGGGGTCGCGCTTGAGCAGCTGGCGGAGGAAGCGCACGTCCCAGCTGGGCCGGCCCACCACCAGCACCACCCGCACCCGGTCGCGAATGACCTTGAGCACGAAGCTGCGCGAGTTGTTTTGCGCCAGCGCCTCGCCCTCGTACACCGGCGCCGCCACCTGGAAGGCGAACTTGCCGGTGCGATCCGGCACGAAGGAGATCCTGGCCTTTGCGCGCTGCGCGTTCCCGCCTACCCGGATCATCTTCTGCGCGACGATCTGTCCCTCGCGCTTGATCACCAGCGGCACGTCGGTTGCCGGGAATCCGCGAGCGCTGACCATCACGTCCACGCTGACCTGGTTGCGCACGAAGGCGAAGTCGTCCACCGCGACCCGGTCGATGGAGAGGTCCTTGACGGCTTGCGCCCCGACCGGCAAGGCGAACACCGGCGCGTGCAGCTTCTGCAGCTCGTCGGAAGCCTGCGGGGTCATCCCCTCGATCAGCTCGGCGTTGTCCGCGCCGTCGCTCGCCACCAGAAGCCCCGCCAGCGGCCGCCCGCCGGTGCCCGCCGCCGCGGCATTGCTCAGCGCGCCCAGGATGTCGGTCGAGGCTCCCTGGGCCAGCTGATCGGCCTGCCCCACCGAGGCCGCCAGCTTCTCCGGGTCCTGGGGCTGCAGTTCCTTGTCGAACCCGTAGACGTCGATCTGGAAGCGGGAGGCCAGCGCCGAGAGGTCCGGGAGGCGCGACTTGAGCCAGCCCAGCATCTGCTCGGCGCGCGAGGGCCCGCCGGGCGCGGCCGGGAAGCGCATCGACCGCGAGGTATCCAGGAGCAGGGCGATGCGCGCGCGCACGCGGCTCTCCGCGCGCAGCTCGACGCCCGGCTCGAGCAAGAGGACCACGAGCAGCGCTCCCGCGGCGACGCGCAGGCCGACCAGGATCCGCCGCCGCAGCGCCGACGGCTCCGCCCGGATGCCCCGGAAGCTGAGCCAGATGGCGGCGCAGAGGGTGGCACAGGCGAGCAGCAGCACCCACCCCGGCAGGGTCGAGAGCGAGGTGATCCGCCAGGCGTTGTAGTGGACCTGCTCCATGGTCAGATTCGGCGCCGTTTCATGATGAACGGGATGTGGACCTGATCTTCCTTGTAGTCGAGGCACAGCGCGTACATCGATAGATTGACGCCCAGGCGGATGGCCTTCTCCCGCTGCCCCTCCCCGCCGGGCACCACTTCCAGCTCCCAGGTCCCGAGCGAGTCGCGGGCGAAGGCCCCGACCAGGTCGTTCGGGGAGTAGAGCACGGCCAGCCGGCCGCCGACGTCGATCGCCTCCAGGTCCGGGCGCGCCACGCTGCGGCCGGTCGGCCCGTCGAGCAGGTAGAACGACTTGTAGAGGACGTGCTCCCGCGGCACCCGGGTGAGCTTTCCGGCTGGGAGGACGCGCGCCAGGAGCTCCCGGGCGGACATCTCGAACGGACCGCCGCTCAGCGCGCTGGCGTCGTCGACCAGGAGGAAGCCGCCGTAGCTGATGTACCGGCGCAGCGCGGACACCTCGGCGTCGGCCATCGGCGCAAGCGCCGCGTCGGAGGAGAGGACCGTGAAGGGGTGCCGGAAAAGGTCCGGGTCCGCCGCGGAGAGGGCGCGGACGATGGGCGAGGTCTCGATGCTGGTGCGCTTGGCCACCTCCCACGCCAGGCGAGGCAGGCCGTCGGGCCGCGGGTCCCAGCGGCCGCTGTGGCGGATCTGGGCGAAGACCAGGCGCGAGGCGTCGCCGAAGGCGAGGGCGCGCAGGGGCCAGCCGAGGCCAGCGGCGACCGCGGCCTTGAGCAGCGTCCTTCGCGACCACCCGGCCATCCCGGAAAAGGCTAACCCAAGATCCCCCGCAACGCTCCGAAACAGTCGCGAAGTCGACCTGGCAGTCCGTTCGGAGTACCTTGCCCGCGCCATGGCCCAGAACACGCAGTCCGCGACTGCCTCGCGCAACACCGTCCCGGGAACCGCCAACGAGAAGCCCGTGGCGCCCCCGCTCTTCACCACCGCCAAGCGCGAGTACATCCCGGACGCGAAGCGGGTGACCGAGCTGCTCCAGACCAAGGAGATGGAGGAAGCGCGGGCCCTCTTCGAGGACGGGGACTACGGCGCGGCGCGCCGGGCGGCGAAGAAGGTGCTCAAGGCCAAGGACATCTCGGGCGAGGCGCGCATGGAGGCGGGCGACCTGCTCGACCGGACCGCGATCGACCAGGGGCCCATCGCCGCGGCGGTGGCGTTCTTGATCCTCTTCGGCCTGATGTTGATGTACTTCGCGACCAACGGCCGCTGATTCAAGGCGCGAAGGCGCGCGGCATGCTGACGTCTCTCTCGGTACGAGGGTACCGGTCGATCCGGGACCTGGAGCTCGATCTGTCCGGTCCGGTCACCGTGGTGCTGGGGCCGAACGGCAGCGGGAAGACGAACCTCTACCGCGCCATGTACCTGCTCACCGCAGCCGCCGACGGCGAGCTGGCGCGGACGTTGGCCGAAGAAGGCGGCGTGCCGTCCGTGGTCTGGGCCGGGCCGCGTCGCAAGGAGCCGGTCCGGCTGTATGTCCGGCTCGACACGGAGGACCTGGCCTACGAGCTGAGCGTGGGTCCCAATCCGGCCGTCCCCGGAGAGCCCGAGCATTTCGCGCTGGATCCGGAAGTGAAGGAGGAGCGGGTCTACGTGACGGACCGGGGGCGCAAGGTGATGCTCGCCGAGCGCAAGGATCGCGCCGCGTTCTTGCGGGACGGCGAAGGGAAGCGGGTCACCCAACCCAACTTGTGGAACGCCGAGTCGCTGCTCGTTCAGCTGGTGGACCCCTCGCGGTTTCCCGCCCTGTGGGCGGCACGATCCCTCTTGCAGTCGTTCCGCTACTACCACTACTTCCGCACCGACCCGCAGGCGCCTTTGCGCCAACCGCAGATCGGCATCCGCACACCCAAGCTGGCGCACGACGGGCGGGATCTGGCGGCGGCCTTGCAGACCATCCTGCAGATCGGCGACGGCGAGGCCCTGGGCCGCGCCGTCGATGCCGCCTTTCCCGGCGCCTCGATCGAGGTCATCACCGAGGCAGGCCGGTTCTCCGTCTTGATGAGCCAACCCGGCCTGCTGCGCCCGCTGCATGCGCGCGAGCTGTCGGACGGCACGCTGCGCTACCTCTGCCTGCTCGCAGCGTTGCTGAGCCCCCGCCTGCCGCCTTTCTTCGCCTTGAACGAGCCCGAGACGAGCCTCCATCCCGACCTGCTCGGTCCGCTAGGCGACCTGATCGTCGAAGTGTCGCGGCGGACGCAGGTGTGGGTCACCACCCACGCCGAGCCGCTCGCTCGCCGCATCGAAGAGCGTTCCGGCCGCCGGGCGCTGCGCGTGCGCCTGGAGAACGGAGCGACGGTGCTCGAAAGTTAGAGTCACCGAGGGTCGATCTTCAAGTTGTCGAAGTACGTGTCGTTCTGCCAGCTGGAGAACCCGAAACGATCGTGCCCGTCGAGCGGCAGCGGAGCGGGATCGTTCAGCTCCAGCACGAACTGGCCGTCCTGCTCCCAGCGGATGAGCCCGGCCCTGCGGGTGACGGTCTCGTGGTAGGTGCGGCCGCGCTCGACCTTGAGGTCCAGCCGCTTCACCACAAAGGGCGTGTCGGCCTGGTAGTAGGTCCCCTTCTCGAGGCGATCCAGATCGGCGCGGGCCCCCGACTTGACGAAGGGCCCGCGCAGCCCCTCCCAGAGCGCCTCCAGGCCTTCCAGCTTGCGAGGGTACGGCTGCGCCAGATTGGCGAGCTGCGCCCGCAGCTCGGATTCGGTGGGCGCGTGCTCGTCCAGCTTGGCGATGCGCACTTCGCGGTTGTGCCATCCGCCGAAGATGAAGACGTACCCGGAGGCGTGGTTCCGCCCGTCGCCGAACGCCTCCCACTTGATGTCTCCGTCCGGGGCCTCGCTGCGCACGTCGAATTCGATCCGCACGTCGCGGGGCAGGCGGGCCTTTAGCCAGAGGGGGTTGTTCCCCACCCCGGGCGAGTAGACCTGGCCGCGGACGATTCGCCAGTCGCCCCCGTTCGACCAGTACGCGTCGCCCAGCGTGGCCCGCTCGAAGTCGTCGCGGAACGGCACCGCCGCGGTCACCTCGGCGGGCCCGCGCAGCCATGCTTGCAGGAAGGGAAGGTGCACCAGGAGGAGAAGCACCAGCACCGGGACCAGGATGCGCGGCCGGCGGAGCGGGTGATCGCGCAGGGCGATGGGGAGATCCACGTCAGTCCTCTTTCGGCCTCACCGAAAGCTCGGCGAAGTCGGGCAACTCGCGCCGCAAATAGTCGCGGAGCCGGCCGGTGAGGCGCGCCTCCAGCTGCCGGGCGCGCTCCCGCGTGAAGCCGTACTTGTCGCCGACCTGCTGCAGGGTCATCGGCTCCTCCCCGTCCGGCAAGGAGAGGCGGTGCTCGAAGAGGAAGCGGTCCCTTGGATCGGTGAGCGTCTTGCCGAACTCGGCCAGCTTTTCCTTGAAGATCCGGCGCAGCTCCTCGTCCCCGAGCTGGTCCTCGGCGGGCCGGGCCGTCTCGACGATGCGGTCGGCGTAGGTCTGGCGGGCGTCGTCGGCGCCGGCGACCGGCGCGTCGAGCGAGAACTCGTCGTTGGCGAGCCGTTGGTCCATCTCACGCACGTCCTGCTCGCTGACGTCGAGGCGCTCAGCGAGCAGCTTCGGCACGGGCTCGAAGCCCTGCGCCAGCAGCCTTTCCTGCTCCTTGCGCAGGTTGAAGAACAGCTTGCGCTGCGCCTGCGTGGTCCCGAGCTTCACCATGCGCCAATTGTCCATCAGGTAGCGCAGGATGTAGGCGCGGATCCACCAGGCCGCGTAGGAGGAAAGCTTGACGCCCCGGAACGGGTCGTACTTCTGCACGGCCTGCATCAGCCCGATGTTTCCCTCCTGGATGAGGTCGAGCAGGTTGAAGGCGGCGCGGCGGTATTCGTTCGCGATCTTGACCACGAGGCGCAGGTTGGCGGTCACCAGGCGGTAGGCGATCCGGGGGTCCTCCGTCTCGCGAAACCGGACCGCAAGGGCGTGCTCCTCCTCGCGGGACAAGAGCGGGTGGCGCGAGACCTCCGCCATGTAGCGCTGCAGGGCGTTGGCGTGCTCGAGATCGCGCTCGACCCGCACCGGGAGGGTGGTCTCCTCCTCGCCTTCCGGCGGCAGCACCTCGGGCTCGGCGGCGGCTCCCTCCGCCTCGATGGCTTCCGGCGCGGCCACCTCACCGGCGGCCGCCTCGGGCTCGAGCGGCTCCTTGGTGGCCTCGGGCCTTGCCGCGGCCGGCCTCGGCCGCGGCGCCTTGGCGCGCTTCTTCTTCTCCGCTCTGGGCGCCGGGTCTGCTCTCGGACGCTTGCCCGGCCGTCGCCGGTTGCTGGGCATGGCTGATCGTCTATCTTCCCGCGGGTCGCGGTGCTATACAGACAAACTTTTCGCGGTTCAAGGATGAGCGATTACGTCAGCAGTACGAGCTTTGCGGACCTTCCTCTCTCCGACGAGCTGCGCCGCGGAATCGCAGACCGCGGATACACGACTCCGACGCCGGTGCAGGCGGCCGTCTTCGGCCCCATCTTCGCCGGGCGGGACGTGATCTGCCGCAGCAAGACCGGCACCGGCAAGACCGCCGCGTTCGGCATCCCCATCCTGGAGCGAATCCCGGGCGGAACGCGCAAGGCGAGCGCGCTGGTCCTGTGCAACACGCGCGAGCTGGCCCTGCAGGTCTCGCAGGAGCTGACCGAGCTGGCGCAGCACAAGAACATCTCGGTGGTCGCGGTGTACGGGGGCGCGCCGATGGGGGCGCAGACCCAAGCGCTGCAAGCGGGCGCCGAGGTGATCGTGGGCACCCCCGGTCGGGTCTACGACCACATCCGCCGCGGCACCCTCAAGCTCGACCAGACCCGGATCGCGGTGCTGGACGAGGCCGACGAGATGCTGTCGGCGGGCTTCTACGAGGAGGTGACGCGGATTCTCGACCACCTACCGCCCGACCGGCAGACGCTGCTCTTCTCCGCCACCGTCCCGCCGGACATCGAGCAGCTCGCCGCGAAGTACTTGCGCAACCCGGAGACGATCCTGCTCTCCGGCGACGTCTTCACCGTCGAGCACATCCACAACGTCATCTATTACGTGGTCGACCAGTACCCCAAGCCGCGCAACCTGCTCTACCTGCTCGAGCGCGAGGACCCCGAGAGCGCCATCATCTTCTGCAACCTGCGCACCGACACCGAGCTGATCGCCAACGTGCTGAACCGCAACGGGCTCGACGCCGAGATGCTCAACGGGGATCTGCCGCAGAAAGAGCGCGAGCGGGTGATGGGCAAGGTGAAGAGGGGCGAGCTCAAGTTCATGGTGGCGACCGACATCGCGGCGCGCGGGATCGACATCTCCGATCTCTCGCACGTCATCAACTACTCGCTGCCCGAGGATCCGTCGGTGTACTTGCATCGGGTGGGCCGCACCGGCCGGATCGGGAAGAAGGGCACGGCGATCAGCCTGGTGTCGGGCGCGGAGCTGGTCACCCTGACGGCGCTGGAGCGCAACTACGGCATCCAGTTCGAGCAGCGCAAGCTGCCGACTCCCGACGAGGCGAAGAGCCTGTGGATCGAGCGGCAGATGAAGGAGCTGCGCGACGCGATGACCGCCGGGGCGGCGTTCGAGGCGTACCTCCCGCTGGCGCAGGACCTGGGCGCGCGCGAGGACGGCAAGCAGCTCCTGGCCTATGCGCTGCGCTACTTCTTCACCCATCACCGGATGGAGAAGGCGCAGGTGCGGGCGGCGGGAGAAAAGCTCCTGCAGAGCCACCAGGTGGAGCAGGTGCACAAGGAGCAGAAGCGCGCCAGGGGAGGCCACGATCGCGAGCGGCGCAGGCCGCGCATGGAGCGCGGCGCCGAGTCCCCCAGCGAACGCGCGGAGAGTCCCGCCGAGCCGCCACCGGCCGCCGATCGGGTCAAGCTCTACGTCTCCCAGGGCGTCGAGCAGGGCTGGGACAAGGACGCGCTCGCGGCCGCGCTGTCCGAGGTCGCGGCGCAGCCGCGCGGCAGCGTGCTCGCGGTCGATCTGAAGCCGCGCTACGCCTATGTCCTGGTGCAGCCGGGAAGCGAGGCGGCGTACGTGGCGGCCAGCGGGAAGCCTCTCCGGGACAGGCCGCTCACGGTCGAAATCGCCCGCCCGAAGAAGCGGTGATGGACCTCGCCGTCCGCTGCCGGGGGCTCGTCAAGAAGTACGACGAGGTCGTCGCCGTCGACGGCCTCGACCTCGACGTGCGGGTGGGAGAGTGCTTCGGCCTGCTGGGGCCCAATGGCGCCGGGAAGACGACCACGGTGGAGATCCTCGAAGGCCTGCTCGAGCCGACCGCGGGGGAAGTCGAGGTCCTGGGGATGCGCTGGAAGGCGGACGAGCGGTCGCTGCGGCAGCGACTCGGCATCTCCCTTCAAGAAACCCATCTGCCCGACAAGCTGACGGTCGCCGAGGTCGTGACGCTGTTCGGATCGTTCTTCGACAGAGGGCGTCCGGTCGACGAGGTGCTCGAGCAGGTCTCGCTTTCGGACAAGCGGCAGAGCTGGACCGAGAAGCTCTCCGGCGGCCAGAAGCAGCGGCTGGCGGTGGCCTGCGCGCTGGTGTCCGACCCGGAGCTCCTCTTCCTCGACGAGCCCACCACCGGGCTCGATCCGCAGTCCCGCCGCCAGCTCTGGGAGGTCGTGCTCGGGTTCAAGAAGCGCGGCCGCACCGTCCTCATCACCACCCATTACATGGACGAGGCGGAGCGGCTCTGCGACCGCGTCGCGGTGGTGGATCGGGGCAAGGTGATCGCGCTCGGCACGCCGGCGGAGCTCATCGCCTCGCTGGGCGGCCAGCAGGTGATCGCGGCCCAGCTGGACGGGGCGCTGGCCGACGGCGAGTTGACGGCCCTCCCGGGCGTCCACCGCGTATCGCGCGCCGGAGGGGTGGTTTCGCTCGCTGTGGAAAAGCTCCACCAGACCTTGCCGGCGCTGCTCGCACTCGCCCAGGCCCGCGGCGCTGCGCTCACCCAGCTGTCCACGCACCAGGCAACGCTCGAGGACGTCTTCGTGAACCTGACCGGAAGGCAGCTGCGCGAATGAGGGCCGACCCGCTCTGGCAGCTCACCTTGGCGCGCCTGCGGATGTTCTTCCGCGAGCCGAGCGCCGTGTTCTGGACGTTCGGGTTCCCGCTCGCCCTATCGGTGGCGCTGGGCGTGGCGTTCCGCAACAAGCCGCCCGACCCGGTGGCGGTGGGGGTCTGGTCCGGCCCCGACACCACCGGATCTGCGCGCGTCCTCGAGGCGCTGCGCGGCACGCCGGGGGTCGCCGTGAGCGAGTACTACGGACCGGATACACGCGACCTGAGCACCGGCAAGATCGCGCTCTTCGTCCGGCCCGGCGAGCGGATCGAGTACGACTACGATCCCAACCGCCCCGAGAGTCGCCTCGCCCGCGAGGTGGTCGACTCGGCCCTCCAGCGGGCCGCCGGCCGCGCCGACGCGCTGCCCACCGTGGACAAGCCCGTGGCGGCGCCAGGCTCGCGCTACATCGATTTCCTCATCCCCGGCCTGATCGGGATGAACATCATGTCCGGCAGCATGTGGGGCATCGGCTACGTGGTGGTGGAGATGCGCACGCGCAAGCTGCTCAAGCGGCTGATGGCGACGCCGATGAGC
>DATFTN010000146.1:0-1935 GCA_035261845.1 Myxococcales bacterium | reverse complement strand
CGCAGCTCCGCGGACGCGCCCCGCCGCCCCACCGCCCACAGCTGCAGCAGGACGCTTAGGTACTTGTCCAGCTCGCCCTGCGCCTCGAGCTCGAGCTGCGAGACGGGCCGGCGCGCGCGTGCCCGGTGCAGCAGGTACAGGAAGTGCGACACGCCCTCGGCCGCGGCGCAGAATCCGTGCAGCCGCTCCTGCGACCACGGCGCCTCCGCGCCGCGCGCGAGCTGCGCCAGGACGGGCTCGCCGAGGAACAGCCCGACGTGCAGCTCGTCGCCGGTCTCGGAGACCAGCAGCGCCTCGTCCGCGCTGGCCTCCGGAGCCACGCGCTCGCGCACGGCCGCGCCGACCAGGTAGTCCTTCGCCTGCGCGGTCTCCTCCACCCCGTGCACCGACATGAGCAGGCGCTGCAGCTGCGACAGCGCGTCGAGCGCGCTCACTGGACGAACCGCCCCTTCGGCCTCGCGAGGACCGCGGCCACGCCGTGCTCGGAGAGCAGCGTCGCGACGCGCGGGCTGCCCGTCTTGATCCACTTCTCGTAGATGCGCAGCAGGCCGGCGTTCGACGTCGCCAGGGTCCGCTCGCTGACCTCGTTCAGCACCTCGACGAGCTGGGAGAACTTCGCCGACAGCTCCTCCCAGACCGACCGGCCGCCGCGCCCGTGACGCGCGGCGACCTCGCCCAGGGCGTCGTAGGCGCGGCTGCCCATGGCGATGGCGTACTCCACGTCCACCAGGCTCGACGAGAGCGACTCGGAGAACATCCCGGAGACGAACAGCGAGGTGTCGCCGAGCCGCCGCAGCGCGCGGGCCCGGGCGGCACCCTCCTCCTCCAGCGCTTCCTTGAAGAGCAGCGCGAGCGGACGGCGCTGCAGCGACCCGTCCTCCTCGCGGACCAGCAGCGACTCGGTCTGCAGGAACCCCGAGAGGAGGTTGGCCAGGTACAGCTCCGTGGCGTGCTGCACCCGCGCCCGCTGGTTCTCGATGGCCAGGGAGAGCAGCTCGCGGAAGAACTCGTGGATCGACTGGGCCGAAAGGACCTTCGGATCGGTCATCCACACCTCCTCCCATCATCTTGCGGTGCTGTCGATCCCCCGGCAAGTTCGGCGCCCGCTTGCACACCCCTTGACAGCGCCCGGAAGGCGGTTACATTGCCCGCGCCTTGGCACTCCCCTGTGTCGAGTGCCAACTTCCACAGCAAGGAGAAAACCCCATGAAGATTCGGCCTCTGCAGGATCGCGTGATCGTGAAGCGCGTGCAAGAGGAGGAGAAGACGAAGGGCGGCATCATCATCCCCGACACCGCGAAGGAGAAGCCAATCGAGGGCCAGGTGCTGGCCGTCGGGAACGGAAAGGTGCTGGAGGACGGAAAGGTGCGCCCCCTGGACGTGAAGGTGGGTGACCGCGTCCTCTTCTCGAAGTACGCCGGGACCGAGATCAAGGTCGAAGGCGAGGAACATCTGATGATGCGCGAGGAAGACATCCTCGGCGTCATCGAGAAGTAACCACCTCACACGGCATCGGAGAAAGAAATGGCCAAGGAAATCATGTTCGACGTCCGCGCGCGTGAGGCGATGCTCAAGGGCGTCAACACGCTCGCCGACGCGGTGAAGGTCACGCTGGGGCCCAAGGGCCGCAACGTGGTCATCGAGAAGTCGTTTGGCTCCCCGACGATCACCAAGGACGGCGTCACCGTCGCCAAGGAGATCGAGCTGGAGAACAAGTTCGAGAACATGGGCGCGCAGATGGTGAAGGAAGTCGCGTCCAGGACCTCGGACGTGGCCGGCGACGGCACCACTACCGCCACCGTGCTGGCGCAGGCGATCTTCCGCGAGGGCTCCAAGCTGGTCGCGGCGGGCAACAACCCGATGGAGATCAAGCGCGGGATCGAGAAGGCGGTCAACGCCGTGGTCGAGGAGCTGAAGAAGCTCTCCAAGCCGACC
>DATFTN010000145.1:0-2510 GCA_035261845.1 Myxococcales bacterium | reverse complement strand
CTCTTGCTCGCGCGAAATGTGCGCGGATACGCGCAGGAACATCTCGCCATAGGCCCGGAAGGGAAGGTCGAGGAAGAACGAGGACTCGTCGAGCGTGAACAGCGCTCCGCCGAGCGAGCGCCGCGTACGGTACACCCACGGTCCGAGCGCGCTATCGCCGCCGAGATGGTGCCCGAACTCGTGGGTGAGCACGGCGGCGAGCTCGTCGCGCCCGAGCACGGCGAAGAGCGGCAGGCCGATGCCCACCTCGCGGCGCCACGGGATTCCCCAGCGCCGCTCGGTAGATGCATAGGCCGTGGCGTAGTCGGCGAACACGAGCCGATCGGGCCGCACCGCCCCTGCGCGGCGGGCCACGCCGTCGACGAATTCTGCAAGCGCGGGGACCTGCTCCCGGCGCAGCGGCTGGCGGGGAGCGACCTTGGGCTTGCCGGACCGACCGCGCGGGCGGAGAGCCCCGAGCACCGTCACGCCGCCCAGGCCGGCGAGCACGCCGGGGAAGCTGATCGTGCCCTGGTAGACGAGTTGGGCGATGGGAAGCGACAAGAGCGCGCTCCCCAGCGCGAGGCCCAGGCCCCAGAAGCCCGCCCAGAGCAGGAGCGTGAGCGCGATCCGCCTCAAATCTTCCAGGCCGGGATCGCGTTGGTCACCGGCCCCCGCAGCACGTCGAGGCGCCGCGCTTCGTCGACCAGCATCTTGCGCTCCGGCGCGGCGAGCGACTGATTTCTCGATCGCACCAGCAAAGCGGCAGCCATGATCTCTGGATCGAGCTCGACGTCCGGGGAAACGGCGAGCTCGAGGCGAGCCAGTTTCCGCATCGCCGCCAGCTCCCCCCAAGCGGAGGCGCCGGCAAAGCGCAGGAGCGACCGCTCCACCTCCGCATTTCCGGTGCGCGCCGCCTCGCAATAGAGGAGCGCCCAGGCCCCGCGGTCGAGCGCACGAAGATCGAGGTCGGAGGCCGACCCGACCAGGCGGAGGGCGCCCACCGGATCCTGCGCCAGCGCCCGCACGAGCGCGAGCCCCGGGGCGGTGATCTCTTTCGGGACCTTCAACCCGCTCTGTTGACGGAGGAGCCACAGCTTCTCGCCGGTGCGCAGGTGGGCATCCGCTTCGACTCTCGCGATCAGGACGTCGGAAGCGCCCACTCCTCCGACCGCCGAGATCCGGGCAAATCGTTGGGCCATCGTGCTGCGCACCCAGGGCGGACCTTTCTCGAAGGTGGCGCCCGCCAGCTTCAGCGCGTCCGCGAACTTGCCGATCGCCACCAGCGCACGGATCTCCTCGTCAACCGTCTCGGTGGCGGCATCGGCCGACCTGGCGCGAAGCCTCGCCCACGCCTCGTGCGCACCCGTCCAGTCGCCGCCCCGGAAACGCATGTAGAACGAGGCGCGCAGCAGGTAAACGTGATCCGGAAAGCGCGCAGCCAGCCTGTCGATGAGCGTGCGGCCCTGGGTCCCGCGCAAGAGGCGCGCGTACAGGTACTGCGCGTCGGCGGAGGCTGGCTCCGCCTCTGCCCGCTTCCGGTATTCGTCGACCAGCTCGCTTCCGCCGCCCGCCTCCTCGGCGGTGACCTGGTACAGCCGGTGCGCCTCGATGTCGGTCGGTCGCGCGTCGCGCGCCTCCTTCGCGATCCGCAAGGCCTGCGCAACCGAATTGGAGAGACGCGCGTGCACGGCCGCGGTCGCGGCGTCCGGATCCCATCTCGCGATCCGCGCGGCGATCTCGAGGAACGCGGCGGCGTCGGCTTCCCGACCTTTCTGCGCGAGGTAGAAGAAGCATCGACGGGGGGCGTCCTTCGCGCCGCGCTCGTAGTCGAGATACGACTTCACCAGCCGGCTGGGGCCCTCGGGCATGCTCACCGACTTGTCCGGTGCGCGGAATGCGTAGTCGACCGATGGCAGCTGGATGAGGCGCTGGCCACAGTAGACTGCGCGCGGCGGCGGTTCCGTCTCGTCGGGAGGCCCTTTCACCCTGGAGTAGACGACGTCGAGGAGGAACACCGGCATTGCGCCGGCGACGTTCCAGACGAGCACGCCCTTCCCGCTGGTCACCTCGAGCTCGAGCGCGTCGACCTCGATTCCGTCGGCGGTCGCCGCGCGGGCCGGGTGCCTGCCCACCCTCGCGCTGACCACCAGGTCTCCCTGGGCGGGCACCGTGGCCTTCTCGCCGCCGACGGTGATCGCCATCGGAACCTCGAACGCGTTCACCACACGCACGTCCCCGTAACGAGCGGAGTGCACCGCGGCGAAGGCGCCGAACAGCACGCTCGCGAGGGCGCCGAGCGCCACCAGCCGGCTCCACAGCCACGGCACGGGGCCCATCGGCACCCGGGCGAAGATCCGCCACGAGGTCCGCAGCACTCCCGACTCCTGCTTCCGGACCAGGTAGGCTCCGAGTGGCAGGAGCGGCACCACGAAGAAGATCACCACCGCGTGCGTCGCGACGTGTGTGCCATCCGGGTCTCGCTCGGACTCCCCGAGCAGGGTCGCGCCGACGCCGTTGAGCGTCCCCAA
>DATFTN010000144.1:0-2716 GCA_035261845.1 Myxococcales bacterium | reverse complement strand
CGCGGGCGTCGAACGCATGCACGTGGCTGGTCATGCCGGTCGGCACCATCCACGTCGCGACCGCGCGCGCATCGAGAAGCGCGCGATAGACGATCGCGCGGGGCGCGTTCACGCGGCGACTGATGCGGGTCGAGCTCACGCCCGACCATTAGCACGTGCAGCGACCCAGGGTGGTCGAGATAGCCAAGCACCGTGAGGAGCTGTTGGCGGCCCGCTGAGAGCCGCCCGGTTTGTGCTAGCTCTGTGCTAGAAATGGTCCCTTTCTGGTCTTCCACTCACAGCAAATGGCCTGGATTCACAAGAGAATCTGGGCCTTTTGCTTGCTTGCTCGGCCGAGGCAACATGTCCGACTCGATCTCGAGAGCTCTGCTGTGGTTCGTGATCAACCTCGGCATCCCGCTGGGCGCCGGGCTGTACGAGTCCCGGATCGTCGTTCCCCGCTGGATCAGCGGGTCCTCGGACGGCGTGCAGCACTGGAACGCCGAGGCCGCGCGCCGTGACGACACGGGGCGGAGGTTCTGGGGGTTCGTCACCACGGTGCCGCTCACGCTGCTCACGTTGGCGAACCTGATCGCCGCGTGGCGCGCGCCGGCTCCGGTGCGTGGCTGGTGGATGGCTGCCGCGATCGCCGCCGTGGCGGATCGAGCCATCACCTTCGCGTACTTCATCCCGACGATGGTCAGGTTGATGCGCGCCCCGGATTCACCTGAATCGGTCGCGGTGGCGATCCGGTGGGCACGTCTGAACTACGTGCGGCTTGCGATCCTCCTGGCGGCGTGGCTGACGGCGTTGAAAGCGTTCTCCTTGTCGTACCAACCGCCCATCTAGGGACGACGGTGACTAACGTTGGCGCGGACCGACCGCGGCAAGGAGCCTGACATGCTGTTCCGCAACAGCTTGGCCGAGTGCATCGTCGAGAGTCCGTCGACGATGCTCGCATACGGGGCGCTGGCCGGCGTGCTGGCGACCAAGGCGATGGAGCCTGTGACGAGCTTCCTCTACGAACACGAGGACGACGAGGACAGGAAGCGCGAGGAGGAGCTGCGCAAGGAGTTGCCGCCTGTGACGCTCGCAGGCCGGCTGCTCGAGCTCGCCGGCGCCGAGCCCACGGAGCGGCGCAAGCAGCGGCTCGGGATGATGATCCACTGGGCCTACGGGATCGGGGCGGGCGTCCTCTACGCATTCCTGCGCAGGCGGCGCCGTTCTTGCGGCGCTCGCTGGGGCTGCCCTTCGGCCTTCTCTCCACGTACCTCGCCTGAAGCCCGCGCGCCATCTGCATGACCCGCGAAGCAGCGTTCGCTTGATCGCTCCGGCGGTTCAGAGTACAGCCCCGGGTCTTTCCGCGCCGCTCAAGCGCCCGGCCCCGAGGACCGACCGATGCGAAAGCCTCTCCTATGCGCCGCAACAGCCCTCCTTGCCCTCGCCGCCTGCAACCATGCGCAGCCGGCGCCCACGCCAGCCGCGGCGCCTGCGCCCCAGGCGGGGAGCGCGGTGCGCGCCGCCGCCACCCCGGCCGCCGCCGGCGACCGGTCCTGGATCGCCCGGAGCAACGAGAACGCGAAGATCCTCCTCGCCGTGCAGGCGCGCTTCGCGCCGGAGCAGGCGGCGCGGCTCGGCCAGCCGGGCTTGGACGACCGCATCATGGACCTGACCCCCGGCCACCAGGAGCGGCTGCGCAAGGCCACGGGCGAGGCGCTGGCCAGAATCGAGGAGCTGCGCCGGACCGAGAAGGACCCGCTCGTGGCGCAGGACCTGGCGATCCTGCCGGACGCCGCGGGCAAGTCCATCCGCGGCTCGGAGCTGAGCGAGCGCCTCGAGGTGCCGTACTACAACCTGGCCCGGCTGGTGTTCTTCAGCGTGCGCGGCCTCCTCGATCCGCAGATCGATCGGGCGCGGCGCCCGGCCGCGCTGGCGCGCGTGCGCAAGTACGCGGGCCTCGAGCCCGGGACCACCTCGATCGTGCAGCTCGCCGAGCGCGAGACGCGCGAAGGGCTGGCCAAGCCCGGCTTGCAGCCGCCCAGCAGGCTCCAGGTGGAGAACGATCTGCAGACGGCCGGGTTCTCCATCGACGGAATCGAGAAGCTCTTCCAGGAGTACCAGATTCCCGGGTCCGAGCAGCCCGTCGCCGAGTTGAAGAAGCAGCTCGGCGGGTACACCGCGTTCGTCCGCGCCGAGGTGCTCCCGCGCGCCCGCGAGGACTTCCGCCTCGCTCCCGAGCTGTGCGCGTTCCGGCTCGAGCAGGTGGGAGTGGACATCCCGCCGGCGCAGCTCGCGACGCAGGCGCGGGCGGCCTTCGCGCAGATCCAAGGGGAGATGCAGACGGTCGCGGCGCGCGTGGCGAAGCAGAAGGGCCTCGCTTCCACCGACTACCGGGACGTGATCCGTTCGCTGAAGAAGAGCCAGATCCCCGACGAGCAGGTGCTGGCCCACTACCTCGCGCGGCTCAAGCAGATCGAAGACGTCATCCGCGAGCGCCGGGTGGTCACCCTGCCCTCGCGCCCCGCGCGCATCCGGCTAGGCACTCCGGCGGAGAACGCGCAGCAGCCCGCCCCGCACATGGTGCCGCCGCGCCTCCTGGGCAACACCGGCGAGCAGGGCGAGTTCGTGCTGCCCCTGAGCGTCCCGGGCGCCAAGGAGCAGAAGTACGACGACTTCAATTACGACGCGGCTTCCTGGACGCTGACCGCCCACGAGGCGCGCCCCGGGCACGAGCTGC
>DATFTN010000143.1:0-9185 GCA_035261845.1 Myxococcales bacterium | reverse complement strand
CAAAAGACCACCCTGTCGATCCGCGGCGGAACGTCGAGCTGACTCTGCACTTCGCGCAGGGCGATGCGCGCCGCTCGATCCAGCGGGAAGCCGTAGGCACCGGTGGAGATCGCCGGAAAGGCGATCGTCCCGACGCCGTTCTGCCGCGCCAGCTCCAGGCTCCGCCGGTAGCAGCTCGCCAGCTGGTCGTCCTCGCCGCGACTGCCTCCTCGCCAGACCGGACCCACGGCGTGGATGACCCACTTCGCCGGCAAGCGGAAGCCGGGCGTGATCCTCGCCTCCCCGGTCGGGCAGCCGCCCAGCGGGCGGCAGGCTTCGACCAGCTGGGGACCGGCGCGCCGGTGGATCGCTCCGTCCACCCGCCCCCTCCCAGGAGCGTCTCGTTGGCCGCGTTGACCACGGCGTCGACCTGGAGCGCGGTGATGTCCCCCTGCACGATCTCCACCCGTCCATCCAAGAACGTCATGCGCGGCTCCCCCGGCACTATACTTGCGCCGATGCCGGAAGAGCTGCGCAAACCGCCCCGGGCCGGCCCGATCGAAGCAAAGCGGGAACCGCCCGTCGTGGCCCGTCTGGTCGTCGAGATCCGCTCCGACGGGTCGCGCACGATCGCCCGCGGGGCCGCCGAAGACGCCCAGACCGGCGAACGCGTCACCGTCCAGGCCGAAGGCGCCACTCCCCTCGCCCTCATCCTCTCCCTCCTCAAATCCGCCCTCGAGCTCCCCACCCTGGCCCGCACCTTCACGAAGGGCTTCCTCCCGCGAAAATGACTAAACCGTTTCACGCGGAGGAGGGGAGGAGAGGGAGAGCGCAGAGGATCTGGGTGAAAAACGAAAATTCTCCTCCGCGCCCTCCCCTTCCTCCGCGTCCTCTGCGTGAAACGCTTTAGTCCGAAATCCTGAGCAGCGCGGCCGCTGCGCCAGATAGATCCTGGGCGGGGAAGGTGCAGGGGGGGCCTTGGGTCCAGAGGAAGTCGGGGAAAGAGGGGCGGAGGACGAGTTGGATGGAGGAGCGTGTTCCGTAGGCGAGCGAGTCGGCGTGGACGCAGGCGCCTTCCAAGGGGGAGGGACCGTGGCGCTGCATGGGAGGGCGTAGCATCGCGGCGGTCACGCCGGGATCGAGTAGAAGCGGACCGACCTCCCGCATCACCTCTCTCTCGCGCACGCCTTCTCCCGCCCCGTAGCTGCGCTCGGTGACGAGATGAGGCTCGCCGGGCGGGAGCGCGCGGATCTCCAGGCGCTCGCCGTCGCAGATCGCAACGCCCGCTTCGCGCTCGTCGGCGAAGACGAGGTGGAACCCGTTGTAGCGGTTGCCCGGGATCGCCGAGCACAGCGCGCGGACCGAGGCCGCGTCCCGAGCTCGGAGCGCATCCAGCACCAGCAGCCCGCGCGAGCGCCGCGAAGGATCCGGCGCGGCGCCCCGCCGATTGGTGATGCAGACGAACAGGCCCGAGGCGGTCAGCCCCAGCCAGGTGCCCCCGGCCTGCTCGTCGCGCGGCATGAGCACCCCGGGCATGTCCGGCCAGACGCGCGGCGGCGCCGCCGGCCGGGCCAGGAATTCGTTCCGGTTCCCGGTCACCGCCAGCGTCACCCCAGGAGACGGCCGGAGCGCGAATGCCAGCGTGCACATGGGCCGAAGTGCATCGCATAACGTCCGCGCCGTGAAAAGCGCAGGGCCGCCGAATTCGGCGGCCACTGGCATAGCCGCCCTCTGCTACAGTGCGCCGCCCGATGGCCAGCAAACGACAGCTCCGCAAGCCGTTCGAGAAGGCCCGCCGCGTCGACCCGCGCCCGATCACCGGGCGCGAGGACGCGCGGGACCTGCTCGACCACGCCTTCTCCGCCTACGTGGGCCGGCAGGTCCGCACCGCCTACCAGCTGATGCGCCGCTCGATGGAGGAGGACGCGAGCATCTTCCTCACGCTCTCCGGCGCCATGACTCCGGCCGGCCTGCACCAGAGCTGCATCATCCCGCTGATCGAGCGCGGCGCGATCTCCTGCCTGACCACGACGGGCGCGAACCTCTACCACGACGCGCATCGGATCATCGGGCACGCCATCCGCGAAGTGAACCCCGATGCGGGGGACCTGCAGCTCCGGCTGGCGCGGGTGATCCGCATCTACGACCTGGGTTTCTGGGAGGAGGCGCTGCTCGACACCGACCGCCTCTTCAGCGCGCTCATGCAGGCGCCCGACTACCAGCGCAAGATGACCACGCCGGAGTTCCATGCCCTGCTCGGCCGCGACATTGGCGAGATGGAGCGGGCGCTGGGAGTGAAGCAGCCTTCGCTGCTCTCCAGCGCCTACCAACACGGCGTGCCCATCTTCGTCGGGGCGGTCCAGGACGGATCGATCTTCCTCAACGCCGTGAAGCTCAAGCGCCTCTTCCCCGATCAGTTCAAGTTCGAGATCGACATCAACGAGGACGTGTACGCCATGGCGGCGGTGCAGCACTGGGCGCGCCACCACGGGTCGAAGCGGCTGGCGATCTGGATCCTCGGCGGAGGCGTCCCCAAGAACTACACACTGCAAGGAGAGCCGCTGCTCGACCAGATCTTCTTCGTGCCGACGACCGGGTTCGACATCGACGTGCAGTTCTGCGTCGATCCGGTCGACAACGGCGCGCTCAGCTCCTGCCCCGCCGGCGAAGGTCACACCTGGGGCAAGGTCAGCGTCGAGGCAGTCGAGGCCGGCTCGGTCTACGTGCACACCGACGTGACGGCAGTCTTTCCCTGGCTGACCCACGCCCTGCTCTCCGACTCGCGCATGAAGCGCAAGCCGCAGCGCCTCCTGGACTCCCTCTCCGACGCCCGTTCCTTCCTCGACCGCGCCGTCTCCAAGAACCGCAAGGAGCTCCTCAAGACCCTCTCCTTCCCCGGAACCCCAACCCACCACGACCCTGAAAGCGTCGTCCGCTAAACGGCTTCAAGCGTTTCACGCGGAGGAGGGGAGGAGGGGGAGGTCGCGGAGGAACTTGGGTTTTGAAAAACGAAGCTCCTCCGCGCCCTCCCTTTCCTCCGCGCCCTCTGCGTGAAACGTTTGTAGTCCTCAGCCGTGGGCGGATTTGCGGGAGGCGAGAAAGGGATTTTCGAAGTTGTAGATGGCCTCGATGTTGACGTTCTTGAAGCGCTCGGCTTGCAGGGACATGCGCTCCAGCTCCCAGAGGAGAGCGCGCACGTCGACCGCCCCTTGCTTCTTGCGTTTCTTGATCTCGCGCACGATCACCGGAGTCATCTCGCGCGGGTGGTAGGTGAACGAAGTGGAGAAGTGCACGGTGTTCCCGACCGGCACTAGCCGGGCCTCGAACAGGTCGCCGATCTCCAGCCCGTGCATCTGCCGCCGCTCGGTGACGTCGAAGAGCTTGCGGGTGATCGCGTCGCGCACGCGCACCTGCCCCTTCTTCGGCCCCAGGAGCAGGCCCCCCCGGCCGCGGTACTCGTACAAGCCGAGCCGGGTCTGGGTGAAGCCCATCAGGACCTCCTTGTCGGAGCCCCTCATCTCCGCCCCGCGGTCCTGCAGGTAGCGCTGCGCCGGCGTGACGCCGTCGAGCTTGTGGTCGAACAGGTACCAGTTGAAGAAGCCCTGCAGGCGCGACTCGAAGCAGCGGTCGTTCTCGTGCACCTCGCCGCCCGTCTGGGCGAAGTACTCCTGCTTGGCGCGCACGATGTCGTCCACCTTGGGGGCGACGAAGGCGAGGAGCAGGTCGAACTGGGCCTGAATCATCCGCTACCCCTCGATCAGTTGCATGAACCGGCGGAACAGGTAGCGGGAATCGTGCGGCCCGGGGCTGTCCTCCGGGTGGTACTGCACCGCGAACATGCGCGCCTCGGGCACCGCGATCCCCTCCACCGTGCCATCGTACAGGTTCCGATGCGTCACCTGCGCCTTGCCGCGCAGGCTGGCCTCGTCGGCCGAAAAGCCGTGGTTCTGGCTGGTCATGTCGATGCTGTTCCCGATCAGGTCGCGCACGGGATGGTTCGCTCCCCGGTGGCCGAACTTGAGCTTGTAGGTCGTCCCGCCCACCGCGAGCGAGAGGATCTGGTGCCCCAGGCAGATCCCGAGCACCGGGACCTTCCCGAGCAGCTCCGCCGCCTGGCGGTCGGCGCCCACCACCGCAGCAGGGTCGCCGGGCCCGTTCGAGAGAACCACGCCATGCGGCTTCTGCGCCAGGATCTCGGCGGCAGGCGTGCGGGACGGGACCACGCGCACCCGGCAGCCGGAATCGACCAGCTGCCGGAGGATGCCGCGCTTCACTCCGTAGTCGACCACCACCACGTCGTGCCGCGGCGCCTGCGGCTCGCGCCCCGCGACCCCCTCCTTCCACTCGTAGGGCTTCTTGCAGGACACCTTGCTGGCCAGGTCCTGCCCTTCCATCCCCGGCAGCCGCCGCGCGCGCTCGACCAGGGCCGCCGCCGAGGCGCCCGAGGAATCGATGATCCCCTGCTGCGCTCCGGAGCTGCGCAGGACTCGCACCAGCCGCCGCGTGTCCACTCCCTCGATCCCCACCACGCCGTGGCGGGCGAGCCAGGCCGGCAGCGACTCGTCGGCGCGCCAGTTGGACGGCTCGCGGGATACCCGCCGGGCGATGAAGCCCGCCACCTGCGGCGCGTCCGCCTGCTCGTCTCCGTGGTGGACGCCGTAGTTGCCCAGCTCGACGACCGTGAAGGTGACCAACTGGCCCGCGTAGGAGGGGTCGGTGAGGATCTCCTGGTACCCGGTATGGCTGGTGTTGAAGACCACCTCGCCCTGCGCCTCGCCCCCGGCGCCGCAGGCGAATCCATCGAACGTCTCGCCGCAGGCGAGCGCCAGCGTGGCCTTCTTCATTCGTCGCCCCTGTGCACGAGCTTCCCCTCCAGATACGTCCGTATCACGCGCCCGCGCAGCGTCCACCCGGCGAACGGAGTATTCCGGCTCCGCGAGTGGAACCGCTGAGGGTCCACCTTCCATGCCCGGTCGGCCTCCACCAGGATAACGTCGGCGGGCGCTCCAGGCGCGAGAGTCCCGTAGGGCAGGCCGAAGCAGCGCGCCGGTCCGCTCGAAAGACGCTCGACCGCGCGAGGAAGGGCCAGGTCGCCCGCCCTCACCAGGGCCAGGGTGAGCGCCAGCGAGGTCTCCAGCCCGACCACGCCGTTCGCCGCGTACTCGAACTCGACCTCCTTGTCCAGGGCCCCGTGCGGCGCGTGATCGGTCGCCACCGCGTCGATGATGCCGCCTTCCAGCGCGCCGACGATGGCCTGGCGGTCGCTCTCCCCCCGCAGCGGCGGGGACATCTTGGCGTGGGTGTCGTAAGGCTCGGACGGCGGGGCGTCCTGCCGGCCCGAGGCAGCCACGGAGGCCGGGACTCCCGCCACCGCCTCGTCGGTCAGCGTGAAGTGATGCGGGGTCGCCTCCGCGGTCACCCGCACGCCCCGCGCCTTCGCCTCGCGGATGGCCCGGACCGTGCCCGCGGCGCTGACGTGGGCCACGTGCAGGTGGGCGCCGGTCATCTCCGCCAGGAGCAGGTCGCGCTGCACCATGGCCACCTCCGCGGCGGCGGGGATTCCAGGGAGCCCAAGCCGGGTGGCTACCGCTCCCTCGTTCATGCAGCCGGGGCCGGTGAGCGTCAGGTCCTCGGCGTGCACCATGACCGGCAGGCCGAGGTCGTGCGCATACTCGAAGGCGCGCCGCATCACTCCAGCGGACATCACCGGCCGGCCGTCGTCGGTCAGGCAGACGCACCCGGCCTCCTTGAGCTCGGCCATGTCGCTGAGCGATTCGCCCAGGGATCCGCGGGTGATGGCGCCCGCCGGGAGCACGCGCGCGAACCCCGCCTCCCGGGCGCGGGCCTGCACGAACCTGGCGACGGAAGCGCTGTCGCAGACCGGCCGGGTGTTCGGCATGGCGATGACGGTGGTGACTCCGCCGGCGGCCGCGGCCCGGGTCCCGGAGGCGATGGTCTCCTTCCCTTCCTCGCCGGGCTCCCGCAGGTGCACGTGCAGGTCGACCAACCCGGGAAGGACCAGGAGACCGCGGCAGTCCACCACCTCGTTGACCGCGCGCTCCCCCGACGACACTCCCTGCTCGCGCACCTCCTTGATCCTGCCCCCGTCGATGACGACCGTGCGGACGCCGTCCACCCGCGTCGCCGGATCCACCACCCTGCCGCCCTCGAGGAAGATCACCGGCCACTCTCCTGGCCAACCCGATTACACCGCAGAGAACGCCTTTCGCTGGAGAGGCAAGCTTTCATGCAGCACCCAGGCAGAGCGCCAGAGTGGCCATGCGGACCGCGACGCCGCTGTCCACCTGGTCCATCACCAGGCTGCGCTCGCCGTCCATCACCTCGCTGGCCAGCTCCACCCCCCGGTTCACCGGGCCGGGGTGCAGGACCACGGCCCGGGGCGGCAAGAGCTCCAGCGTGCGCGCGTGGAGACCCCACACGCGGGCATAGTCGCGCGTTCCGGGGATGCGCGCATCCGCAATGCGCTCCTGCTGGATGCGCAGCATCATCACCGCGTCCGCATCGCGCAGCGCGTCCGGCAGCGTGCGGGCGACCTCGCAGCCCAGCTTCTCCACCCCGGCTGGGATGAGCGTGCTGGGGCCGGCGACGCGCACCCGCGCGCCCAGCTTGGAGAGGCAGTGGACGTTGGACCGAGCAACGCGGCTGTGGGCGATGTCGCCCACGATGGAGATCACCTTGCCCGTGAGCTCGCCCAGCTTCTCCCGCAGAGTGAGCGCGTCGAGCAACGCCTGGGTGGGGTGCTCGTGCGCGCCGTCGCCCGCGTTGATCACGCTCGCCCGCACGGCCCGGGCGACCGACCGCGGCGCTCCGGCGGCGGGGTGGCGCACCACCAGGACGTCCGCGCCGATGGCCTCCAGGTTGCGCACCGTGTCCTGCAGGGACTCGCCCTTGGTCACGCTGGAGGCGTCCTTCTGGAAGCTGAGCACCTCGGCCCCCAGGGCGTGGGCCGCGACCTCGAAGGAGCTCCGGGTGCGGGTGGAAGCCTCGAAGAAGAGGGTCACCACGGTCCGGCCGGGGAGCAGATCGTGGCGGGGCACGCGGCCCTTCCCCGCCCGCGCCGCCGCGCGCTCGCGCTTGAAGCGCGCCGACAGCTTGAGCACCTCTTCGATCTCCTCGCGCCGCAGGGATTCGATGTCGAGGAGGTGGCGCGGGAACTCAGACGCCATGGAGCAGCCGCCGCGCGAAATGGTGCGAGAGGCCCGCCTCGAGGATCTTCCGGGCCGTCTTCTCGGCGTCGTAGGCGACGCGCCGGAACTCGACCACCTTCTCCGCGTCGTCCCAGATGCCGTAGCAGGCCCGCGGGTCGTAGTCGCGCGGCTGCCCGCAGCTGCCGATGCTGCACAGGTACTTGTTCCCGTCCTCGATCCGCAGGCGCTCGTCGAACACGTCCTTGACGGTGGGCAGGAGCTGGAAGGCCCGCTGCAGGTGCGAGTGGCCGATGAAGGTGAGGTGGGGAAGGTCGCCCGGCGAGCGCAGCACCAGGTCCTCCGCCTGCTCCAGCGCGAAGACGTACTCGAAGGAGGCTGGGTCGCGCGGGCTGGCGTGCCCCCACAAGACCTTCCCCTCCTGCTTGGTGTAGGGGAGCGTCCGCAGCCAGGCCATGTTCTCCGGGGACAGGTGCAGCGCGGTCCAGTCGAGCACCTCGCGCGCCGCGGCGTAGTAGTAGCTGTAGTCCATCCGGCCGGCGACCGCCGCGTCGTGGTTTCCCAACACCGCGAACTCGCACTTTTCCCGGACGAGGTCGCAGGCCTCGTTTGGGTTCGCCCCGTAACCGACCGTATCTCCTAGGCAAACTAATCGGTCGACCCGGTCGCGATCCGCGGCGGCGATGCACGCCGTCAGGGCCTCGAGGTTGGCGTGCACGTCGGTGAGGATGGCGGTCCGCATCGGGCCGGCGCCCTCAGTACACCGGAGGGGGTCTGACTTCAAGGCTGCCGCCCGTACGCTACCGCTCGATTCCGCTGACCGTGATCTCTTGGGGGGTCGAGGGGGGAGCGAGCTCCCCCCTTGTAGAGGCGCCGAAGGCGCCGGATCGAAGAGCGTGATGTGGCCAGCAGAGCGGTCGATTCAAGAGCGTCAGCCGATCGACGAATGCAGCGCCTCGTAGTGGGTGAGCTTGCGGAAGGCCTCGAATCGGGAGCGGACCTCGGCGAGCGTCAGATCCCGCAGGCGGTCGAGGGAGAAGGCCTCGACGGTGAACGAGGCGATGGTGCAGCCCATCACCACGGCCTGGCGCAAGGAGGCGAGATCGGAGCTGCCGGTGCGGTCGAGCAGCCCGAGGAAGCCGCCCGCGAAGCTGTCCCCGGCCCCGGTGGGATCGACCACGTTCGACACCGGGTATGCCGGCGCGAAGAACGCCTCGTTGCCCGAAACCAAAAGGGCTCCGTACTCCCCGCGCTTGATGCAGACGGCGCGCGCTCCCAGCCGCTCGATCGCGGCGGCGGCCTTCATCACGTTCGGCTCGCCCGCCAGCTGCCGGGCCTCGGCGTCGTTGACCATCAGCACGTCGACGAGCGGAAGGAGCTCCAGGAGCCGGTCCCGCTTGGACGAGATCCAGTAATTCATGGTGTCCGCGCAGACCAGCCGCGGACGCTCCACTTGCTGCAGCACGCGCAGCTGCAGCTCGGGGTCGATGTTGCCCAGGAAGAGCCGGTCGGCGCGCCGCGCCCGGGCGTCGAGGCGCGGCTCGAACCGCTCGAACACGTTCAGCTGCGTGTCGAGCGTCTGCGCGGCATTCAAGTCGTAGCCGTAGCGCCCCTTCCAGCGGAAGGTGCGCCCGGGCACGCGCTCCAGCGCCTCGAGGTCCACGCCCCGGGCGCGGAGGAACTCGAGCTGCCCGAGGGGAAAGTCGTCGCCCACCACCCCGACCACGTGGACGGGCGCGAGCAGGCTCGCGGCCGCCGCGAAGTAGGTTGCGCTCCCGCCCAGCGCGTCCTCGCGCGACCCGAACGGCGTCTCGACCGAGTCGAGCGCAACGCTTCCCACCACCAAGAGCATTCTTCAGCCCCCGAGCAGCAGCTTGAGGCGACGGAGCGCCTCGGCCGGGATCGCCTCGCGGGCGGTCATCACGGCGTGCTCCAGCGCGCGCCCGCAATCGCAGGTCCGCTCGGCCAGCGCGGCGCCATTCTGCGCGGCGGCGCGGACCACCTCGCGCGCGGCGGACACGTTGCGCCGCATGGTCTCGA
>DATFTN010000142.1:0-39444 GCA_035261845.1 Myxococcales bacterium | reverse complement strand
AGCCGCCGTCGCACTCATTATGAGCCAACGTCCCTGCCGCTGCCTTCCGACAAACTCCCCCTGAAAAGCAAAGGAGACCCACGGTCGTTCGTCCTCGGACGCGGAACGCATCGATTCGTCCTCGAACCAGACCGCCTCGCGCGAGCGAGAAGTGATTGATGGTGAGGCTCCCCCCTCGACCCCCCAACCGATCACGGTCAATTGCACCTGGCGTTGTTGCGGATCGTCCGTCAGCGGGCGGCGGTCTTGCGCGCCTTCTCGAACTCGTCTCCTGGAGTCCACTGCGGCATCGCCGCCGCGTTCGCCACCCGCAGGCCGACCACCAGGTCGAGCTGGGCGTCCTCCACGGCGCCGGAGAGATCCCAGTCGCCGTGGTACTCGTCCGTGACCTGGTGGTAGTCGCGCCTCTCGAATTCCTCCTGCATCTGCTGTCCCCAGCCCGGCGGGCGTCCGACGAAGTTGGGTCCGCCCCGCGCGTACACGACCGGGACGCCGACGCGGGCCAGCTCGAACTGATCGGAGCGGTAGAAGGCGCCGCGATCGGGGAACGGATCGCCGTGCACGGTCCGTCCCTGCTCGGCGGCCACTTCGCGCACCACCGCGTCCAGCGAGGACTTGCCCAGCCCGAGCATCCCCACGTCGGTGGTCCTGCCCCACTTGTTCACGCTGTCCGCGTTGATGTTCGCGGCGATGCGCCCGGCCGGCACCACCGGATGCTGCGCGAACCATTTCGAACCCAAGAGGCCCTGCTCCTCCGCGGTGACGAAGACGAACAGCAGCGATCTCTTCGGCGGGGCTTCCTTCGCGGCCCGGGCGACGGAGAGCATCAGGGCGCATCCGGACGCGTTGTCCAGCGCGCCGTTGTAGATGCCATCCTTGCCCGGAGGCACGTTCGCGTCGCGGCCCAGGTGGTCCCAGTGCGCGGTGAACACCACCGCCTCGTTCTTGAGCTGCGGATCGGTGCCGGGAAGCAGCCCCACCACGTTCGCGCTGGGCGTCACCTGCCGGTCGATCGGCATGTCGAACGAGGTGCGGACTCCCAGGGGAACCGGCTGGAACGACTTCTGCTGAGCGTCGGCGCGCAGCTTGTCCAGGTCGAGGTTTGCCAGGGCGGTGAGCTTCCTGGCGCCGTCCTCGGTGACCCAGCCTTGGAACTGCATCCGGTGCTCGCTGCCGGGCGGCAGGTCGATGCGCGTCGAGTCCGCGGAGGCCGACAACACTTGCCACGGGTAGCCGGCCGAGGCGGTGGTGTGGATCACCAGCGCTCCGGCGGCTCCGTGCGCCGCGGCGGTCAGGTACTTGTAGTCCCAGCGCCCGTACCACAGCCGCACGCCTTCGCCCGCGAAGGGCGGGTTGAAGTTCAGGATGACGGCGATCTTTCCGCGCAGGTCGGCGTCCTTGTAGTCGTCCCAGCCGTATTCCGGAGCCACGATCCCGTATCCGACGAACACCAGCTCGGCGTCCTTCACCCGGGCCAGCTCGACGTGCACGTCAGGGTCGATCCGAAGCTCGGATTGCACTCCGTCGAGCGCGTTCAGCTGCACCTGCCCGCCCGGGCCCTGGAACGGCACCTGGCGAGGCGGGTGCCCGCGCAGCGTGATCAGCGGGACCGGCTGCAAGTACGAGGGCGGCGAATCGGCCGTGGCGGGAACGCCGGGCAGATATCCCGACCCCTCCAGCTCGGCCGCGAGGTACTTGACCGCGAGATCCGCGCCGGTGCTGCCCGGCTTGCGTCCCTCGAGCAGGTCGTCCGAGAGGAACCGCAGCGGGCCCGACAGGGAGGCCGGCGTGATGCGCGCCATGGCCGCGCGCTCGGAGGCGCTGAAGCGGCCGTGGGCGCGGGCAGGCTGTGACGCGGGGGCAGCCGCGACCGACCGGGTGGGTGCCGCGAGGAGCAAAGCGAGGACGAGTGGGAGGGCGGAGAGTGGCATGGCGGCGCATCCTAGACGGATTCCGCGACGGCCGCGCTAAGGAAAAACTTCAGCGCCGCCGAATCCGGCGGCGACTGTTCAGCCTGGGTCAGCTCCCGTGGCGACGGGCGCGTCCGGCTGGCTGCTCCAATCGCTCCAGGATCCGACGTACAGCTTGGCGCCGGAAAAGCCGGCCAGCTCCAGCGCCAGAAGGGCGTGGCAGGCGGTCACGCCGCTGCCGCAAGAGGCGACCACCTCCGAGGCCCGGCCGGCCCCGAGCCGATCGTAGAGGGCGCGCAATTCCGCGGGAGAGCGGAAGCGCCCCTCCTTCAAGTTGCCGCTGAACGGAGCGTTCGTCGCGCCGGGGATGTGGCCGGCGCGCTTGTCGACCGGCTCGGTCTCGCCCCGGTACCGTTCGGGGGCCCGCGCGTCCATCACCAGGGGCTGACGCGCCGCCCGCTCCTTCCGGCCGGAAAGCAACGCGGCAACCCCTGTCCGATCGATCAAGCGCGAAGCGTCCAGGCGCAGAGGGGGTGGAGGCACCGGAGCGATGCGGGGCTCGTCTCGAGTCTCGGGCAGGCCGGCCTTGACCCAGGCCGCGTAGCCGCCGTCCAGCACCGAAGCCCGCTCGTGCCCGTGCACGCGGAGCATGAACCAGAGGCGCGCCGCCACCGAGCCGCCGCCGTCGTCGTACACCACGACGTGTGTGTCCGGAGCCACCCCGATCCGACCTAGGACCCGGGCGAACTCCGCCGGATCGGGGAACGGGTGCCGGCCTGGTCCGCCGGGCCGGGACAGATCGCGCTCCATGTCGACGTACACCGCGCCCGGGATGTGGCCTGCCCGGTACTTCTCCAGCGCGGAAGGGCCCGACATCGCCCAGCGCAAGTCGACGACGCGGACCGCGCCGGGCGGTTGCCGCGCGAGCCAGGTCGAGTCCACCAGCGGTTGCGTGTCGGACATGCGCCTTCCTCCTGCTCCCTCCATCTTCTTGACTCCTACCCCCCCGGCCGGGGGAATCAAACTAGCTGGCCCGGCCGTCCAAGACATGCCAGAACCGCGGTCCCGGGGGTCGTAGTGTTCATGCCCGAAGACGGGGTGTCGATTCGGTCCGAGGTCGAGCGGCTCCTCGTCGTGGACGACGAAGGGCCCATCCTGCACGCGCTGCAACGGACGTTCGAGGCCGCCGGCTACGAAGTGACCGCCTGCCTGGATCCGGCCGAGGCGCTGGACCGGCTCAAGGAGAGGCCCTACCAGGTCCTCTCGGCGGACTACATGATGCCGGGCATGACCGGCGCGGAGTTCCTGGCCCGCGCCCGCGCCCTGCAACCGGAGACGATCCGCATCCTCATCACGGCCGCGCACGACTTCTCGGCGGCGGTGGACGCGATCAACAACGGCGAGATCTTCCGCATCCTGGCCAAGCCCTGGAACCGGGTCGAGCTCCTGGGGACCGTGCGGCAGGCCTTCGACACCTACGCGCTGCGCGAGAAGAACCGCCAGCTGAACGCGCTGGTGCAGAAGCAGAACGGCGAGCTGGCCGACTTGAACCGCGGTCTGGAGAAGCTGGTGCAGGAGCGCACCACCAACCTGCTCGACGGCATGGTCGCCGTGCTCGACTACCGCGACACGGAGACGCAGTGGCACTCGCGGCGCGTGTCGCGCTTCACCCGCCGCATCGCCGAGCAGCTGGGCGTGTCCGACGACCGCGAGCTGCGCACCATCGAGATGGGCTCGCTGCTCCACGACATCGGCAAGATCGGCGTGCGCGATGCCGTGCTCTTGAAGCCGGGACCGCTCGACCAGGAGGAGTGGATCGAGATGCGCGAGCACCCGCGGCTCGGCTGGGCGCTCCTGCAGCGCATCGAGTTCCTCCGCGAGGCGAGCGAGATCGTTCTGCAGCACCAGGAGCGGTACGACGGCTCCGGCTACCCGGCAGGGCTCAAGGGCGACGCCATCGTGCTGGGCGCGCGGCTGTTCGCGGTCGCCGACACGTACGACGCCATCACCTCGGACCGGCCCTACCGCCGCGCGCAGCCCCATGGAGCCGCCCTGGCCGAGATCCAGCGCGTATCCGGCACCCAGCTCGATTCTCGCGTGGTCGACGCCTTCTGCGCCGTGCCCGAATCGGAGTGGTCGCGCATCCGCGGCGAGGTGGAGCAGATCTCCTTGCTCGAGGCGCAATGGGGTTGGACCCCGCCCCGCCGCGTGTTCGACATCGTGCTCGACGCCGCGAACAAGGAGAAAGCCGCCCTCTCCGATCCACCTCTCGACCTCGCCGCGATCAAGGCCTGACTACTCTTCAAGCGTTTCACGCGGAGAGGGCTGAGAGGGCCGAGCTCGCGGAGATCTTTTTTGGAAAACGAAATCTCCGCGCTCTCTCCTTTTACCTCCGCGCCCTCCGCGTGAAACGCTTGTAGACGCGGAGAGGCGACGCTAAGGGGCGAGCAGGAACCAGCATTTCAAGTAGTCGGTTTCGGGCACCCCGAGCAGCGGAGGGTGGTCGCGGGCCGCCCCGCGACGCTCGAGGAGCTGCAAAGGGCGCTTCGCCTCCTGGGCGGCCCACTCGATCACTTCGCCGAAGAGCTGCGGGGTGACCTTCCCGGAGCAGGAGCAGGTGACGAGCACGCCGCCCGGCGCCAGCAGCCGTACGCCGCGGTAGTTGATCTCCTTGTATGCGCGGAGCGCTCCTTCCAGGCCGTCGCGCCGCTTGGCGAACGCGGGTGGGTCGAGCACGACGACGTCGAACTTGCGCGCCTCCTTGTCCAGCTCGCGGAGCTGCTCCAGGGCGTTGGCCGCCCGCACCTCCAGGTTGCGCAGCCCGTTCCGGCTGGCGTTCTGCCGGGTGCGTTCGACCGCCGAGGCGTCCTGGTCGATGGCGAGCACGCGCTCCGCTCCGCGGGCGAGCTGCAAGGCGAAGCCGCCGTGGTAGCAGAACGCGTCCAGCGCCTCGCCGCGGGCCAGCTCGCCGGCGCGCAGGTGGTTCTCGCGCTGGTCCAGGTAGCCGCCGGTCTTGTGGTCCTCCAGCAGATCGACTTGCAGCTCCAGCCGGCCCTCGTGGTAGGCGGCGACCATGGGCCCCGTGCCGGCCAGGACCTCGGTGCGGCGAGGCAGCATCTCGAAGTCGCGCGAGCTCCCGTCGTCGCGCGCCACCACCGCCCGCGCGCCGCAGGCCTGCGCCGCCATGCGGGCCAGCTGCTCGCGCCGCGCTTCGGCCCATTCGGCGAGGTGCTGGACGGCCAGCAGGTCTCCGTAGCGGTCGGCGAAGTAGCCGGGGAGCAGGTCCGCCTCCCCGTGCACGGCCCGGAACGCGTCGGCGCCGGGGAAGAGCGCCCGGCGGCGCGCCACCGCTCGCTCGATGCGGCCGCGCAGGAAAGCTTCGTCGAGCGGTTCGTCGCGGCGGCTGAGGACCCTGAGCGCGATGGGCGAGCGCTCCGCCCAGAACGCCTTGGCGATGAAGTTCCCTCGCGCATCGGCCAGGCGCACCTCGGCGCCCGAGGTGAGCCCGGGCGGGGCCGACTGCACGTCGGCGCGGAAGATCCACGGATGTCCGGCCCGGGCGCGGGCGGCCCCGCGCGCGGACAGGGTCACACCTGGGACCTGGTCGCCCACGGCGGCGCACTCTCGCACACCTCGAAATGAAGCGAAGCAAGACAGCGCCGGGTTAATCTGCCGTGGTGACTTCTCCGGATGGTTCCTCGCCGCTGAAGGCCCTCCCGCGAGGTGAAGATCGAGATCGCGTCACGCCGCTTGGGCCCGCGGAAGCAGGCCGGCTGGCGAAGGCGCTGGAAGCGAACGTCGCGCGCGCGCTGCGCGGCAAGCAGGACGTGATCGAGCTGTCGCTCGCAGCGTTGGCGGCGTCGGGGCACCTCTTGCTGGAGGACGTCCCGGGGGTGGGTAAGACTACCCTGGCGCACGCGCTGGCGCGGTCGCTGGACCTGTCCTTCTCACGCATCCAGTTCACCAACGACCTCTTGCCGGGAGACATCACCGGCGTCTCGGTCTTCGACCAGCGCGGGGGTCAATTCGTGTTCAAGCCGGGCCCGCTGTTCGCCCAGCTGGTGCTGGCGGACGAGATCAACCGCACCACCCCCAGGACCCAGAGCTGCCTGCTCGAGGCGATGGCGGAAGGGCAGGTCTCCGTGGACGGCGCGGCGCGCGCCCTGCCTTCGCCCTTCCTGGTGCTCGCCACGCAGAACCCCCACGAGCACGCCGGCACCTATCCCTTGCCCGAGTCGCAGTTGGATCGGTTCCTCTTGCGGCTCCCCCTCGGCTACCCCGCTCCGGAGGTCGAGCGCGAGCTGCTCCTCGGCGGCGGTACGCAGGACGAGCTGCACGAGCTTGCGCCGGTCGCCTCCGCGCACGAGGTGCGCAGGCTGCAGCTCGGCGTCGAAGAGGTGCGGGTGGCGGGCGAGATCGCCGACTACGTGCTGGCGCTGGTCGCGGCTACCCGGTCCTCCTCGCTGCTTTCGCTGGGCGTCTCCCCGCGCGGGGCGCTGTCGCTCTTGCGCGTGGCGCAGGCGCGCGCCTTGCTGCGCGGCCGCGCCTACGTGGAGCCGGACGACGTGAAGGAGCTGTGCGTGCCGTGCCTGTCGCATCGGGTGGTGCTGGCGGGGCGCGCGGCGCCGGCCGGCGAGGTGGCGCGCCAGGCGGCGGAGCGGGTCATCCGGGACCTGGCGGAGCAGGTTCCGGCGCCCGAGTGAACCGCGCGGCGGCCGCCGCGGCCCAGGGCGCGCGCGTGGCGTTGCCCGCGTGGAGGCGCCGCCTCAGCTTCACGCGGCTGGGGCGCTGGTACGTCGCGCTGACCATCGGGATCGGGCTCGCCGCCATCAACACCGGCAACAACCTCCTCTTCCTGGTGCTGGGGCTCCTGCTCTCCAGCATCGTCGTCTCCGGCGTGCTCTCCGAGACGTCCCTGCGCGGGGTGCGGGTCGAACGGCGGCTCCCGGCCTCGGCGTCGGTGGGCGCGCCGGCGCTGGTGGGGCTAACGGCGCGCAACGGGAAGCCTCGCGCGCCCTCGGTGGGCCTGAAGCTGCGCGAGAAGGGCGGAGACGTCGCGGGGCACGGGCTCCTTCTCCTGCTCGGCGCGGGCAGGACCGAAGAGGTTTCGTACCGGTTCACCCCGGAGCGGCGCGGTCTGCATCGCTTCGAGCAGCTGGAGCTGGCCACCCGGGCGCCCTTCGGGCTCTTCGAGAAGTCGCGGGACCTGGACGCGCCGGGCGAGCTGGTCGTGTTCCCCCGGCGCGTCGCGCCGCCCGCGCAGGAGCCGCGGCAGCTCGCCCGCGAGGGTGAGCGGTCGACGGGCCGGCCGGGGCACGGCCTCGAAGTGCACGCCCTGCGCGACCACCGCCCGGGCGAGGACGTGCGAAGCATCCACTGGCGCTCCTCCGCCCGGGCGGGGAAGCTGATCGGGATCGATCGGGAGCAGGAGAGGCGCCGGCAGGTGTGCGTGGCGCTCGATCACCGGCGCGCCTCGGGACCGGCCCTGGAGGCGGCAGTCGAGCGCGCCGCGGCGCTGTTCGAGCGCGAGCTGGACAGCGGGGCGGACGTGTCCCTGGCGCTGTGCGGAGAGCATCTGGCGGCCGACTCGGGCGAGCGCCACCGGCTGGCGGGCCTCACGCTGCTGGCGCTGCTCGACGAGGCGGGGGCGGATGCGCCGGCCCCGGCACCCGAATCCACTGCCTCCGTCCTGGAGGTGGTGCCGTGATCGGTACGTCCCTGCTCACGGCGCAGCGCTGGGCCGGGTCGTTGGCGCTGGCCGCCGCCTTCGCCGCCTGCGCGGTGAGCGGCGAGCTGGGCATCGCGCTGCTGGCGCTGTTCCCCGTAGCGCTCCTGGCCGCCCCGCTGGTCGAGCGGTACGTGGCCGGCCGGCGCCAATGGGCATGGACGGCATTGCTGGGCGCGGCGCTGATCGTGCAAGGCGCACAGGTGGTCATGGGCCGGTTGGACATCGTGCTCGCCGCGACGCAGTTCGCCGTGCTGCTCGGCGTGCACCGCCTCTGGCACCGGGGAGGGCGAAGGGACGAGCACCTGCTCCTCCTCCTCTCCCTGCTGCTCATCTGCGCCGGCGCAGCGCTCTCGGCGGAGCTGCTCTTCGGCGTCTGCTTCCTGCTCTACTCCGTCTCGGCCACCTGGGCGCTCGCTCTCACCTACCTGCGGTTCGAGATCGAGGAGGCGCGCAGCCCGGACCGGGCGGCGGCGCTGCTCCACGGCCGGCGGTTGGTCACGCCCGCCGTGCTGGGCGCCCTGGCGGCGCTCGCGCTGGTGGGCCTGTTGGGATCGGCCGCGATCTTCGTCGCCTTCCCGCGCGTCACCATCGGGGGGCTGAGGCGGGCCTCCTCCGCGATCCCGATCACGGGGCTGGGAGATCGGATCGACCTGTCGCGCCACGGCGTGATCGCCGACGATCCGCGCGTCGTGCTGCGGGTGCGCCTCGATCCCGCGCCGCCGCCCGGCGCGGATCTTCCGATGCGCTGGCGCGCCCGGGCGCTCGAGGTGTGGACCGGGCGCGGTTGGCGCGCCCGCGCGGAGGGGTGGGGCGGCGGAAACTGGGTCCCGCCGCTGCCCCGCTTGCGCCATGCCTCTGCCCGGCGCCGCTCGGCCCCGCTGGTGGCCGACATCGAGGCGGTCAGCGGGTTCTCGGACGGCGTAGTCCTGACGCCCGAGGGATGGCCCACCAGCGTGAGCTTCGAGCGGCCGCTGACCGCCAAGGCGCCCGCGACCCGGCTCATCCGCGCCGCCAACGGGGACCTGTTCTACACGCCCGTCGACGTGGGAGACCTGCACTACGTGGTGCGGACCGAGCGGGCGCTTCCGCCGCTGGACGAGCTGCGCGGGAAGGGCAGGCGATACCCGCCGGAGCTCGACGCGTCGCTGGAGGTGCCGGCCGACGTCGATGCCCGGGTCCGCGACCTCTCGAGGCAGCTCACCGAGGGCAAGGATCCGGTCGACGCGGCCGCCGCGGTGGAGCGGTGGCTGAGCCGATCGCTTTCGTACACGCGCGAGCTTGCGGGCGAGCAGAAAGACCCCATCGCGCACTTCCTGTTCGAATCGCGCCGGGGCCATTGCGAGCTCTTCTCCAGCGCCATGGTCGTCCTGCTGCGGCTGGCCGGGATCCCGGCGCGGAACGTGACCGGGTACTACGGGGGCGTCTACAGCTCCGCCGGCTACTGGGCGGTGCGCGCCGGCGACGCGCACTCCTGGGTGGAGGTCTACGTTCCGGGCGCCGGGTTCGTGCCCTTCGATCCGACTCCGCCCTCCGGAAGGGGAGGGGTGGGCGACGGGCTCTGGGCAAGCATGGTGCTCGCCTGGGACGGGCTGGCGCAGCGTTGGCGCGCGTTCGTGGTGGACTACGACTTGCTCTCCCAGCAGCGGACGCTGCAGCAGCTGGGGCGGACGCTGCGGGAGGCAGGCCGGCGCCTCTCCGCGGCCAGGCCCGGTTCGCCCGAGTTCCGCGCGCTCCTGGGCCAGGCCGCGCTGGGCGCGATCGTGATCGCGCTGCTCGTGACGCTGCTGCGAAGGGTCCGCCGGCGCGGGCGCCCTCGCGCCGTGCGCCTCGCCCCCGATCAGCGTCGCGCGCAGGCCCTGTGGCGGCGGGCGCGCGAACGCCTGGAGCGCGGCGTGACGCTTCCGCACCCGATCTCGCCGCGCGGCGCGATCCGGTGGACGGCCGAGAGGCACCTGGCCGCCGCGCCGGCCGTCGAGGAGCTCGCCTCGGCCGTGCTCGCGGCTCGCTGGGGAGGCGCAGCGCTGCCGGCTGGTCGCGCCCGGGCGCTGCTGCGCGAGCTGCGCCGCCAGCTGGCTCCGCGCTGAAACCCTTGCGCAGCGCGGCCGGCCGCCCCACACTGCCGCGCCGTGCCGGAGCTCCCCGAGGTCGAGATCGCCTCCCGCCAGCTGCGCGCCTGGGCGAAAGGACGAAGGATCGTGTCGGCCAGGGCCGAGCGGTCCCGGGTCATTCGAGGCCAGTCGCCCCAGCGATTCGCGCAGCTCGCCGGGCACCGCCTGCAGGACGTGGAGCGCTCCGGGAAGTGGATGCTGCTGCGTTTCGACGGCGGCGAAGGTCTGGTGTCGCACCTGGGGATGACGGGCAAGTGGATCCGGCGCGATCGGGGCGCTCCGCCGCCCAGCCACGTCCGCGCCACCCTGGAGCTGGAGGACGGGCACGTCCTCGACTATCGCGACCAGCGCCTCTTCGGACGTCTCATCCGCGGCAAGATGGAGCAGCTGCGCAAGCTGCCCGTCCTCGCCGCGCTGGGGCCCGATCCGCTGCCGGGCGTGGACGCGCGGCGGCTCTACGACGTGCTGCGCAAGACCCACCGCTCGCTCAAGGAAGCGCTGATGGATCAGCGGACGCTGGCGGGACTGGGGAACATCCAGGTGTCGGAGGCGCTGCACCGCGCGCGCCTCCACCCGGAGCGGCTGGGCGTCTCGATTTCGCCCGACGAAGCGGTCCGGCTCGGCGCCGCCATCGAGGAGTCGCTGCGGTCGGCTCTGGAGGGAGAGGATTCTCCGGAGCCCATCACCTACGTGGAAGAGGGCGGCGAAAACATCTTCCTCGTCTACGACCGCGCCGGGGAACCCTGCTCCAACTGTGGCACGGCGATCGAGCGCATCGTCCAGGGCGGGCGCAGCACCTACTTCTGCCCGCACTGCCAGCCGCGTCGAGTCCGGCGGGGCGCGTCCGCGCGGGCGGGCGCGGCGCGCGCCAGGCTGGCGCCTGCCCGCTTGGTCGATCCCAGGGTTCGCTGAATTCACCGCTCTGCCTGGATGGCACAAACTGATCACGGTCGGCGGAACTTCTCGAGATGGTCGCCAGCGTTTGCGGACGCGCTGCGCCGTCGCCACCTTGCCCTGGGTGCAGACCGCGACCGAGGCGGAATTCCAGATCGACCCCGTCGAGCAGCAGGTGCACGGCCGCGCGCTGACGCTGCTGCAGGATGCGGGCATGTCTCCGATGGTGGGCGGCGCCTATGCGATGCGCACGCACGCCGGCCTGTGGCGGGATACCAAGGACCTCGACCTCTTCCTCCGCAAGGAGCGCGTCGGCGAGGCGCTGGAGCTGCTCGCCCAGGCGGGTTACCGCACCGAGATGACCGACCCGCTCTGGATCGCCAAGGCGTTCGCGGGACCGTATTTCATCGACCTCATCTTCTCCTCGGGCAACGGCATCGCCACGGTCGACGCCGAATGGGAACGGCGGGCCTCGCGCGCCAGGGTCCTCGACCGGGAGTCGCTCATCGTCCCTGCCGAGGAGATGATCTGGCAAAAGGCCTACATCCAGGAGCGGGAGCGCTTCGACGGCGCGGACATCCACCACCTGCTGCGTTGCCGCGGGGCGCAGCTCGACTGGAACCACATCCTGCACCGGTTCGGCGATCACTGGCCGGTCCTGTTGGGCCACCTGATCGCGTTCCGCTTCGCATTTCCTTCGGACATGCGACAGGTGCCCTCGTGGGTGATGGAGGAGCTGACCGCGCGGCTCGCGCGGCAAGAAGACCTGACCGCGCCCGCCCGCCGCGTCTGCCGCGGGACGCTGCTGTCGCGGCAGCAGTACCTGTACGAGGTCAACGAGCACGGCTACCGCGACGCGCGAGAGCTGGAGGTGAAGGGCTGGACCGGCGATTCGCGCTGGCCGGTCAAGCCGCGGTCCGGCCCGGACCATTGAGGGACATGATGCGGATCGCCGCCGTGGGGGATCTCCACTGCCGCGCCGACACGCGGAAGGCCCTCGCCGCTGCCCTCTCCGGCGTCGACGGCTCGGCGGAGTGCCTCCTGCTCGCGGGCGACCTGACCGACCACGGCACCGCGGAGGAGGCGTCCTGGCTGGCCGAGGAGCTCGCCCGGCTGAAGCTCCCCAAGGTGGCCGTGTTCGGCAACCACGACTACGAGGCGGGACAGGAGCACGTGGTCCGGCAGAGGCTGGAGGAGGCCGAGGTCAAGGTGCTGGACGGCGATCCGTTCGCGTTGGGGGACGAGCTGGGCATCGCCGGCATCAAGGGCTTCGCCGGCGGATTCGAGCACGCGCAGCTGCAGCGATTCGGCGAGTCGGCGATGAAGCACTTCGTGGACGCCTGCATCGCCGAGGAGCTGAAGCTGGAGAACGCGCTGTTCCAGCTGCGCACCCGGGCGCGGGTGGCGCTCTTGCATTACTCGCCTTGCCGGGCCACGCTGGAAGGCGAACCCTTGGAGATCTACCCGTTCCTCGGAGCCACCCGCCTGTCGGGCCCGCTCGATCAGCTCCGCCCGGCACTGGCGATCCACGGACACGCCCACCGGGGAAACCTGCGCGGCGCCACCCGCGGCGGCGTCCCCGTGTACAACGTCGCGCTTCCAGTGCTCCGCCGGCTGGAGAAACCCCTCGGGTTCCTCACCCTGGAAGTTTGAACTGGCGCGTCCGCGTTGGCAGCGGGCGCGTCCGCGTGGCAGCGCAATCAACGTGCGCCTCAATTGCTTTTCAGGGGAGGAGCAGGAGACGGCGGCGAGGAGATCGGCTCGCGCGACAGCGTCGTGCGTCGACTCGATCCGGGGCATGAGGCGAACCCTTGACGCGGCGCGTCCCGCCCCGGGACGGGACGCAGCGCGTTAGTCCGCGCGGGTTCAACCGGTTGATGAGCAGCGATATCGGATCGGCGGGCCTAGCCTGCGTCCCGCGCGCTCTTCTCCGGTGCGAGCGTCCGATAGAGGTAAGTCAGGCGGAGCGTGCCGGCCTTTGCCCGAGCAAGCGCATCGGGCCCGATCCGGATGAAGTCCACCGAGGTGCGGGGGAGCTGCGAGCCCAGCCACCGAAGCGTCTGGTTCGCCCAGAGGGAGAAGACGGGCCGCTTGCGGATCTTCTCCCCGGCTCTCCAGTAGCTCGTGTGCGCGTAGAGCCGGACCGGCTGGATTTCGTCCGGCCGCTCCTCCGGGATGCGCAGGACCAGCGCGTCGGTCCGCTCCTCGTCGATCTGGGCCCAGCCGGCGAAAGGTCCGGCCGGTTGCGGATGCGCCACCACCTCCGCGCTGTGCTTGCGGTGGAGGAGGTAGAGCCGCCGCTCCCCGGGCAACGAGTCGCGGCGCTCCAGCTTCGCGGGCGCGGCCAGGAGGTCCGCGGGGTCCCCGCGGACGTACCGGCCCTGCGACCAGATCAGCCCCGGCTCGCGGGCCTCGAGCATGGCCAGCAGGGAGCGCACGTCGAGGTCCGTGAGGAAGAGCCACAGCTGGCGCGCCGCCATGCGCTCGAGGATCGCACAGCCACTCTCACTCGACCACGACCGTGACCGGTTGGGATCCCTCCTCGGTGCCGCTCACTTCCACGGTGTACTCGCCGCGCATCAGGAACTGCGCGTACATCGATCCACCCTGCACGACGGCCCCGCCCGGCAGCCGCCATTGCACCGAGCTCGCGGTCGCGCCCGCGCCCAGGCCGGGGATGGCGAGCCTGCAGGTGGCGCCGCGGCCGACGTGCAGCCGGCCCTCTCGGAGTCCGCATCCCGACCCGTTCGCCGCGACGGCAGGCCCGTCACCAATCCGAAGCCTGACTTCCAGGACCACCGCCTGCGGAGGGCGATCCGCGGACTCGATGCGCACGTGAGCGACGTGCTCGCCCGGCTGCAGGCCCGAAGGGTCGACCCGCACCGTCAGCCGCCCGGGCGTTTCGCCCTGGTCGGGCGACGACCGCACCCAGCGCGCGTCCGGGCGGGCCGTCCATCGCTTCGCGTCGCCGCCTTCGGCCCGCAAGGAGATGGTCTGCGCGCGCGGCGCGCCGCCGCCCGAGGAGGTGAACGACAGCGAGCCGCGGGAAAGCAGCAGATTTCCCGAAGAGCCGGCGCCGGGTCCGCCCAGCAGCGCGGCCATGGCCCGAGCCGCGTCGATGCGGCCGTTCCTGGTGCCGGGCACCGGCGAGGCCGAGGAAAGGATCGCCTCGCGGACCTCTTCGAGCCTGGCTTGGGGCCGGGCCGCCCAGAGCAGCGCAGCGAGGCCGCTCACGTGCGGAGCCGCCATGCTCGTGCCGTCGTAACGCTCGTATCGGCCGGGTGCCGTGGTGGAGAGGATACCCACGCCGGGCGCCGCCACCAGCGCCCCGCGGTTCGAAAAGGACGCGAGCCGGCCGTCCGGCGCCACTGCGCCGACGGAGAGCACGTTGTCGCCGCCGAGGTTCGCTGGAAAGGACGGGCGCGACGCCCCCTCGTTCCCGGCCGCGGGGACGAAGAGCACCCCGCGCTCGCGCGCCCGAGCGACCGCCTTCGCGATCGCCTGGCTGTGGCCCCCTCCGCCCCAGCTCGCGTTCACCACCCGGGCCCCGTGGTCCACGGCGTAGTCGATGGCGCGGGCCAGGTCGTCGCTCCGTCCTCCGCGAGGTCCGATGCCCCGCAAGGCCATCAACGAGACCTTCCAGTTCACCCCGCAGATGCCGATGCGGTTGTCTCCGGCGGCGCCGATGGTGCCCGCCACGTGGGTGCCGTGCCAGCGCTCCTCCCCGGAGCGCGCCGGGGAGGGATCGCCCCGGCCGGCGACGAAATCGTATCCGTTCACGTCGTCGACATATCCGTCGCCGTCGTCGTCGCGCCCGTTGCCCGCGATCTCGGACGGGTTGATCCAGAGATTCGGCGCGAGATCGGGATGCGTGAGCGCCACTCCGTCGTCGACGACCGCTACCGTGACCCGCCGATCCCCGACCGCGGACGCCCAGGCTCCGGGCGCGTCGATGGCAGTCAGCCCCCACAGATCCTTGAACCGCGGATCGTTCGGCACGCGAGTGCTCTGGTACAGGAACACCGGCTCCGCGAACTCGACACCCGGGCGCAGAGCCGTCTCGCGGGCGAAGTCGACCGGGTCCTCGCCCGCGGGTAGAGGGAGTCGCAGCATGGCGGGAGCGTCGTCGGGACCGACGGACCGCAGAGCGACGATGGGAGCGCCGTCGCCTGCGGCGGACGGGAACGACGGCGGCTCGTCGTCGCGCTCGAGCTGGACCAGGATCGAGTCGGACGCCTGCTGCGGTGCAAACGCCGCCCCGCCGCAGGCTTCCACCGCCAGTGCGAGGGCCGCCGCCGCCCGCGCCGCCGCCCGCCTGGGGCGGCGCCGTCGGATGCGCTCGGCGTGCGGGATCTCGACCTCGTCGGCGTCGAGGAGCGGATCGTCGGGAGCGAGGCGGTCGATCCAGCCGGTCGAATCCGGCGAGGCGAGCGGCCTGTCGGCGGCGTTGCAGGTCCTGTGCACGAGTCCCCCTGAGGCGTAGCGGTCCGCTGCTCGCGGTGGCCCCGCGCGATTGCACGGGCCATGCCGGACCCCGCTCACTCGCGCTTCACGCCCCGGGCAACGTCTCGATTCGGGACCCCCTCCCATTTCGAAACCGCCTTTCGCGATCCGCGCCGCCCGTTCTAAAGGTACGTGCATGCATCCGGGCGGGGCGGAGCGAGCGGCCTTCCACCGCTGGATCGGCGAAGATCTGGAGCTCAGGGTGCACGCCGTTCCAGGAGCGAAGCGCACCGAGGCTGCAGGGCTTCACGGCTCGTCGCTCAAGGTCAAGCTGCAGGCGAGGGCCGTCCAGGGCGCGGCCAACTCCGCGCTCATCGAATTCCTGGCGGGCGAGCTGCAAGTGCCCCGCGGACGATGCGTGCTGGTCAGCGGAGAAAAGGCCCGGGAGAAGCGCGTCCTCGTCCAGCGCCCGCCGCGGGCGCGGGCGGAGGAGGTGCTGCGAATCTGGGGTCAGGGCCGGACGAGCTCGTAGGCTCGCGCCAGCGCCGCGTCGAGCTGCGCCGGGTCGCCTCCGCCTGCCTGGGCCAGGTCGGCCTTGCCGCCGCCGCGGCCGCCCAGCGTCTTGGACAGCTCCTTGACCAGGTTGCCGGCGTTGTACTTCTTCAGGAGATCGGGCGTGACGGCGACCAGCAGCGTCGCCTTGCCGTCCTTCACGCCTCCCAGCACCACGATGCCGCTCTTCAGTTGGTCGCGCAGCTTGTCGGCCAGCTCGCGCAGGCTCTCCGGCTCGCCGTTCTCGTGGCGCGCCGCGAGCACCTTGACCCCGTTCACCTCGCGCGCTGACTGGGCCAGCTCGCTGCTCTTCGCGGCGGCCGCCTTCTTCTGCAGCTGCTCCAGCTCGCGCTCCAGCTCCCGGATGCGGCCCACCGCCTGCTCGGCCTTCACCGCCACGTCCTTGGGCGACCCGCGCAGCGCGCTCGCGGCCCGCGCCAGCTGCTTCTCTTCCTCGTGGACCAGGGCCACTGCCTCGGGTCCGGTGACCGCCACGATGCGCCGCACGCCCGCCGCGATCGCGCCTTCGCTCTGGATCTTGAAGAAGCCGATGTCGCCCGAGCGGGCCACGTGGGTGCCGCCGCACAGCTCGACCGAGGGGCCGATCTGCAGCACGCGCACGCGGGACAGCTGCGTGTACTTGTCGCCGAAGAACGCGATCGCCCCCGACTTCATCGCGGACTCCGGGTCCATCACCCGGGTCTCGGCCGGGTGGTTCTCCCGGATGAGCTGGTTGACGCGCGCCTCGAGCTGCATGCGCTGCTCTTCCGTGAGCGGCTGGTACGAGGTGTAGTCGAAGCGCAGGTAGTCGGGGGCCACCACCGACCCGGCCTGCTTGGCGCCCTCGCCGAAGATCTCCCGCAGCGCCCGATGCAGCAGGTGGGTGGCGCTGTGATTCGCCCGCAGGCCCGTTCGACGTTCCTTGTCGACGATCAGCTCCAGCTTCTCGCCCACCTCGAACGCGCCCTCGAGCATCTTCACCCGGTGCACCACCAGGTTGCCGACCGGCTTCTGCGTGTCGAGCACCTGCGCGCGCCCGCTGCTCCCCACCACGAAGCCGGTGTCTCCGATCTGGCCGCCCGACTCGCCGTAGAAGGGCGTCCGATCGAAGACCAGCTCGGCCGTGGAGCCGGCCGCGACCCGCTGGACGCGCCGCCCGCCCACCACCGCGCTCTGCAGCTTCCCGTGGGAGGCGATCTGCTCGTAGCCGAGGAACTCCGAGTCGCCGACCTCCCCCGCCAGCTGCTTGTAGATGTCTCCTACCGCCGCCTCGCCGGAGCCCGCGAAGGATCCTCGCGCGCGTTGCTCCTCCATCAGCTTCTCGAAGCCCGCTTCGTCCACCGTGTAGCCGCTCTCCGCCGCGATCACCTGGGTCAGGTCGAGCGGGAAACCGAAGGTGTCGTAGAGCTTGAACGCGACCTCGCCGGGGATCTGCTTGCCCTTGCCCTGGCGGCGGATCTCCTCCGCCAGGATGGCGCTGCCGCGGTCCAGCGTGCGCAAGAAGGCGTCGGTCTCGTGCTGCACCGTCTCCAGGATCCGGACCCGCGAGTCGGACAGCTCGGGGTACACGTCCGACATGGTCTCGATCACCTTGCCGCAGACGCGCGCGTACAGCGCCGGGTCGCTGGTCAGCCGCTGCGCGTGGCGGATCGCGCGCCGCAGGATGCGGCGGAGCACGTAGCCGCGCCCCTCGTTCGAGGGAAGCACGCCGTCGGCGATGAGGAACGAGGCCGCGCGCGAGTGGTCGGCCACCACCCGCATCGAGGCCGAGTCGCCGTGCGCGTCCAGGGCGTCGGTCGGGGAGTAGCGCTTGCCGCTGATCCGCGCCGCCTCCTGGATGAGCGGCTGGAGCAGGTCCGTGTCGTAGTTGGAAGCGACGTTCTGCACCGCGGCCGCGACGCGCTCCAGCCCGGCGCCGGTGTCGATCGAGGGCTTGGGCAGCGGAGTGAGCGGACCTTCCGGCTCCTTGCGCTCGAACTGCATGAAGACGAGGTTCCAGATCTCCATCCAGGAGTCGCTGTCCGCGATGGCGTTCTGGGCGAAGAACTTGTGCGCATGCTGGTCGATCTGGCGCACGCTCGCCTCGCCGGGGAGGCGGTACAGGTGGATCTCGCTGCACGGCCCGCACGGGCCGGTGGGACCCATCGCCCAGAAATTGTCCTTTTCGCCCAGGCGGAAGATGCGCTCCTTGCGCACACCGGTGGCGAGCCACAGCCGTTCCGCCTCGTCGTCGTCGCGAAAGACGGTCACCGCCAGCCGCTCCGCCGGCAGGCCCAGGGTGCGGGTGACGAGCTCCCACGCCCAGGCGATCGCGTCCTTCTTGAAGTAGTCGCCGAAGGAGAAGTTCCCCAGCATCTCGAAGAAGGTGTGGTGGCGGGCGGTGAATCCGACGTTCTCCAGGTCGTTGTGCTTCCCGCCCGCGCGCACGCACTTCTGGCTGGAGGCCGCGCGCTTGTAGTCGCGGGTCTCGCGGCCCGTGAAGACGTCCTTGAACTGCACCATGCCGGCGTTGGTGAACAGCAGGGTGGGGTCGTTCTGCGGCACCAGCGGAGAGCTCTTCACCCGGCGGTGGCCGCGCTCTTCGAAGAAGCGCAGGAACGCCTCGCGGATCTCCGCTCCGGTGCGGGGCGCGGCTCTCGTAGGCGACGGCATGGGGGCGGGAACATAAGGAAATCCCCGCCCCTTGTCACTTCTTTAGAACGTCAGATTCACCGCGATTCCGCTGCGGTACGTGTCGACCGAGACCACTTTCTGCGCCGCAGGATCGAACTGCCACTGGCGCCGGAAATCCGCGACCAGATAGACGGGCCCGTACATCTTCAAGGCGGCGGACGCCGCCAGGAGCGACCGCTCGTCCAGCACGAACGCGTTGCTCAGCTCGCCGAAGTTCTTCCGCAAGTAGTACGCGGACAGCTTCACCGTCTCGAACTTCGGCACCGTGGCGAAGAGCCCCAGCGAAGCCCCGTTGTCCTGCTCGTAGTCCTGCAAGAGTCCGCCGATCTGGACCAGGCCCGCGAAGTTGAAGGCCAGCTCCCCGTAGTAGCCCTTCACCGCCGCTCCGCCTGCGGCTTTCGCGTCGAAGGCCGCCGTCTGCTTCGAGGCGAATCCCGCGCCGGGCAACGTGACCGCGTATTGCAGCCGCCCCAGATCGTAGGTCTGGTCGAAGTACTCCGGAATGTATCCGGGCTGCATGTGCCGGTACTCCAGGCGGGTCTGCAAGCTCACGTCGATGATCGGCACCGGGAGCCGCACGTTGAGCAGCGCTCCGATGTGGAGGCCGTTGCCGGCCCCGAACAGCCGGTTGCCGTCGACGTAGGGGATGAGATCGAGGAGGAAGTTGTGGACCAGCTCGTACTCCACGTCGACTCCGGCGGCCGCGAAGGCGCGCGTCGGGACGAGCGGCAGGCCGTTCGAGTCGGACGGGATCGCGGGAGTGGCCGCGAAGGGAAGCAGGGGCGCAGTCGGATCGACCACCAGCGTGACGCCGAAGGCGAGGCCGCCCAGGCCCGCTACCTCCGCGAACGGACGGACATAGGCGCGGCCGCCCACCAGGCTCGCTCCGGTGACGGCGTCGATCAACGTCTCGACGCCGAAATACTGGCTGTTGAAGTCGAAGGCCATGCCGAACTTGCGCTGCTCGAGGCTGAACGAGTTGGAGTAGCGGTTGACCAGCGTCCCGTGGCCCAGGCTGGACCCCCACAGCTGGCCCGCCAGCAGGTACAGCGGATCGCGCTTGTGGCCGTACCGCACGAACCGCACCAGCTTCAGATAGTCCTGCGGCTGGTTCCAGTCGCTGCGCCGCAGGACGTCTGCGTACGTCTTGGAGGCGCGCGTGCCGGTCGAATCGTCGTTGATCGCCAGGAGATTCAGCGGCAGGCCCAGCCCGACCGCGAACGGGCCCAGCGCGAACTCGGTGTTGATCACGGTGGTGACGTAAGTGTCGCCGTCGATCTTTCCGTAGCCCAATCCGACGAACGCGCCGGGCGTCCCGGTGAAGAGCTGCGAGGGGTCCGCGAAGTTCTGGCTGCCGGAGTACGCGTCGGGCTGGTTCTGGCCGGCCGCGCCCGCGGTCTCGAACCCCGGAGGCGGAGGAGGCGGCGGGTCCTCCGCGAGCGCAGCCGAGGACAAGAGCAGGGCGCTCGTGGCGCAGAGCAAGCGAGTGGTCCGATTCGGCATCCCGGCTCCGGGTTTCTCGAGGGCCCTTGAACCGTACGGGAGCCCTCTTGCCGGAGCCAGAAAAGGCCCGCCGCGGCCACGCTCCGTTTCCTTACCTTCACCTGCGTTGTCGCAGGAGCAGCGCCCTGAAGAGCTGGGCGAACCCGGCCGGCGCGGTGGCGTCCGGCCAGCGCGGCGAGCCGAGCGGCGGCATCTCCAGGGCCAGGAGGCGCGAGAGCACCGGATGCCGCCGGCGCACCTCCTCCGCGGGAGCGGCGAAGACCTCGCAGGAGACGAACCGGCGCAGCCGCCACAGGTCGGTATAGCTGGCGCAGCGCACCGAAAGGTCGGCGCCGATCAGCTCGTGCAGGGCCAGCTCTTCGGCCGCGATGCCGCACTCGCCCGCCACCGCGCGGAGCTGGCGGAAGTCGATGGACCACTCCGCGTGCTCGTCGCGCCGGGAGCCGGCGGTGAGGACCACGGGACCGGGCGGGAAGTCTCCTCCGAACTCGGTGAATGCCGCCGCGCCTCCGGCGGCCAGCACCCTGGCAACCTCGCGGACGAGCTGCACCGCCCCGGTGTTCACGCCGCCGCGCACCGGCAGGTCGGCGAGCATCTCGTTGCCCAGGACGACTCCGCGGAACGACCCCGATCGCAGCGGCAGCGCCACCGCGTCCGCCCGGATGCCGGACCAGCGCCGGTGCCGCCCGCGCGGGCAGCCGGTCGGTCCGGTGGTGGGCGCGAGTCGCGTCCTCCGCCGGAGGGGACCGGGTCAGCTCTTCTGCTGTCCGCCTGTCGGGCCGTCCCATGGCACGAGGAGCAGGCGCGCCGTGAGCGCGTCCATCATCCGGGAGATGTCCCGCATGGCATCGGTGAGCCCGGTCAGGTCCGGGTCGCCGGCCCCCAGCCTGGCGAGCCAAGCGCGCACGCGCCGGCGCGCTTCCGCGCCGACGGGCCGGACGTCGTCGGGCAGCTCGCCTTCCATGCGCTCCAGCGCGGCGTCCATCTCGTAGAGGCGGGCCAGGCAGGCGCGCGCGGAGCCTTCGTCGGGCGGCGGGGCCTCGGGCATGGCTCCCTTGTCGCGCGAAAGCAGGCTCAGGAGCAAATCGAGCCGACGTTGATGGTCAGCGAGTCGGCGCCGTCCCAGACGACCGAGAACGCCGGGAGGTCGGCCGTGGCCGGGTCGTGAGTGACCTTTCCGTTCAGATCGAACGCGGAGCCGTGGCAGGGGCAATAGAGGCTCGACGAAGGCGGGGCCCCGGTCAGGATCGGTTGCACCGTGCACTGCTGGTGGGTACAGACCGCCGAGAGGGCCACCGGCGCGATGGTCACGTCCGGGCGGGTCACAACGAGCGGCCCGGACATCCCCTCCGGTTGTCCGATCACCACTCCCCCCGTTGCCTTGAGCGCCGGGTAGTTCGCGAGATTGATCACGACGAATCCGCCCACGAGCGCCGGGAAGGTTCCGTCGCCAGCGAAGAGGTGGACCAGGACGCTCCCGTTGGCCGGGTCGCGGTCCGCGGGGAAGGTTTGCAACGGAGTGGTCGCGGGCGGGTTGAGCACGGTCCCGTCGCCGGCGAAGCGCGAGCCGTGGCAGGGACACTCCGCTTGCAGGTCCTCGGGGACCCAGGCCACCTCGCAGCTCGCGTGCGGGCAGATCGCCTGCAGCGCGACGAAACCGCTCCCGGTATTCGCGACCAGCACCGGTCGCGAAGCGCACGCGGCGTGCACCACCACCGCGCCGCCCACCACTTGCAGCTCCGGCGCCAGCTGCGCCGAGAGGACCACCCTGCCGTTCTGCGACACGGGCGCCTGCACGTCGCGGTTCGGAGAGTTGCGGCGCGCGCATCCGCCCAAGCCGTGGCCAAGGGCGGGAGCGCACAGTGCAACGGCGGCTCGTCGAACCAGCTGGCGTCGGGTCAGGTCGTCGGACATGGAGGCCTCAGAAGGTGAGCACCAAAAAGCCGGCGTAGGTGGCGGCGAGCGTCGTGTAGCCGATGATCTGGTGGGCCAGCGCGAAGTCGCGCTGGGAGAGCTGCCCTTCCTTGCTGGCGGTGATCGGTCCCAGCACCACCTGGGCAACGATCCCCGCGGTGGCGACCGCCATGGCGATCTTGTGCAGGGTGGCGGTGTCCAGGCGGACTGGCTTCTCCAGCGGGCTGGGCGCGAGCACGGCGAGGAGGCCGGTGGCGGTGAACACCCCCGCCGCGGTGAAGGCGGCGATCGCGTGCGGCGTGATCCAGCGGCCCGTATCCCCGCCGCCGGCGTACTTATCGAGGTAGTTGAGCTGCCCGAGCACCACCGCCGCGGTCACCGTCGCCACGGTGGCGTACCCGCCGATCTGGTGGAGGTGCAGCATCGTGCGCCGGCGCTGGAGCTCGTGCATCACCTCCAGCTCGCGCTGCTGGGCTGCCTCGTCGGGCGGTTTCTGCGGCGCGAGCAGGTCGAAGTCCTGGCCCGGGGAGACCGGGGTGTTCCCTTCGGGAGGCGCTGCCGGCGCGGACGGCTCCTGCGGCGCGGGCGCCTGCGCCTGCGTGGAGTCGGCCAGCCGGGGCAGCCAATCCGGGCGCGCAGCCAGGCTCGCCATCTGGAGCTGCGCCGGCCAGCGCACCTGCCCGCGGGGCGCCTGGGGCTCGTCCGCGAATGCTGCGCGGCCGAGAGCAGCGAGGGAACAGGCGACGACGGCGATTGCGCGCATCAGTTCCTCTCCGCGCCGTTCCGGATCCACAGCGCGACGGTGTCGATCGAGCTCGCGCAGATCGAGCCCACCGCGTCCGCGGGCATTCCGCCGCCAAAGTGCGGATCGAGCGGCGTGGTCAGGCGCAGCTTCTTGACCAGGAAGCTGTTGTCCGGATCGCCGGGCTTCACCAGCACCAGGTCCTTGAGGTCGCCGAGCGGATTCACCGCGGTCTGGCCGACCAGGCGTGGGTAGGGATCTCCGGTCAGGTCGAGGAAGCTCGAGGTCGACGCACCTGCCGAGGAGTGGCAGTTGAAGGCCTTGTTGCCCGAGGTCCCGCAGCTCACCAGGAACAAGTCCCGGTCGATGCTCGCGTAGCTCGGCTGCAGGCCGGGGCAGGTGCGCGATCCGGGGCGGCAGTTGCCCGCGACGCAGAACCCCGCGTCCGCGCCGCAGTCCGAGTCGATCGCGCACTCGGAGCGGTCCACCCCGTACGCGCAGGCGCAGAGCGCGCCCGCGGCGGCGAGCAAGGCGAGCCTCATTCGCGCACCGAGAAGAGGAGGTCGCCCGAGATCGTCGCCTTGTCGTCGATCTTGATGAGCAGCAGCTCCGGACGGTCGACGTGGAACGAGTCGAGGCTGATCGGGAAGGAGAACCGTGCGCGCACGCCGCGCTGGCCGGACGGCTCCAGGTGGACGAGGATGGCCTGCTTCTGCTGGATGCCGTTCAGCTCCACGCGCGCTTCGAGGGTGAGGTCCCGGGGCCCCGAGAGGGGCAGGGTCAGCGGCGGGAGCGTTCCCTTCACCTCGGCGAACGGGTGCAGCGGCTCGTGCGTGGCCTCGCGCATGTGCGCGTCGCGGTTGGAGTTGCCGCTGTCGAAGCTCCCCACCCGAGCGCGCACCTGCACCAGCGTCCGACTGCCGGGCTGGAGCCGGGCGAGCCCTTCCAGCTTCCGGGTGGTCCCAGTCACCTCGTGCAGCTTGTGCTTCACCGTGTACGCGAGGGTGCCTTGCTCGAGCGCGAGCAGCATCGGACGCGCGTCGTCCGCGCGTGCCGCCGCCGCGATCAGGAGCGCGGTCGCGAGGCCGGCCCGAGCCAACGCCGCCGCCCTGCCCAGGATCGACCGGTCCATCCGTTCCTCCCGGCGCTGCGGGATCAGGTGCGATCACACTTAGGACGGCGCGACTGTGACAGATCTTCCGTGAACGGGGCGTTTGTATCGCCGCGATGCGTCGTACCGCGTCCGACGGCCGCCTTACAGGGCGGTGGCTTCGCCCTTCCGCTCCGCCTCGCGCTGCGTCTTGAGCTTCTTCATCCGGCGGCGGATGAGCTCGCGCTTGAGCGCGCTGAGGTGGTCGACGAAGAGCTTGCCCTGCAGGTGGTCCATCTCGTGCTGCACGCAGACTGAGAGCAGGTTGTTCGCCGCATCCAGTTGGTGCTTCTTGCCGTCGCGGCCGAGGAACTCCACCACGATGTGTCCGAATCGGGTGACTTCCTCGTACTCGTCCGGGATGGAGAGGCAGCCCTCGGTGTAGGTGAATTCGCCCTCGCCGACCTTCAGGACCGGATTGATGAGCCAGAACAGGCCCTCGCCCTTCTTCTTGGGCGGTTCCCCCTCGGCCGTGGCGCGCTGCTCGACGTCGACTGCGATGACGCTCTGCAAGACGCCGATCTGCGGGGCGGCCAAGCCTACGCCGTTCGCTTCGTACATGGTTTCGGCCATGTCGTCGCACAGCTTGCGGACGGACGCGTCCACCTCGGCCACGGGCTTCGCCTTCTGCTTCAGGCGGGGGTCGGGGTAGATGAGGATGTCACGCAGGGCCATCGTCCCTCCAACGGGCGGCCCAGTATAGTCAGCGCGAAGGGTCCTCGCAGCAAGGTTCCGCGTTACAAAAGCCCTACCGGGTCCACGTCGGCGGACAGCTCGACTCCGGGGGGAAGGGGCACCTCGAAAAGTGCCCGGCAGAGGCGGTGGATGGGGCCGTGGTCCCGAGCCCGGAGCAGCAGCTGGAACCTGTGCTTGCCCCGGAGCCGCGCGATGGGCGCGGGCGCCGGCCCGAGCACGTCGACCTCACCTCCACGGCTCCTCTGCAGGTCGCGGGCACGCCCGGCCAGCCGCTCGGCGGCCGCCTGCACGCGCGCCTCGACGTTCCCTTGCAGGCGGACGGCGCAGAGGCGGGCATAGGGCGGGAAGCAGAGCGCCTCGCGGCGGGCCAGCTCTGACCGGGCGAAACCGTGGTAGTCGTGCGCCGCCGCGGCGGCGACCGCCGGCTCCGCGGTCCGGAATGCCTGCAGCAGGACCCGCCCAGGTTGCTCTCCGCGCCCCGCCCGCCCGGCGACCTGTGCCAGGAGCTGCACGCAGCGTTCCGCCGCGCGGTAGTCCGGAAGATGCAAGGGCCCGTCGGCGTCGAGGGCGCCGACCAGTGTCACGCCGGGGAAATCGTGTCCCTTGGCGACCATCTGCGTCCCGACCAGGACGTCCAGCTCTCGCCGGGCGAACCGGGCGAGCACGCTCGCCGCCTTGCCCGGCCCTCCCGCGGAGTCCCGGTCCAGCCGCGCGATGCGGGCCCGCGGCAAGAGGGCGCGCAGCTCTTCCTCGACGCGCTCGGTGCCGGCCGACAGCGGGAAGAGGTCGTCGCTGCCGCACGCGGCGCACGGGCGGGGCAGCTCCTCATGGCCGCAGAGGTGGCAGCGTAGCGCGGTGCCGGAAGCGCGGTGCAGGACCAGCGCGACCGAGCAGTTCGGGCACCCCAGGGCGGCCCCGCAGGAACGGCAGAGCAGGCTGCGCACGTGGCCGCGCTTGTTGAGGAACAGGATGGCCTGCTCGCCGCGCGCCGCGGTCCGGCGAAGCGCGTCGGCGAGCGCAGGCGTGAGCAGCGACGGATCGCCGGGCCCGCGCAAGGTGGTCTTCCGGTCGACGATCTCCACGGCCGGTAGCGCGCGGCCGTCGACGCGCTCCGGGAGCCGCAGTGTGCTTAGCCGGCCTTCTCCAGCCCGCCGGAGCGTCTCCAACGAAGGGGTCGCGCTCCCCAGCACCACCACCGCGCCGGCGTCGCGGGCGCGAACCAGCGCCAGATCCCGGGCGTGGTACCGCAGCCGGTCTTCCTGCTTGTAGGAGGGCTCGTGCTCCTCGTCGACCACGACGATCCCGAGATCGCGGACGGGCGCGAACACCGCGCTGCGCGTTCCCACCACCACGCCGGCAGCCCCCCCGCGGACCCGGTGCCATTCGGACAGCCGTTCCCGTTCGGTCAAGCCCGAATGGAGCACCGCGACGTCCTCGCCGAACCGCGCGCGGAAGCGTCCGGCCAGCTGGGGCGTGAGCGCGATCTCCGGCACCAGCGCCAGCGCGCCGCGGCGCTGCGCGCGAGCGCGGGCGATCGCTTCCATGTACACGTGCGTCTTCCCGCTGCCGGTCACTCCGTCGAGCAGGAACGGCGCGTACCGGCGCGAGTCCAGCGCCGTGCGCAGCTCCGCCAGGGCGGCGGATTGCGCCGCCGTCTCCCGCGCCGGCAACGTCCCCCAGGGCGCGTCGGCGATCGACGCCGCGCCCGCGGGCTCCTTGCGGAGCGAGACCAGCCGCCGCGCGGCCAGCTTGCGCAAGTGCGCCCGGGCGCCGGGAAAGGCCGCCAGCAGCTCCTCCACGGGGACGCCCGCCGGATCCCGGGCGAGGAGCCAGGCCAGCACCTCCGCTTGACGCGGCGACCGCGCCGGAGGCCGGGCCTCTGGGACCGCGGCGGCCAGCTCGACCTGCGGCGCCTGCACCCGCGGACGCGGCTCGGAGGCGCTCAGCGCGACCAGGCCTCGCTTCGCCAGGGCGCGCAGCTGGGCGGTCCGTAGCGCCCGTCCCTCGCGCACGGCGCGCAGGAGCTGCCGCGTGCGGGTGGCCGCCTCGCGGCCGGCAGGCAAGAGAGTCTGCTGCTCGCCCTCGAGCAGCGCCTCGCCTTCGGGGGTGAGGACCGCGCTCAGCTCCTGGCGCAAGTCGATCCCCGGCGGCAGCGCCGCCCGGACCGCGAGTCCCAGCGGAGCCAGGTAGTGCGCCGCCGCCCAGCGGGCGAGCCGGAGGACGTCGGGCGGCAGGAGAGGCTCGTCGTCGAGCACGCGCAGCACGTCGCGGAGCTCGCCCCGTATCGAGCCGGCAGGGCCGAGGACGACCCCTGTCGCCGTGCGCCGGCCCAGCGGAACCAGGACGCGGCGGCCAGGCTCGATCGCGCCCTCCCGCAGGCGGTAGGTGAACACCCCGCCGTTCGCCGGGACCGGGAGCGCCACCTCGACGAGCGCGCCGCCGAGCCCGGCGGCCCCGGCCGGACCTTCGGCCGCGGCGAGAGGCCCGTCGTGCTTCCGATGCAGTCTACTCGCGGTCGTCGTCCTCTTCCTCGCCGGTCTCGCGGAAGCCCTTCGTCTCTAGCACCTCGAACCGCGCCGACGTCTTGCCGTCGCGGACCAGCTCGAGGATACGCGGGAACCACTCGGCCGCGGCAGGGTTCCCGTATTCCAGGAGGCGCAGGTCCTCGAGGTGCCCGTCCCGGCGGGCGATCAGCCGAGCGGGCGCGTGCGTGTCCTTGTAGAGCCAGAGCTGCGGCCGATCGGCCTGCCGCGGCGGCGCGCCCACCACTAGCGCGACGCGATCGCCCAGGCGATCGTATACGGCCGTCGCGCTGAGATCGGCGCCGGCGATGTACGCGACGGCTCCCAGCGCGGTCTCCGCATCGGCCGTCTTGAGCCCGCGATACGCGATCAGCGGGCAGGCCAGCTCGATCAGCTCCTGCTCGGGGTTCCCGGCCGCGCTGGAGGGAAGCGGCTGCGTCACGGTGCCGCGCGCCTGGGCCCCGCCCTCGAACCGGCAGGAGAGGGGGAAGCGCAACGTCAGCACCCGCGGGGCGGGGGCGGCGTCGCCGATCTGCAGTGTTCCGCTCAGCGTCACGTCCCGGGTGCGGGCGCCTTCGTTCACGCGCAAGGCGGCCCGATGGAGCAGCACCGTCACCGACGGGATGTATCCCAGCGCGGGGGCGGCGGCGAGCAATGCGGCCGCCAGCGCCGTCAGGTTCCGTGCGGCCTTCATTGCAGCACCTCTCGGAGCCAGGCGAGCAGCGGGTCGCGCAGGTCGGGCCGTTTGAGCGCATAGGCCACGTTGGCCTGCAAGTACCCGAGCCGATCGCCGGCGTCGTAGCGCGTTCCCTGGAAGCGCACGCCCAGCAGCCGCTTCTGCTGCGCGAGCGCGGCCAGGGCGTCGGTCAACTGGATCTCTCCGCCCGCGCCCGGGGACAGCCGGGCGAGCATGTCGAATACGTCGGGCGGCAGGACGTACCGGCCGATCACCGCCAGGTTCGATGGCGCCCGATCGCGAGGCGGCTTCTCCACGATGCGCTCCACCTCGATGTGCCCCCCGTCGACGGCGCGGCCGGCGGCCACTCCGTAGAGGTTCACCTGCGTCTCTGGAACCGGCATGAGCGCGACGGCCGCCTTCCCGGTCTTCTGCGACAGCCGCACCAGCTGGCCGATGGCCGGATCCTCCGCGTCGATCAGGTCGTCGCCCAGCAGCACCCCGAACCATTCCGCCCCCACGGCCTTTTGGGCAGCCAGCACCGCGTGCCCCAGGCCGAGCGGCTCCTTCTGGCGCACGCTGACCAGCCGGACCGAGTCGCTGATGCGCCGCACCTGGTCGAAGAGGTCTTTCTTTCCTTTGCGCTGCAGCTGGTCCTCCAGCTCGTAGGAGCGATCGAAATGGTCCTCGATGGCGACCTTTCCGCGGCCGTTGACCAGCACCACTTCTTCCGCGCCCGCCGCCACTGCTTCCTCGACGATCAGCTGGATGGCCGGCGTGTCGACGATCGGCAGCATCTCCTTGGGCACCGCCTTGGTCGCGGGCAGGAACCGGGTGCCCAGGCCGGCGGCCGGGACCACGACCTTGCGCAAGGGATGGTTCATCGCACCTCCGCGGGGCGGCGAAAGGTAGCATCGGCCGCCCGAAACCGCACGGTGTTCCTCCTCGTTTACGACTCCTTCCTAGCGCCGCGGTCCGACGCCGGAGCTTTTGTCGCGGGCGGCCCGGAATGCGTCTTACACTCGGGGCGCATGCGCGCCTTCCTCGCCGCCCTGCTCGCCGTGTCCGCGGCGGCGCGGGCCGACAACAGCGTGAAGGACCCCGGCGCGCCCTGGCCGGCCTGGGTCGACCTCCCCCGCGCGACCGCGATGGGTGGCGCCCACATCGCCGTCTCGACGGGGAACGATGCCCTCACCGACAACCCGGCCGGGATCTCGCAGCAGCGCAGGTACCACCTGGAGCTCGACGGGCTCCTCGACTCGCATTTCCCGGCGCAGGCGCTGATGGTGAGCGTGGTGGACACCGTCAGCTCCGCGATCGGCACGGGATTGCTCTTCTCGAGGTGGGGCAGCGGCCAGCCGGACGGGCGAGGCGAGGGCTGGTACGGCGCGCTCGCTTATTCGACCGTCGTCGGCGCCGGCTACTACGTCGGAGGCGCGACGAAATACTACCGCTTCGCCACACCCGACGGTCTGGTGCGCCAGTTCGCCGAGGACACGGGCTTTTTGGTGAGGAAAGGGAACTTCGCCTACGGCGCCGTGGTGCAGAACATCTCGACCAGCGTCATCCCGGCATTTCCGGTGACTGCTGGCGCCGGGATCGCTTGGGGCACCGACCGGAACTGGCACGTCGCCTTCGACTACAAGGCGGATCTCTCGGACACGAGCAACGTCAAGCACCGCGGCGCCGGCGGCGTGGAGCTCCTGGTGGGCGACTCGATCGCGCTGCGCGGGGGCGCCACCTGGGACGCGACGAACGGTCTGTGGTGGGTGTCGGGGGGCATCGGCTTCTTGACGGAGAAGGGCGGCGCGCAGTTCGTCTTCCGGCGCCGTCTGAGCGGCGACGGATTCGACCAGTTCCTCATGGCGGGGATCACGATCTACCTCGAGTGACCTGGATCAGCGCGGGATCCGGGGGGCGACCAGCGGCTGGCCCGTGGCTGGATCGGGCACCACGTGCACCTCGGTGCCGTAGGCCTCGCCGAGCACCTCGGGCCGGAGCACCTCCAGCGAGGGTCCTTCGGCGAGCAGCCGCCCCGCCCGGAGCAGCGCCAGCCGGTCGCAGGCGGCGCCCGCCAGCGCCAGGTCGTGCAGCACCAGGAGCGCGCCGCCCCCGCCCCGCGCCCGGCGCCGGACCGCCCCGACGAGCAGCACCTGGTGCGAGAGGTCCAGCGCGCCGGTCGGCTCGTCCAGGACCAGGAGCGCCGCGTCCTGCGCGAAGACGCGAGCGAGGAAGACCCGCTGGCGCTCGCCCCCGGAGAGCTGCGTCACCGGGCGGTCGGCGAGATCGAGCGCATCGGCCTCCGCCAGCGCGGATTCGGCGAGCGCGCGATCTCCGGGCGCCTCCAGCGCCCAGAGGCCCAGGTGCGGCGCGCGGCCCATCAGCGCCACCTCGCGGGCGGTGAAGGGCAGGTCAGCCGGCTCGTCCTGCGCGAGAAAGGCGACCCGGCGGGCGCGCTCCCGGCGCGGCAGCGCGAACGCGTCGTCCCCGCGCAGCCGCACCGACCCGGCCGAGGGGCGGAGCAGCCCGCAGGCGATGCGGGCCAGCGTGCTCTTGCCGGCGGCGTTGGGGCCGATCAGGCCCAGTACCTCGCCCGGATCGACCCGCAGCGACACGCCGGCGACCGCCTCCGGCGATCCCGGAGCGTGGCGGTAGCGGACCTCCTCGATGCCCAGGAGGGGAGCGCTCACGAGCGCCTCCGCAAGAGGAGCACGAACAGCGGCGCGCCGAGCAGGGCGGTCACCGCGCCGACGGGGGGCTCGGTCCCCAGCCCGCGGAAGAGCACCCGGGCCAGCGCGTCCGCCAGCACCAGGAAGGCGGCGCCGCCCAGCGCCGAGGCCGGGAGCACGACGCGGTGGTCGGGGCCGGCGACCAGCCGGACGGCGTGGGGGACCACAAGGCCGACGAAGCCGACCAGCCCGGTGAGCGCGACCGCGGCCCCCACCGCCGCGCTGGCGGCGAAGAAGGACAAGAGGCGCGTCGCTTCCACGTCCACCCCCAGCGCCGCGGCGCCCTCGTCGCCCAGCGAGAGGAGGTTCAGGCGGCCGGCGAGCGCCGTCAGGATCGCAACCGCGACCAGCACCACCGCGCCCGCTGCGACCAGGACCGGCTCGGGCTCGTAGCCCAGCGTGCCGGCCAGCCAGAGCAGGACGGCCTGCGTCTTCTCCGGCGCCAGCACGGATTCCAGCGCGATGACCAGGGCGGAGGCGAACGAATTGAACACCACGCCGACGAGCAGGGCCCGCTCCGGATGCAGCCGGCCGCGCTGGCGGCCCAGCGTGAAGACGAGCACCGCTGCGGCGAGCGAGCCGAGCACCGCCGCGAACTGCGTGGGCAAGAGGCCGAGCCATCCCGCGGCGGAGACGCCGGCCAGGCCGAGCGCGGTGCCGGTGACCGCGACCGAGATCGCGGCGCCGATCGCCGCCCCGCCGGAGAGGCCGAACACGAACGGATCGGCCAGCGGGTTGCGCAGCAGCGCCTGCAGCGCCACGCCGGCGACGGAGAGGCCGGCGCCCACGATCGCGGCCAGCACCACCCGCGGAATGCGCAGCCTGAACAGGACGGTCGCGTCCGGCTCGATCCCGTGCAGCGCGGCGGAGAACGAGAGGCTGCCGGCGCCCAAGGACAACCCGACCCCGATCGCAAGGGCGAAGAGGGGCGCGAGCGCGAGCAGGGCGATCGCGGCGCGCACCGCCGCGGAGCGCTTCACGGCGGCCGCTTCCCGCGCAGCGCGGCGACCAGATCGTCCAGGCCTTCGGCGAGGCGGGGGCCGGGGTGGAGCAGCGCCGTCGATCGCAGCGTCTCCACCCGGGCGCGAGGCAGGCCCGGGATGGGTGGCCGCCCCTGAGGCGGGTCGAAGCCGCAGATCACCACCACGTCCGGCCGGCCCCGCACCGCCGCCTCGACGGAGATCCGCGGAAAGGGCCGATCGGAGTCGTCGCCGACCGCGTTGACCGCGCCCGTGTCGCGGAGCAATTCCCCGGCGAAGCTGCGGGGGCCTGCGACCACCAGCGGGTCGAGGCCGATGACGAGCAGTGCGCGCAGGCGGGGCCTCTTGGCGGATTCTGCCCGGACGCGCGCGCGGCGGCGCTCCAGATCGTCGCGCAAAGCCCGGCCGCGCTCCGGGACCCCGAGCAGCGCCCCGATCTGCTCCATCGCATCCTCGATCTCCGCCAGGTCGCCGAGCGAGAAGGCCTCCACCGGGATGCCCAGCCGCGCCAGGGTCTCGACCGGCCCGCGATTCTCCGGGGCAGTCTGGGCGAGCACCAGGTCGGGGTGGAGACCGAGCACCGTCTCCGGCTCCGGATCGTTGTAGCCGCCTACCCGGGGCAGATTCGCGGCCCGCGGGTCGTCGTCGAAGCGGGTGACGCCCGCCAGGCGGTCGCCGGCGCCGAGCGCCAGCACGATCTCGCTCAGGGACGGCGCGAGCGTCACCACCCGCCGCACCTGCGCGGGCACCGGCGGCCCCAGGTGCTGCCGCGTCAGCGCGGCAGCGAGCAGCAGCGCGAACAGGCGCGTCACTGCGCCGTCGTCAGCGTCCGCGACACCACGTCGCTGGTGGCGTAGTTCACGACCACCACCGTATCATCGTCCAGCGCCTCCAGATTGAAGGGATTCGAGCCCAGCCCCGTGTTCGCCTCGGCGACCACTTTTGGTCCCCCGGCTGCGGCCAGGTCGATCTTCTGCACGGTGTTGCTGCCCGAGGCGACGGTGTAGACGAGCTGCCCCCGCGCCTTCACGTCCTGCAGGGTGGAGGTCGAGCTGCTGAAGGTGAGCGCGAGCTGCGCGGTGAGCGTCGCCCCGGGCGTGACCAGCGTCAGCGTGTTCTCGTTCGAGTTCACCACCGCGATGCGTCCGTCTCCAGTCGCGGCGAATTCGGTGGGCTGGGCGCCCACGGCCACGGATCCTTTGGCGGCGCCGGTCTGGGCGTCGAAGCGGCCCAGCACGCCGGCTTCGGTCGTGGCGCACAGGGCGTAGAGGTCGCCGGCCACGATGCCCACGTAGGGGACGAACGGGAACTGCCCGGTGGTCGGGCAAGTGACCGGGATCGGCGGATGCGCTGGATCCGATCCATCCGCCATCGCGAAGGTCGCGCGATCGACGCTGATGAGATGCGGCGTGGCGGAATCTCCCAGCCAGACCCTGGTGGCGGTCACGGCCACGCCGCTGGGCACGAATCCCTCCGGGGTGACCAGTCCCCGGCTGACGGTCTTGCCGTTGGGATCGACCTCGAACACGCCGCGGCCCGGCGTCGAGCCGCTGAAGTCTCCCGAGCAAGCGACGTAGAGCTTCCCGGAGTCCACGCGGACGACCCCGGGGTTCGTGCACTGGTGCTCGTCGGAGCCGCCCAGGTCGATCAGGTCCACGTTCCCCGAGAACGGATCGATGCCGGCCAGGAACCCGGGACCAGCCGTCACCACGAAATTGCCCTGCGCTCGGGCGTTGCTGAGGGTCGCGTACACGCGGCCGCCCAGCTGGGCGGTGTAGAGGGGCCGCGCTTCACCGGGGTTGGCGGGATCGTACGGTTTGAGCTGCGCTCCAGAGGGCAGCGGGATGTGCTGCTGCGGCGGCGCGACGCCGCCTCCACAGGCCAGCAAGCAGAGCAAGGGGAGGATTCGGGTGCGGTTCATGGCGGCTCCTTCAGAGACGTGCCCGGGCGATGACGGCCAGGGTGAACCCGGGCAGCGGGTACTGGAAAAGGTCCTGCAGGGTGCGGTCGTTCAGCAGGTTCTTCGCTTCGAGATCGATCCAGAGAGGTCCAGCGACGCGCGCTCCCACGCCGGCGTTCAGGAGGAGCTGCGCCGGGAGGAAGGCGGTGTCGAACGAGTTGCGGGGCATGGAGGCGGTCCAGTTCGCCTCGGCGAACGATTCGAATCGCTCGGCGTGGTGGGCGAGGCGGACGAAGAGGCGGTGCGGAGGCCGGTAGGGCAGGGAGTGGCCCTCCAGCGTCCCGGGCCGGGTGTTGGTCGCTTGCAGCGCCGTGTAGGCGAGCTCGGCAGCAAAGCCGAGGGGCAGCGCGGCGACGGCCTGCAGCTCCAGGCCCAGGATGCGGGCGGCACCGACGTTGAAGGGCTTGACGGCCGCGGGCGGGAACAGCTCGTAGACGATCAGATCGCGATACCAGGAGGCGAATGCTCCGGCCGACAGGGTCAGCTTCCGCGTCCGCCAGGCGATGCCTGCGTCGATGGATCGGGCGCGCTCCGGCGCCAGATCGGGGTTGGGACTGAGCCCCCCTTGCTGCAGGTACAGCTCGCTGAACGAAGGGGCGCGGAAGGAGATCCCGGCGCCGGCGCGAAGCTCGATGGGCTCCTCCCACGGCCGGAGCGTGGCCGCGACGGCGGGGCTCACCCCCACGTCCTGGCCGACCACGTCGAGGCGGGCCGCGGGGAACACGGACAGCGCGCCCAGGCGAACGTCGTCGGAGACGGAGGCGGAGAAGACCCCGCGGCGATGGAACCCGGTAGCGTCTCCGGTGGCGCGGTCCATGCCACCCGCGACCGTTCCGCGGAGCCACTGGGTTTCGCCCAGCGGGACCCCCGCCTCGACCTCGCCGCGCAGCGCGGAGGCCGACTGATGGGATCTAGGGCAATCCGGCGCGCCATCGGCGCAGTCCCCGAAGGCGGAGACCCCGCGTAGCTCGATCAGGTCGAGGTCGCCCCAGAGGCGCGCGGAGACGTCAGCGGGCCCCGCGGTTCCCCGCACCCGCGCGCCCAGCATCGCGCTGCGGTCCAGCTCGCGCGATCGCGGCGTGGGCGCCGTGGCGGATCCGGGCAGGCCCCGGTCTCCCAGGGAGCCCTGGAAGAGCAGGTCGACCTCGGTGCTCGAGGCGATCGGCGTCGCCGCGCGAAGCAAGGTGGAGGCCCGCCAGGCGTCCGCGTTCTCCCGAGTGAACTCGTAGTACGGGGAGCCCGCGACTTCGGGCGTCAGCTGCTGATCGTAGGGGAACGCCCCGCCGGTCCGGTCGACCTGGACCGCGAAGACTCCCTTGCCTTCGCTGGCCCAAGGCGCGGCCACGCTTCCGCTCGCGCCGAACGTGCCGAACGAGCCCGCGGCCAAGCGGGCTTCGCCCTGCAGCCGATCGCCCCGGGGGTGCACGGGCACCAGCTCGACAACGCCGCCCAGCGCGCCGGCGCCGAACTGCGCCCCCAGCACGCCCCGGCTGATCACCAGCCGGTCGAGGAGCGACGCCGGCAGCGTGGCGAGGTCGACGGCGCCGCCCCCGGGCCCGTGGAGCGGGATCCCGTCGAGCAGGACCAGGGACTGGTCGGCGCTGGCGCCGCGCAGCGAAAGCGTGGTCGCCTGGCCCGGCCCGCCCAGCGCGTGCACGGACACGCCCGGAGACGTGCTGAGCATCTCCGCTACCGAGCGCACCTCGCCGGCGAACTTGTCCGCCTCCACCACGGTGGACTGCGCCGCCGGGGCCCTGGTCGATCCCGTCGGGCCGATCACGACGATGTCCTGGGGCTCTGCCTGCGGCCGCGCTTCCTCCGCGTGCGCGAGCAGGGGCACCGCCGCCACCGCGAGCGCCGTCGCCGCGGCCGCCGAAAAAAAAATTATTTTTTTTTGCGCCGCGGGTGGGGCGAGTGGGATGGACCGCCGGAGGGCGGCGAAGGCGCGCGGCACTTTTCTCCCCTCTTTCTCGCGAAGAGGCGGATTCGTTGCTTCGCGCCGCCAGGCAGGTCTCCTGGCTCCCGGGTGCGCAGCGAGCTCCTGCTCGCTGCGCGCCGTCCCGCCTTCCCCGGCCCTTTGGGCGGGCCGAGTGGCTCAGTGGGAACGGCTCCCCGGCTACAGTGGCGGGACCGCGCCGGCTTTCGACCGGCTTCCCTCAAAGGCCCTCTCGGGCGCCACGGCGGCGGGTCTTGCTATCAGGGTCCTCCTACGCTGGCGGTGTGCGCCCGTCAAGGCGGCCGTCCCATTGTGCGACGCCCTCTCGTCCTGGAACGCCGTGGTCTGGCCGCGCGCAGAGGGGATCGCGCTGGCACGGCGCGTGCTCTCGTGGCTGGCGCCGCCGCACTGGAGCGGTCGGCTGGGAGGGACGGATGGAGAACCAGGCGGGCGTGGCGCCGATGCAACCGGTCGGCCCCACCGAGAGCGGCGCGTGGAAGAAACCGTGGATCGCCTACAACATCATCGACAAGCCGGGGCTACGCAGCCGGATCTGGAGCCGGGTGGGCATGGCTTGGCTCAACCGCGACGGCTCGATCAACGTGGTGCTGGACTCGCTGCCTCTCGGCGGCCGGATCCAGCTGCGCGAGGACGACCGCGATCGCCGGGCCGAAGCGCGCGGCGCCGGCGCCCTTTCGGTCGCGGCGCAGGACGCGCAGGAGTAGGGCCAGGTGCAGCTTGCGCTGCTGCTCGGGCTGCTCGCGTCTGCTTCGCCGGCCGCGGCGCAGCCCGAGGCGCCACCGGAGGTCCAGAGCGTCCGCCCGCGCCCGCGGCCGGGCAAGCCGAAAGTGGTCGGGGTCCTGAACGTGAACCGCGCCAGCGAAGCCGAGCTGCGCCTCTTGCCCGGTATAGGCCGGGGGCGCGCGCAAGCCATCGTCGAGCGGCGGAGCAAACGACCTTTCTCCAGCATCGCGGAGCTGGCCCGCATGAAAGGGATGAAAGGCGTGGTGCAGAAGCTCCGCGTACATCTCGTCGTCGAGGGAGACACGACGCTGCGCCCGGCGCCGACCGGGCCCAACTGATCAGGGCGCGAGCACTTCCTTCCACTCGCGGATCGTCCAACGGGCGACGACTCCTTGCCTGACGAACGGATCCGCCTTGACGAACGCCTCGGCGGCCGGCCGGGTGGTGAAGATGCCCATCGCTCCGCCCGCGGGCTGGTCGGTGAACGGGCCGACCATGAGCAGCGTTCCCTGCCCGTGAAATTGCCTCCACAGGGCGCGATGGGCGTCGATGTGCGCCGGCACCTTGGCGAGAAAGTCGTCGGCGGCCTCGTAGAGAAGGACGTATTTCATCCCTGCATCCTAATGCACCGGCAGGAGATGCGGGGCGGGGCCGGACACGTCGATCTTGCCGAACTGCGACTCGTACTTGGCGACGTTCTCCTGGAGGGCGTGGAGGAAGCGCTTCATGTGCTTGGGGCTGTTGATCACGCGAGCGCGCACCACCGCCTTGGGCGCCTGGGGCTGCACGTAGATGAAGTCGATCACGAACTCGGTCTCGTTGTGGTTCAAGAGGGCCATGTTCACGTACGCGCCGTTCGCGATCGCGTCGTCGATCTGGAGCTGGATCTGCAGCTGCTGGGGCATTTGTCCGTGCGGCGGATTGTCGGCCATGCCTGCTTCTAGCATGTCCATTTGCCGCCTCAGCCTGGACGTGGTACCGCGCGCTCCCGGATGTCCGGTCCGGCGGCTCCGTTCAGCCTCGGCGATGGCGGCGATGCGTGCCTGCTCCTGCACGGGCTGACGGGCTCGCCGGCGGAAGTCCGCCCGGTCGGCGAAGCGCTGGCCGGGGCGGGTTTTCGCGCGCTGGGCCCGCTCCTCCCCGGCCACGGGACGTCGCCTCGAGACCTGGAGACGGTCACCCGCTTCGACGTGGAGGACGCCGCCCGCGAGGCGCTGCTGTCCCTGCGGGGAGCGCGACGGGTCTACCTCTGCGGCCTTTCCATGGGGGCGCTGCTCGCCGTCCGCCTGGCCGCGAAGGGATTCGTGCGGCAAGGCGTCCCTCCCGTTTCGGCGCTGGCGCTCCTCGCGCCGGCCGTGGACATGGCGGGGGCCACCTGGCTGTTCACGCAGATCGTCGGCCGCCTGCCCGCCTTTCCCGGCGTGATCGGCAAGGGAGCGCGGGACATCCAGGCGGGGTCCGGAGCGCCTCCGCCCGACGACCGCGTCCCCCCAGGCGATCCGGCTCCGCGCATCGCGGTGCCCGACGACGGCTCGTACACCGCGGTGCCCTGGCGCTGGGGACGCGAGCTGCGGCTCCTCTCGGAGGAGGCGATGGCGGTCGCCGGCCGGGTGCGGGCGCGCGCGCTCATCCTGCACGGCGGGCGCGACCGGACCGCTTCCGTCCGCGGCGCGCGGCGCCTCGCGCGCGCGCTGGCCGGCGGCGCCGAGGTGCGGGTGCTCCCGCGCAGCGGGCACGTGCTGCCTCTGGACGTGGATGCCCCGGCCGTCTGCGACGCGGTCGTCTCGTTCTTCCAGGAGGCGTGAGATGGCGAAGCACGTGCTGGCGATCGACCAGGGCACCACAGGGACCACGGCGCTCGTGCTCGACCAACGGCTCAATGTGAAGGGCAAGCGCAACGTGGAGTTCCGGCAGATCTTCCCGCGGCCCGGCTGGGTGGAGCACGACCTTTCGGACATCTGGGACTCGACCCTGAAGGCGGTCTCCGCGGCCCTGCGCGAGGCGGCGGTGAAGCCCTCGCAGCTCGAGGCGGTCGGCATCACCAACCAGCGGGAGACGACTCTCCTTTGGGACCGCAGGACCGGACGGCCGATCCACCACGCGATCGTCTGGCAGGACCGGCGCACGGCCGCCGCCTGCGATACGCTCCGCGCCGCCGGCAAGGAGCCTTGGGTCCGGCAGAAGACGGGCCTGGTGCTGGACGCCTATTTCAGCGCCACCAAGGTGCGCTGGATGCTGGACAACGTGAAGGAAGCCCTGGTGCGGGCCGAGCGCGGCGAGCTGGCCTTCGGAACGGTGGACTCGGCGCTCCTCTGGAAGCTGACCGGCGGCGCGGTCCACGCGACCGACGTGACCAACGCGTCCCGCACGCTGCTCATGGACCTGTCGCGCCGGCAGTGGGACGACGAGCTGTGCCAGCTGTTCGGCGTGCCGCGCGCGGTGCTGCCGGAGATCCGGCCGTCAGCCGGCCTGTTCGGCACGGTGAAGGGCGTGCGCGGGCTGCCCGACGGCCTGCCGGTCGCGGGGATCGCGGGCGATCAGCAGGCCGCCCTGGTCGGTCAGGCCTGCTTCGCGGAAGGCGACGCCAAGTGCACCTACGGAACGGGCGCATTCCTGTTGATGAACGCCGGCAGCGCCCCGGTCACCTCGAAGCACGGACTGCTCGGCACGGTCGCGTGGCAGGTGGGCAGCGAAGTAGCCTATGCGCTGGAAGGAAGCGCGTTCATCGCCGGAGCGGTGGTGCAGTGGCTGCGCGACGGGCTCGGGCTCTTCAAGAAGTCCACCGAGGTGGAAGCCCTGGCGAAAAAGGTCCCCGACTCCGGCGGGGTGGCGTTCGTCCCCGCACTGGCCGGGCTGGGAGCGCCGCACTGGAGGCAGGACGCGCGCGGGCTCTTGAGCGGCATCGACCGCGGGACCACCAAGGCGCACATCGCGCGCGCCGCGCTGGAGGGCATCGCGTTCGAGATCTACGACCTCGCCCAGGCCATGTCGCAGGACATCGGCAAGCCGATGCCGATGTTCCGTGTCGACGGCGGAGCCTCCACCAACGATCTCCTGATGCAGTTCCAGGCCGACCTGCTGCAGACGCCGATCGAGCGGCCCCGCATGATCGAGACCACCGCGCTGGGAGCCGCCTTCCTCGCTGGCCTCGGCGCCGGCGTCTGGCCGGGGATCAAGGAGCTGTCCAAGGCCTGGCGCGCGGGAAAGCAGTTCCGCCCCCGCATGACGCTGCAGGAACGCGACGAGCACCTCGCCCGCTGGCGCAAGGCCGTCGCCCGCGCCTGCCTGTAGCCTCGCCGGCCACGTCGTATCGACGGGCGGTCTCCGTTGCTTTTCAGGGGAATGGTCGGGCGCAGCGGCGGGCGCGGAACTCGACTCGCGCGCCAGCGGTGCCTCTTCGATGGCAGCGCGGTTGTTCGAGCAAGACAGGAGACTTGACGCAGCGCGTCCCGTCCAGACTCGATGAAGTGGCTGGCTCCTCCTCGGACGAGCTGACGGGTTACCGTCGCTCAAGGACTTCCGCGCTCGAGGCGCAAGAAGGAGGAACCAGCCGTGGACCATTGTGCGATCGATTTGGGTGGAAG
>DATFTN010000141.1:0-15135 GCA_035261845.1 Myxococcales bacterium | reverse complement strand
GTTGGGCACCTTCGGCGCGCCCGAGGTGACCGGCAAGCCCAACGCGAGCGACCTGCGCGAGGGCAAGCGCACGCTGCTGATCGCGCGCGCGTTCGAGGCGGCCGACCCGGCCGATGCGGCGGTCCTGCGCGCCGGCCTGGGCAAGCGGGACCTGGGCGAGGCCGAGGCTGCCGCGCTGCGCGAGGTGCTGGTGCGCTCCGGCGCAGCGCGGTCGTGCCACGAGGACGCGGAGCGGCTCTGTTCCGAAGCGCTGCGCGCCCTCGACGGCGCTCCCTTCCCCGCGCCTGTCGCGCAGGCGCTCCGGGAAATCGCCGCGTACAGCGTCCGACGCGCCGCCTAGGTTGCGCCCGATGACGCCGCGCGGCGAAAAAGCGCAGCGCCGCCGGTACGGCGGCGACTGGGCGGTCCGGCCTGCCCGCGCGTTCCGCTTCTGCGGCGACTCCGCGGCGCGGAGCTTGAGCCGCTTCCTCGAGTCGGTGCTGGAGAACCTGCCGGCGATGATGTTCATGAAGGATGCGCGCGAGCTCCGTTTCGAGCGGTTCAACCGCGACCACGACTTCTTCCCCAAGGAGCAGGCGGACTTCTTCGTGGCCAAGGACCGCGAGGTGCTGCGGCGCAAAGCGGTCGAGGACATCCCCGAGGAGCCCATCCAGACGCCGCGGGGGATGCGCTGGCTGCACACCCGCAAGATCCCGCTGCTCGACGACCGGGGCGAGCCGCAGCACCTGTTGGGCATCTCGGTGGACATCACGGAGAAGAAGCGCGCGCAGGAGATCCTCCGCGCCTCGCACGCCGAGTTGGAGCGCCGGGTGGCGCAGCGCACCGACGAGCTGCAGCTGGAGATCGCGGAGAGGTTCCGCGCCGAGGAGGCCCTGCAGCGCACCGAGGAGCAGCTGCGGCAGGCGCAGAAGATGGAGGCCATCGGGCGCCTCGCCGGCGGCATCGCGCACGACTTCAACAACGTGCTCAGCGTGGTGCTGAGCTACTGCGACCTGATGCTCGAGGACGCCGAGCCCGGCAGCGCGTTCCGCGGCGACCTGGAGGAGGTCCGGAGCGCGGGCGAGCGCGCCGCCACCGTGACCCGGCAGCTGCTCGCCTTCAGCCGGCAACAAGTCTTGCAGCCGCGGGTGCTCGACCTGAACGAGGTGGTCCAGGGCATGCGGCGGATGCTGGAGCGCCTGCTCGGCGAGGACGCCCTCCGCGTGCGCGAGGTGCTGGACGCCGCTCCCGCCGCACGCGACGGCTGACGTTCTCGGGAAACGCTCCTGCTCTCCGGCAGGCAGCGGATCCGCTCCACAAGTCGCTTCGAATCAGGTAAACTAAAAAGAAGGTTTGTTTTGCACAGGGGGGTTCCGTGGCCGGGCAGGACTTGGGTACCGACGCCGCCAAACCGGAGCTGCCCATCGCTCCCGACGACGCGGTGCGCGCGCCGGCTGACATGGCCGAAGCCGATCGCGGCGCCGGCGACGGTCGCTGGCTGGAGGTGCCGCGGCTCCCGCAGTTCAACGGCACTGCTGCCAGCTGGCTGTGGTGCGGGCGGGCCGCGGCGGCCATGCTTTACGACTACTACTGCAAGGCGCAGAGCAAGACCTCCGAATATGTCGGGCACAAGACCGGCGATCCGGGCCCAGGCTCGAGCGGAAAGCAGAAGGAAAACCTGCGCTTCATGGGCGGGTCCAACGACGGCAAGCTGGCCGGCATCACCGAGGGCGGCAGGATCGAGCCGGCCGCCATCTTCGACCTGGTCGGCTGGAAGCTGCAGCAGGGGTATCTGCAGAAGAGCGTCAAGGACCGCATCGACGCCAGCAAGGCGGGCACCGAGAAGCGCTTCGCGCCCGTCCTCGATGCGCTGCGCGCGAACAACCCGGTGGTGCTCTACACCGGGCTCGCCGCCAAGGCCAACGCCGGCCACACCGTGGTGATCAGCGGCTTCAAGAAGCAGGACGGCGATCTCTGGCTGCGCGTCACCGACCCCACCACTCCGCAGATCACCCTGATCGGCGCGCGCAACCTGCAGGTGGTGCAGCAGAAGCCGCAGGCGTTCTCCGAGTACTGGGTGAAGGCGCGCGCGCTGCTCGAGCTGAAGCTGCTCAACTACCAGCACGACGAGCTGCTCGGCAGGTACATGTCGATCCTCGACCAGCAGGTGAAGGACGACGCGGAGCTGGTGCACAAGCTCTCCGGCGGCGCGCCGTCGGCGAAGAAGGACGACAAGGCCGCCGCGCCGGAGCCGCCCGCGCCGCCCAAGGAGGGCCGGGCCAGCGCGCCGGCGGAGGTGAACAAGTCCACCGAGCTGACGGCGGAGCGGCTCACCTCATTTTACCACATGAGCGAGCGCGGCCTCTCCGGGCACTTCCCGCTCGGCGACGCGGGCCTGTTCCACTCGGGAGCGCATTTCTCTTTCGAGACGGGGCATCACGTCTCGGCCATGGCGAAGGGCGAGCTGGTGGCGGCGCGCATCGGGGCGGGCCCCGGCGAGCATCCCTGGAGCGACACCGGCTTCGTGCTCCTGAGGCACATTCTCAAGGGCGACAAGACCATCTACTCGCTCTTCCTCCACCTGCAGCGGGAGCCGCTCCATCCCGACCGCACCAACGCGGCCTGGCTGCGGCGGCTGCTCATCGAAGCGATGGGCGGCGATGCGGAGCAGAAGCCGAAGTGGCGCGTGACCAAGGACGCGCCCACCTGGAAGGACGAGGACAAGAAGAACTTCTCGCCCACCAACGTGCAGAACGACAAGACGCTCGCGCCCGGGGTCTACAAGGAGCAGGACCGCTGGATCGCCGACCACGCCATCTACGTGAGGCTGCAGGATCAGTGGATCCGCGCCTCGATGCAGGACGGCGAGGGGTTGGCGAAGGAGCTGTCGCCGTGGCTCGACTTCGACATCGAGGCGGCGGCGAAGAAGAGCGGCCTGGTCAAGAGCCTGCACGAAGGAAAGACCGCGGTCTTCGACGCCGACAAGAAGGACGGCAAGCGCAAGTGGCAGCTGGAGGCCGGCGAGGTGCTGGGCATGACCGGCCGGTACCTGGGCGTGCCCAGCGTGCACTGGTCGGTGTTCTCCAAGGACGCAGTCTTTCCCGAAGGCTCGCTGCCCGCGGAGGAGTTCGACGCCAAGGCGGAGGTGAAGCTCAAGTCGCTCGATCTGTCCGAGGACCACGGCAAGATCGAGCACACCCAGAAGCTGCTCGAGGCGCTCGACCCGGACAAGAAGTTCATCGCCAAGGTGCCGCAGAACATCGTCGCGCCGGGCGAGGTGGGCAAGTTCTATCGCTCGCCCACCGAGAGCTGGCGGTCGCGGTACCTGGCGGTGAAGGGGCTGTGCGAGTTCGCGCTCGACGTGGACAAGTTCATCGACCAGGAGCGCTTCAAGTCGCACACCGATCAGGAGAAGCAGGACTTCAAGAAGAACGCCAAGGCGTTCCTCTTCTGGAACGACCTCTCCTCGGCGGAGGATTTTCCCGGCGACGGCAAAGCGGTGTTCGTCCATCCGGTCACGGCGCTGCGGCTGATGGCGGGCGTGGCGATGGGCCGCGACACCGACGACGCGCCGGAGGCCAAGGAGGACGAGCGGCTGCACCCGCACGACGACGTCCTGATCGTGCTGCGCGACGCGAAGGGCCCGCTCGCGGAAGCGAAGGTGAGCATCAAGCTGGGCAAGACGGTGCTGCACGAGGGCGTAACCGACGCGTCGGGGCAGCTTCTGGTCCCGCTCGCCGAGGTGAAGGGCCAGGAACTCGAGGTGGAGGTGGACGCGCAAGTGGTGGGCGAGAAGGGGGAAGTGCTCGCCGTCGCCAACGAGACGCTCGCGCCCCCCACGCTGACCCCGGGCGATGCGCCGGGCAAGCAGACCTACAACGGCGTGGACATGGTTCCCGACCCGCAGCTCGCCCTCTCCATGAAGGTGAAGGCCGGGCAGTCGCCGGGCTTGTTCGCCGAGTGGAACGACGACCAGTTCAAGCCGGAGAAGAGGATCAAGGCCATCCCGGCCGGCACCGCGCTGGAGATCCAGCGGATGGTCTTCCGCCGCGACGACGGCAGCTACGAGGCGGTGCAGACCCACCTCGACGGCCAGCTCGGCTACCTCTGGTCGGTATGGAACAAGGAGGAGAATCTCGAGCCGGACCCCGCCTCGCACCAGCAGGCCAAGGAGGACGAGCCGGTGGTGCTGGCCACCTGGTCGGCGCGGATCGCGCATCTCAACGACCACCCGGTGTTCGCGGGCCGGGTGCAGAACCTCGACGACGGAGCGGAGCTGGAGATCACCTTCTGCGCCATCTTCGCCGCCGGAGCGCCGGAGCACGACGAGGAGCTGCACGCCGAGAAGGTGAAGGTGGCGGGCGGCGGGTTCTCGGTGGCCTTCGACCCGCACCAGCTCACCGCCGACGCGCACCTGCTCGCCTCGCCGCGGCCGGTGTTCGCCAGGGTGAAGGCCAAGGACAAGCTGTTCGTGCTGCGCGACCAGGCCATCACCGTGCACGCCGATACGCCCGTGCAGGACCGGCCGCCGGCGCCGGCCCCGGCCGAGTCGCCGCCCGGGGCCACCGACGTGATCTGCTTCACCGAGATCAAGCGCAAGTCGCCGGTCGCGGAGATGGGCGAGCTGGTCGATCGCCACAATACCTTCGACGGCAAGGAGCCGCAGCTGCGCAAGCTCTCGCAGCTCTCCGGCGATGCGGCGCGGCGCTTCGTCAACGACGGGGCCGACGAGCTGTACGTGGGGGCCACCGTCAACGAGATGCACCTCGCGCTGGAGGAGCACAAGAACCTCGGCTACCAGGCGGCGATGAAGGCGCAGCGCGACCGCTTCCTGCAGCTGTTTCCCGAGGGCGAGAAGGCGCTCAACGTGCTCTTCGCCAAGCCGGAGGAGGCGTACTTCAAGGACAACGGCATGACGGTGGGCATCTGCGCGCAGAACTGCGGCAGCTCGCTCGATCCGCGCGGCAAGGCCGCCGGCTGCAGCGAGGCGGTGCGGCTCAAGAACCTCATGTCCTGCCAGTACGCTCCCGACAAGAGCTGCCAGACCGCAGTCAAGCCGCCGGAGAAGGGCAAGACGCTGCCGGTGGTCGATCACTGCAAGTCGTCCTTGGGCGACTGCCACCACGCCGGCCACGACAAGACGCACTGCTACCTGGAGACGGTGGTGCGCGGGCCCGAGCATGAGGAGCGAGAACGCTGGTACGTCTCGCTGCCGATCAAGACCGCCGACAACCGCCAGCACCCCAAGAAGCACATCTGGCCCTACCACGCGCATCACGAGACGGGGCGCAATCTCAGAGTGGTGCTGGTCAACCCGCTCAACGGCAGCGCGGTGGTCTGCTCGATGGAGGACTACGGCCCCTCGGGCCCCTGCAAGGACGGGAACGTGGAGGTGCCGCAGGCCGCGGTGGACGCCGACGGGATGAAGGGCTGGTACCACATCTGCGGCATGTCCTACGAGACATTCTGGAAGCTGGGCTTCAGCACCCGCGCGCACGGCGACCCGGTCGTGCTGTTCGCCTTCGTGCCGGCAACCACGCCGCTCGGGCCGCTCAAGGAAGGCGCGCTGATCAAGGTGCGCAAGCAGGCCAGCTACGACCAGATCATGGGCCTGGTTCCGGTGCCCGCCAAAGCGGAGGCGGCGCAGTGAAGTGGCAGAAGGTCGACGAACGCTGGGCGAAGAAGGCCGCCGCCACCTCGGAGCTGGAGGACGGCGTCACCTTCACCACCGCACAGATGGAGGTGCCGGGCGAGGACCCGCTCACCGTCCGGGTCTGCAAGCGCAAGGGCCACCCCGAAGAGAAGCTCTGTTATCCGACCGAGACGCCCAAGACCTCGATCGTGCTGCACCACACCTCGGGCTACGGCAACTTCAGCGGCCTGATGGGCGGCGGCGGCGGCACCATCAACTTCATGATCGGGCGCGACGGCAACTGCTACCAGATCGTCCGCTCCGAGTGGGTGGCCTGGCACGCCACCTGGTGGAACCCGAACTCGATCGGGATCGAGATCGACAACATCGGCCAGCTCTTCGACGAGGGCAAGGATGACCTGCGCTCGGAGTACACCGACAAGGCCAAGAGCGGCAAGAAGGTCCACAACGACGTCTACTGCGACAAGAGCGAGAAGGGCGTCTACATCGAGAAGGCGTGGGACCACGGCGGCAAGTACTGGGCGGCGTGGAAGGAGGAGCAGTACCGGACCCTGGGCAAGCTGCTCAAAGCGCTGTGCAAGAAGCACGGCATTCCGCGGCTGATCCTGCCGGAGCCCGACCGGTACAAGGCGTTCAAGAAGGCTGATCGCGCCAAGTTCAAGGGCATCTGCGTCCACGTCAACATCGAGTACGACAACCGCGACGACCTGGGGCCGTACGTGGACTGGGACAAGATCATCCAGTACGCGGGCCTGACGGTGGGCGATTGCTTCTCGCCGGGGGCGCAGCAGGGGGCGCTGGGCGATCCGCCGCCGCCGGGGCCCAAGCCGCCGCTGCCGCAGCCGGCGCCTTCGGCGCCGAAGGACGAGGGGAAGGGGGACGCTGCAAAGCCTGCCGCCGCCGAGAAGCCGAAGGCCGAAAAACCCGCCGCCGCTGCGCCCAAGGTCGGCGCCGCCAAGGACGGCGCGGCGAAGAATGGCAAGAACGTGACCAAGGTGAAGATCGGCGACCGGCCGGGGCGGCTCGCCATCAGCGTGCGCCAGCCCGGCGAGCCGATTCCCACCTGCCCGCCGTGGTCGGGAGATCAATCGGCGCCGCAGGCCGACGGCAAGCGCGACGACTTCCTCCGCTCCGCGATGGGTCTTCTCGGCCGGTCCTACAAGCCCAACTCGCACGATCCCGAGCAGGGCTTCGACGGCGCGGGGCTGGTGGTCTTCTGCCTCAAGCGGGTGGGGCTCTTCGCCGGCGACGACGTCTGGCCGTCGGGTCCCACGCTGGCCGCGCACTACCACGTGACCGGCGCCGACCAGCACAGCGCGCCGGACGGCATCATCCCGGGCGACCTGGCCTGGTTCGGCCTGGGCGACCACGACACCGACGACACGCAGCACCCGATGATCTGGCTGGGCGGCGGTCGCGTGCTGGGCCCCGTCCCCGACAACGGCACCAACAACGGCGTCGTGCAGGTGACCCACCTCGCGGACGTGCCGGAGCACTTCGCCGGCTGGACGCACATCGACGACTTGGGGACGCTGACCACGCACACCGAGCACCCCGGCCAGCCCGCGCCGGGCACCGTGCTCAGCGCCGCGCTCCTGCCAGCCGATCCGGCGCAGGGCTACGATTTCCTCAAGGACCTGGTCGCCGCGAAGGGCGGCAAGTGGCTGGACGAGAAGGGCAAGGTGAACCTGGTCGGCATCCTGGAGATGCACGACCGCTGCCAGATCTCGCCGCGGCAGGACGACTGGAACGACACGCTCTTCGCCGCCTACCAGGACGAGGCCGGAATCAAATGCGTGATCCCGATGCGCGCCTCGCTCAACCCGGGCACCGACAAGGACTGCAAGGGCTCCTGGCAGCTCGTCGACGGCAGCTTCGCCTTCAAGCTCGACAAGGGCGACTCGGTCGACAAGGCGCTGATCCCCGACGGCAACGTCAAGGGCTGGTTCGACGCCAACGGCCAGGGAGCGCTGCGGCCGGGCGACGATCCGCACGACAAGGTCGAGGAGAAAAAGCAGGAGGACGACGAGCCGCTCCCGGACAAGGAGACCTTCGAGGGCTCGGTCGAGGGACCGGGCGGGCCGATGAAGAAGTGGCCGTTCAAGCTGCTCAAGGACGGCAAGGCCGTCGACAAGGACGGCCTTTCCGGCGGGACCACCAAGAACGAGTTCAAGAACGGGGTCTGGCTCACCGACGCGGAAGGAAAGTTCGAGTTCAAGGATGTGCCGCAGGGAAAGTGGTCGCTGGACGTGGTGCTCGGCGGCGGCAAGCTGAAGGTCTTCGACGAGGGGCCGCCTCCGAAGGGCGCCACCGAGCGCGGCCAACGCGCCCCGCACCCCGAGCCGGTGAAGACCTGGCACAACGAAGGCCCCCAGCCGGTGGGAGGCTAGATGGGCTACGGGTATCCCATCGACGTAGCGGATCTGGTCGCGCGCCTGAAGAAGCGGGGCCAGGAGCTGATCGACCATCTCGGGCTCGCCGACGGCGACCGCGACGATCTCAAGCTCACCAAGATCGTCTGGGGCGTGGGGCGCGGCTGGTTCCCCACCATGGCCGACGGCTCGCCGCATTCGGGTCTCGACATCGGGTTGCCCGACGTGGAAGGGCATGACAGCTACAAGGACGCGCCGGTCGTGGCCATCGGCGACGGCACCGTGGTGTTCACCGAGGCCCACATGCGCAGCGAGGAAGACTACGACCAGGGCCGAGTGCTGGTGCAGCACAAGACCCCGGACGGCAAGGACTTCTACGCGCTCTACTACCAGCTAAACACGGTGCAGGCCCTCAACGGGCAGAAGGTCAAGCAGGGCGATCTGCTCGGCACGGTAGGCTGGCACGGCGATTTCCCCCACCTGCACTTCGCCTGCGCCTCGCTGGAGAAGATCGGCGGCGACGATGATCTCACGCCCGAGGCCACCTACGACTCGCTGCCTTCGGGGCAGGCCGCTTGGAACGTGCTGCGCGTCGCGGTGGAGGGGCTGGACGAAAACGAGTGGCCCTCGCTGTCGGGCGGGCCCTGGTACCTGTTCAATCCCGTCGAGCTGGTGCGGTTCTGCCTGGGGCAGAAGTACGAGCACGACGTGGGGAAGGACTCGCCCCACTCGGTGGAGCCTGCCTCGGCTCCGGTGAGCGGGAAGCTGTCGCCGTTCGGGCCCAGCGAGCTGGTGGTCGATTCCATCTTCCAGAGCAAGGCGCTCTCCGGCGTGGCGCCGCTGGAGAAGCTGGCCTGCGATCCGGACTTCGCCCCCGTCGGGGCCAAGTACGCCGACGCGGAGATCGTCAAGGCGGTGCAGCGCGCGCTCGCCACCATGTACAGCCTGGGCAAGAGCGGCCCACACAGCGACGGAATCGACGGCGACTTCGGCAACACCACCACCAAGGTGGTGACGAAGTTCCAGGCCAAGGCGAAGGACATGGACCTGAGCGCCTTCGGGCGCGCCGGGGCCGACGTGCCGCAGGGCGGCAAGGTCGACTGGCTCACCCTGATGGCGCTGGACGCCGCCGCCGCCGCCCACGAGGGCGCGCCGGCCGAGGTGAAGAAGAAGAAGGACGAGCCGCCCGATTCGCCCGCCGGCCCTCCGCCGCAGCGGCCGAAGGGCGAGGTGATCCCGCCGCCCAAAGGAAGCTTCGTCTTCGATCCCGCCGCCGGGCCGTCGCTCAAGTTCGGCATGCTGATGTACAAGGCGCTGCTCAACTGGCTCTGGGACGGGAAGAACGGCGTCGGATACTCCACCTGCACGGAGGAGCACTACGACCTGCTGCTGAAGGATCCGGAGCTCAATCCGGAGTGGCCCGACATGAGACCGCTGGGTATCGAGCCGGACCCAGCCCCGCGCGACAAGCACGGCAAGCACCCCGTCTTCAGCGCCTTCGGCTGCGCCTGGAAGGGCACCAACTTCACCAACTGCTGCAACTCGCAGATGGCTGCCATGCTGGTAGCCACCGGGGGCAGGGCCTTCGGGCGCAAGGGCAGTGACGGCCAGGTCACGAGCTACGACCTGCGCACCCTGGGCGAGCCCAGGGTGAATGCCCAGTACGGGGGGCGGAACGGCAGCGTCCCCGCCATCGCCGTCTATGAAAAGCTCTTCGCCAGCGTCTATGGCAGCGTCAAGGTGGACGGCAAGCAGCTCGTCAACGACGACTACGGCGGCATGCTCAACGGCATGGTCTTCCTCGACATCGGCAAGCCGCTCTGCAAGTTCACCAGCCAGGCGAAGGACATGTCCGAGATGCGCGTCGGCGACACCGCGCACTACCCCGGCCATGCCTGGCTGGTGGGAGACGTGCGCTACGGCATCTTCTTCAGGGACCTGCCCGGGCGAAATAACTGGCACTACGTGGTCGACCAGTCCAGCTTCATCGACGCGGAGAAGCCCAAGCTCTACAAGGTCGGCAAGGGCGACGGGTACAACAAGTCGCCCTCGCCCAGCGGCATCGACGGGCGCGACCCGATGAGCGCCAAGGACTGCGACTGGGTGGCGCAGAACGAGGACGAGTTCCAGCGCCGGATCAAGGCCTTCCTCGGCGCCACCAGCCTGGAGGTGGACGGCACGCCGCACGCGGTGGAGGCCATCGAGGTGACCGCCATCCGCTGCTTCAGCGCCAACGGCACGCGCAGCACCTGCCACTCGGTCGAGTACGACCCGGTGATGGGTCCCGACCCGAAGAAGCCCGAGAAGCAGATCCCGGTGGCCTTCAACAAATCGGACAAGCAGATCCCCAAGTACTGCGGCATCACCCAGCCGTGGGCGTGGGGAAACAAGATCGCGTTCGGCCGCTACTACGGACCGGCGAAGTAAGGAGGCGAGATGGCCTGGACAGACCCGAACGCCTCCGAGCGCTGGCACTCCCTGGACCAGGACCCGGCCTACGCCGGCAAGGACCTGCCCGGCACCCACGAGCTGACCTCGTACTCGCCGGCGGGCAACGGCCCCAAGGACGAGGTGTACCGCGTCACCGCCAGCCTCTCCTTCATCGCGCGGACCCTGTTCATCATCGCCGAGGACAAGCACTTCGAGGACCTGACCGGCGAGGATGCGCTCACCATCGGGGTGGGCGACTTCGCCGCCGGCAGCGACATCCGCCTCCTGCAGGACTTCGACGCCGCCTATCCGTCGCTGGCCAAGGAGGCCTTCGGCGACAAGTACGACCAGGTCTACGGCGGCAACGCCAAGTGGCTGAGGGCGGCGCAGAAGGCCACCATCAAGAAGGACGGCAGCTACCGCAACGACCACGGCGCCATCGTCAACGGCTGGTTCCGGCGCGGGGTGGGGCAGCTGCTCGCCGACCGGCGCCTGTATGGGGTGCAGCTGCGCACCTGGCGCAAGGACAAAGTGGAAAGCTCGCTGGGCGCGTTCCAGGGATTCGGCTTCAAGCTGCAGTTCTCGCTGGCGGCGATGTGCGGCATGGCCAACAGCATGGGCCCCGGCGGGATGAAGGCTTTGGTGCAGAAATCGCTCGGCCAGGTGAAGGGCAAGTCGGGCCAGGAGAAGGAGATCGCGGCCATGCGCCTGGCGGTGGCCGGCTACGCAAGCAGCGGGGCCAGCTTCAATGCCGACAACGGCGACAAGCGGGTCAAGGCCGCGCAGGAGAACGCCGCGGCGACGGTGGCGGCCATCTTCGACGGCGGCAAGCGGCCGGGCGACCCCGAGCACCGCGCGCTGCGCATGCTGCACACCGGCGACTGGTTCCCGATCAAGGAAGCGGCGGAGTTCGACGGAGATCTGGGCGACTTCCAGCTCGAGGAAGGCGAGCAGGCGCCGAAGAGCGACGGCGCCACGCCGCCTTCGCCGCTGCCGGATCGGCCGCTCGGCGACCGGAACAACAGGAAGTGGAAACGGCACAAGCCCGAGGAGCGCAAGGCCGATACGGCGCCCCAGCCCGCGCCGAAGGCCGACCCGCCGCCGCCGGCGCAGGATCCCAAGGAGTTCCTTCCCGACACGGGCAGCGCGCAGCCCGCCACGGTGGTGGAGGGCGGCTTCGACAAGATCAAGGTCCAGCTGGCGCCGGGCGGTACCGACAAGCCGCAGCGGCCCACCCGCAGCACGCAGCTGGTGTGGGGAGGTTATGATCCGTCGACGCCGTGGGGAATGCTGGCCGCGCTGATCGAGAAGTCGGGTGGCGCGGTGCAGTACACCTACCTGCACGCCGCCGATCTGGTGCGCAAGCGCAACCAGCCCTTCCAGCCCAAGGACGAGGAGTCCAAGAACGAGGAGGCGAAGGATGGCGGATGACCTCTTCGGCTGGGGCTTGGACTTCGAGTTCCAGAACGCGGGCCAGAAGGACGCGCGCGTCTGGGCGCACCCGAAGTGCAAGGGCAGGGGTCCGCGGCCGCTCTTGATCTGGCTGCACGGCACCAACCGGCCCGACAAGAAGCACCCGCCGCAGCTCACCGAGCGCCTCGATCGCGACTTGTGCGCGCACGTCGGCAAGCTGGCGCAGTTCCACATCAACGCGGGGCACACCACGCCGCTGATCATCGCCGCGCCCAGCTGCGTGGACGACGGCTCTTCCACTACGTTGTGGAGCAAGTTCGATCTCGACGGCTTCGTCGACAAGGTGATCGCCCAGCTTCCCGAGGACGTGAAGGTGGACCCGGCCCGCATCTCGGTGATCGGTCACAGCGGCGCGGGGTGCGACGTGCGCAACGGGCTCGCCGCCATCGCCACCGCCGGCGGCAAGGTGAAAGGCAAGCCGCTGGAGGTGCTCGGTTACGCCGATACCTGCTACACGCTCAAGTACGCCAAGGGCGCCGACGAAGGCCTCACCAAGGCGGGCAACACCGAGACCACCGTCTACTGCATTTTCAAGGACGGGGGCGGCGGCGGCGGCTCGTACGCGAACGCGGCCGACTTCGCCAAGGCGCTGAACGCGGGCAAATGGGCGGGCGCGGGCTTCGAGTCCCCGCTCGACGTCGCCTACGGCAGCGGCAAGCGGCTCTTCATCCATCTCACCCACGAGCAAGTCTTCGCCGACGAGGCCACCTGGCTCAAGGGCGCGCTCAAGAAGCCCTTCGACCACGACAAGGACAGCTACGGCCCCCACTACGGGGTCTGCCTGGTGTGGACGTCGTGGGCGCTGCGGCGTTTCTTCAAGCCCACCGAGAAGGCGGAGGCCGCGCCGCCGCCCGGGGTCACCGGCGGCGAGTGGGCCGACGTCCCGACCGGCCCGGATCCGTGGAACCCGCCGGACGGCGCCGAGCCGCACCTGACCGGCGACGCGGAGTTCGCCGACCCCGGCTCCGGCCGCTTCTGGCCAGTGCGCACGCAGAACCAGTTCGGCCGCACCGTCTGCTTCCTCGATGCCGGCAGCCCGGTGGGAGTGCCCGGCCCGGACGGGCCCACCACGCAGGAGCGGCACTTCCTCGCCGCCCGTGCCGGCGCCAACGGCGCGCGCTACCATGCGGGGATCGACCTGTTCGGCGACTTCCACGACCTGGTGGTCGCCACCGAGTCCGCGACCATCCTCAGCTTCGAGCCCTTCTACCAGAACCTGTTCAAGCTCTTCCTCAAGTGCGACAGCGGGCTGGTGATCAACTACGGCGACGTCGACGAGCGCTCGCTCAAGGAGTTCAACCTCGAGTTGGGCAACCGCGTGCAGGCCGGTCAGCCCATCGCGCGGGTGGGGCGGATGGCCGGCGGTTGCTCGATGCTGCACTTCGAGACGTATCCCGCGGGCACCAGCGACGTCGTGCGCTACTTCGCCTCCGACCCGCCGAGCACGCTGATGCGGCTGCTCAACCCGACCCAGTATCTGCTGGCCCTGGCCCGGCTGGGCCGTTAGTTAGAGCCGTGCCCACTTGAGGCGAGCACCTCGGCCTCAGGCCTCGGGCCTGATGATCCATCACATCTTGGCAGCCTTCGCGGTTTGTGATCTACGGTCGGGCCGGGGCGCGGAGAGATCTCCCGGTTCCACTCCGATTTGGAGAAGAGCTTCGTTCGCGCCGTGGTGATGCATGACAAGGACTTGCGCGCCGCCGGCAGCGAGCACCGCGCTCGCGAGACCGGCAAGCTGCGCCTCGAGGGAAAGGACTACGTGGTGCAGGGATGGCGACATCCCGCAGGTGCGCGCCGGGCGCGGGAAGTCGTCGGGCCTTACGCCCTGCCTTGCGCACGTGCGCTATGGAGCGCTGTCGGTCGCGAAAATCCTGCGTCGCCCCTACGAGGGCAAGCCCGTCATCAGCTCCTGTTAGGCGCGCTGGCCGGCACCGCGGAAGAACAGCTCGAGCATCTCCGCGACGCACGCCTCCGCGTCTCGCGACTTCGCGCGCAGCAGATGGTGCTGGATCACCGACATGAAGATACCGATTGCGACCGTGGTGAGCAGCGGCGTCCCGAGCGGCCGGAGCACGCCTTTCTCGACGGCTGCTTCGATCGTCCCGGCGACCTGCCGCTCCGCCTCCGCGAACCGCCGATCGAGCGACTTGCTCACGCGCGACTTGAGCCCCCAGTCCCGGTTGAGCTTGCCGGTCGCCCACATGGGAAAGAACTGCGGGGACTCGAGGAAGTGCGCGGCATACGCGACCGCCAGCATGCGGATGCGCTCGGTGGGATCCACGCTCGCCGAGGAGGCGGTCAAGCGCGCGCGGATGCCATCGAGCCGCGCCACGACCGCCTCGTACAGCTCCTCCTTCGACGCGAACTGCCGGTACACCCCTTCTCCGACGGAGGGGCGCCGTTCCTCGCCCGTGCCGTCACCTTCGCCCCGGCCGTCCTCACCTGGACGGACGCCAGGCAGCCGGAGGGCAAGTCACCCCTCTCCCCACGCGCGGGCCGCGGCGACACCTCCTTCTGCGTCCTGCAGCGCAACGGCAGCTGGGCCACCGTGGCTTACTCCGCGGACGCGGGCGAGTACGCGCCCTCGGGCGCCTGCGTGCCGCCGGCGACTTCAGCCGGCCCGCGATGACGCAGCTCGCCGTGTCCGCAGGGGTGGTCCGAGATCAAGACGCTGAGCCCCGGGCAGGGACGACTCGCGCGCCAAGCCCGGGCCAACCGCCTGGCCCGGGCCGGCGCGCGCGTCATGGACGCGTCGGGGGCGGCGTCCCGGGCCCCGGAGGCGACGCACCGGGCAGCGACGGCGCGGGCGGCCGCGCGACCGGTCCAGGCTCCTGCGGCGGTGCGGTTCCCTCGGGCCTGCCGGTCGGCACGTCGGGCGCGTGGACGGTTCCCGCGGTCGGCCCTTGCGCGCCTGCCGGAGCCTGCGGCGCCCGGGCGCGCACCTCGAGCACGCCCGGCGCGGTGTGCAGGCGAACCTCGCCGAGCGCCAGGGCCTGGAGCGCGTCAGCCGCGCCGCCGACCGGGCCCACCACGACCACCGGCCATTGCCGGGGACGGATCCATTTCCTCGCCACGCGGGTCGCATCACCCCGGGTGATCTTCTCGATCCGCCCGGCGACGGTCCGGTAGTGATCGCGCGGCAGCCCGTTGAAGACGGTGGTGGCGAGCGCGGACGCGACCGCGTCGTTCGTCTCCAGCGCCGCGGGCAGGCCGCGGACCAGCGTCTCC
>DATFTN010000140.1:0-3487 GCA_035261845.1 Myxococcales bacterium | reverse complement strand
CCGTGGTGATCTCCGCCAGCCCGCTCCCGATCGTCCGCGCCGCGGCTCCGCTCGCCGGCATCGCCGAGCACGCCGCGATCGAAGTCCGCATCCAGGCCGGCCGCTTCACCCGCGAAGTGCTCGAGCCCATCCCCTATGCGGAAGGCAAGGTCGCGGCCGCCACCCTTTTCGGCCCCCTCATCGTCGCCTGCGGCGACTCCCTCCCCGGCGATCTCCCCCTCTTGTCCGCCGCCCGCGTAGCCGCGGTCGTCGCCCCCTCCACCTGCAGCCCCCTCTCCCTCGAAGCGAATCGCCGCGGCTGGCCCATCCTCAGCCAGAACTAAGAGCGTTTCACGCAGAGGAGGGGAGGAAAATGGGAGGAGGGGAGGAGCAAACCGGGTTCCTCCCCTCCTCCTTCTCCTCCGCGCCCTCTGCGTGAAACGTTCTTGGTCCAGCGCGCCTAGCCGCTGTCTTGGGCGAGGGAGGGGGAGATGGGTTCGGTGTCGTCGTCGGAGCGGGGGTCGACGCGGGTGACCTGGAGGGGGGTCGGGGTGAGGCCGAGGCGGCCGGCGGTGTCGACGGCGTTGGCGGAAGGGAAGCGGAGGATGAACTCGCTGCCCTCTCCCAGGCGGCTCTGCACCTCGATGCTGCCGCCGTGCGCCTTCACGATCCGCTGCGAGATGGCCAGCCCCAGCCCGGTCCCCTTCGACTTGGTCGTATAGAAGGGGATGAAGATGCGATCCTTGGCCTCCTCGGGAATGCCGGCGCCCGTGTCCGCGAACCGCACCTCGACCTGGTCGGCCGCGTAGCGGGGGGAGGAATCGGACAGGCCCAGCTCGAGCGGCTGGCGGGGGCGCCGGGTCCGGACGGCCAGGCGCCCTCCGTCGGGCATGGCCTGCACCGCATTGAGCGCCAGGTTGATGAACACCTGCTTGAGCTGCTCGGCGTCGCCCAGGATGCGCGGCAGCTCGGCCTCCAGCGAGAGCTCCAGGCGAACGGTGGGGGGCAGCGATCCCTCGATCAGCTTCACCGTGCGCGAGAGGACGTCGTTCAGGTCGGTGGGAGTCAGCTTCTCGGTCGCGCCGGGGCTCATCGGCCGCGAGTAGTCGAGGAACTGCGCCACCACGCCGTCGAGGCGGTTCACCTCCTCGACGATGATCTGCAGGATCTCCGCGTCTCCCTCGCGCAGCGAGGCCGGGTCGAGGTACTGCGCCGCGCCCTTGATGGCGCCCAGGGGATTGCGGATCTCGTGCGCCAGGCCGGCCGCCATCTCGCCTAGCGCCGCCAGGCGGTCGCGCTCCTTCATGCGCTCGTACAGCCGGCTGTTCTCGATGGTGATCGCCGCCTGCTCCCCCACCTGCAGCATGGCGGCCAGCTCGTCCGACGCGAAGGCTTCCGGCACCCGATCGTCGAGCAGGCAGAGGAACCCGACCACCCGCTGCCCGGCGACGAGCGAGATGGTCACCCCGGCGCGCATCGCCGCCATCGCCGCCCCCAGCTCGGACAGGCGCGAGCGCTCCTCGGCCAGCGCTTCCGCGCGCGGGTCGCGCTCGGCGGGCGTGCGGCCCTCCTCCTCGTCGGGGAGGAGCTGGCGCAGCTCCGCGAGCCGCCGCTCCACCAGCTCGACCAGCTGCGCCTTCTGGCCGGCCTGCGCGCTCTGCACCAGGGCCCGGGCGGTGGCCGCGTCGATGTACGGCGCGGGGGCCGGCCCGCGGTGGTCGAGACGCCGGTACCCCAGCCCGTCGTCGCTCAGGAGGTACAGCGAGGCGTGCGTCACCCGTCGGGTCTCGTAGATCCCGTCCAGCATCACCTGGCCCAGCTGCCGGACGTCCACCACGCTCGCCATCCGCGTGCGCAGGATCTGGAGCGCCTGCACCAGCTGGAACCGCTCGGCGAAGAAGAGCGCCAGCACGCGCTCCTCCACCTTCGCCTTGAGCGGCTCGAAGAGGATCAGGATCACGAAAGAGGCGACCAGCGTGTTGAAGAAGAAGAGCCCGGCGCTTCCCCCGCCGGTCCAACGCACCAGAAGGCCGTAGATGGCGGCCAGCACCAGCCCGACGCTGGCGAGCACCACGATCTTCCCGAGCAGCTCGTTCAAGTCGAGCAGCCGGTGCCGCTGGATCGTCTGGGAGAGGAAGTAGAGGTAGATGGTCAGCGCGACGTTGGCGAACGGGGGCGGCGGCCATCCGGCCAACCGGATGAGCAGCTCGCCAAAGGTGAGGCCGACGCATAGCGCGGCGCCCACCCACAGGTAGAAGAGGCGGGCGCGCTCGGTGCGGCTCGCCGCCCGGCGCATGCGCGCGTAGAGGAGCGAGACGGCCGCGGTGAGCTGCAGGAAGACCGCGCTGGCCACTGTGATGCGCACCCACGGATGCAGCGCGATGGGCGAGAGCGCCAGCGCCAGCGTCACGACGCCCCAGGCGGTGCCCAGCCGCCGCAGGCCGGTGGCGCGGCCGGCGTCCCCCTGGAACTCGACCAGGAAGCCGAGGACGGCGCTGGGCACGAAGCCCGCCGCCGCCAGCGTGAGCCGCAGCGGCCAGGCGACGTGGAGGATCCCGGCCAGGAAATCCCCCAGCTCGTAGACCAGGAGCGCGACGTTCAGGAGCGCGAACGCGGTCCACAGGCGCGTGCGGCCCTTGCGCAGCAGCATCGCCACCGCCAGGGCCAGGGTGACGATGGCCGCCAGGAGCGCGCTCTGGGTCCTTGCGTCCACGATCCCGAGGGTAACACGCGGGTGGGCAGCGTTCAGTCGCGGAATGCAGGGCGCTCCGCGCGCGGTTCCCGAACTGGACTCCGCCCCGCTTCGGATGCCACAGTTCCCCACCTTCCCGAACGCGTCCATGCCCGTCTCCAAAACGGTCCTCCTGCTTGCCCTGGCGTTCGGCGCGGCTCCGCTGCGCGCGGAGGATTCCACGGAGCCGGCGAGCGCCCCGGCACCGGTGGTGGCGGCATACGGCGACGCGGAGCTGGCCTCGTATTTCGCTTCGGGACCGCTGAAGCGGGCCGCCGACGCGGTGCAGGCGGGCCACGCCGCGCAGGCGTTGAAGCTCCTGCCCAGGAAACCGGAGGACCCGCCGGCGCGGTGGCTCCGGGCGCTCGCCCTGCGCGCCGCGGATCGGCCGAAGGCGGCGCGCGCCGCCTTCGAGGAGCTGGCCGCGGCCGGCGGACCGCTGGGCGACCGCGCGCTCCACCTGGCGGCCTTGTGCGCGATCGACGGGGGCGAGGCCGCCGCCGCCGACCGGCTGCTCGCGCAGGTCCCGGCGCGCTACGTCGACGCGGACCAGGCTGTGCTGGAGCGCGCCCGCCAGCTGCAGAAGGCGCACCTGGCCGGGCCGCGGCTGGCGGCGCAGGTCGAGGAAGCGCTGGAGCCGATCTTCAGCGGCAAGGTGCGCGCGGACGTGGCCACCGCCCACCTCCTCGCGGGCGACGCGCAGCTCGCCGCGGGCGCCAAGGACAAGGCGCGGGCGCACTGGCGCGCCGCCTGGCTGGACCACCCGCTCTCGCCGGC
>DATFTN010000139.1:0-1780 GCA_035261845.1 Myxococcales bacterium | reverse complement strand
CCAGTTCGGGAGGCGGCGGTTTGAGGAGCCCGAGCGGATCGACGTTGGCGAACAGGTGGCCGCGGATGCGGTAGGCGTTGATCAGCTCGGCGACCGCTTCCTGCTTCTGCTCGGCGTCGAGCCGCTGCGCCTCGGGGGCGGAGGCGGAGAGGTCGAGAAGCGCACCAGCGAAGGCGCCCTCCGGCTGCAGCGCGACCGCGGTGGCAGCGCGCGCCGCCCCGTTGCCGTGCCCGTTGCCGTTGGTGGCCGGCGCCGGAGCAGCGAGCGCGCTGCTCTGCACCGGAGCAGGCGGCGGCAGCCCCGCCAGACGCGCGAAGTACTGCTGCCACTCCGCGTCGACCGCGGTGGGGTTGTCCCGCCACCGATCGTACTGGTCCTCGACGAACACCTGGTTGACGCCGAAATCCCGGTCGAAATCCATCGCGTTCCGCCTCGACCCACGCGCGGCGGCTTCGAGCCCTTGGAGCCTCGCGGGGAGGCGGAAAATAACGGAAGGCCGGGGGCGGGGCCAGTTCTACTTGCCCCTGCGGGAGGCGGCGCCTCGAGCGCGGCCGGGCGCTCGACCGGCGCGCGGCCTCCCAGCGGGATGGCCGCCGGGCGGGCCCGGAAGTCGCGGGCCCGCCCGGAGCAGAACTACTGGACGGTGAAGGGATCGATCGAGGCTCTGTACATCACACTCAGGCGCGAGCCCACCAGACCGCCCGCGGCCTCCACCTCGTTGAAGCGATCCACCCTGACCCGCTGGCTGGCGCGAGGGGGGTTCTGCCCTGCGACGATGGTGTAGGCGCCCAGGTCGGGACCGCTGAACGACATGTCTCGCGTGGACACGGTCACCTGCTTGGCGACTGCCGGCGTCGTCCAGCTCACCGGCAGGTCCTTATTCGCGGTCACCGTCGAGTTCAAGACGGGCGCGTTGATGGTGGCCATGCCGGGGCCGCCCACCACCACGCCCTGCACGCTGTCGGTGCCCTTCACGACGTCCAGCCGGAAGTCGCCGGTGGGGAAGGACGCCACCGAGTTGGCGTACGCGCCGGTCGGCGGGGTGGCCTGCACGAGGGCAATCGAGCCGTTCGGCAGCGAGGCGTTCAGCACCGTCACGGTCGCGCCGCCGACGGTGTTCCCGGCGCCGTCGCGGACGGTCACGCTGAATGTGGTGAGTGGCGCGCCGGCCGTCGTCGAGGCGTTGATGTCGCCCTGCACCAGCAGCGTGCTGCTGCCGGCGCCGGGGTTGTTGCGGCTGGTCGCCGCGTTGTTGCTGCTCGTCGACCCGCAGGCGAGCGCGGCCGCGGCGGCCGCCAGGGTGAGGATGCGCTTCATCTTCGTTCTCCTTTGCAAAATGCGTTGCAGAAGGCTGTCTCACGCCGTTCCGGATCGGACCACTTTTTGGTAAGGCGCGGCCACGGCACGTTCTCGGCGACGCGCGCACGTCCGCCGCGGATGTGCTCCGGCGTGCCGGGTTGTGCGCCGGGCCGGGCGAGGGTACTTGTCGAGCGGGGCCGTGGCGGAACCGGCAGACGCAGGAGACTTAAAATCTCCGTCCCGGGAACGGGAGTCCGGGTTCGAGTCCCGGCGGCCCCATCGAGCGGGTCAGCGCGCCTGCGGCTCCTGCTCGGGAGGCTGGAGCAGGAAGACGCGCGGAGGGCTGCCGTCGCCCAGCTCGGCGAGGTGGGCGTACGGGGCGGCGAGCTTGTCCTGAAACTCGGGCGCGAAGACGGAGGCCTCGTCGGCGCGCGGGCACCACCACGAGAGCGTGTGGCGCGGCAGCGTTCCCACCCCGCCG
>DATFTN010000138.1:0-6131 GCA_035261845.1 Myxococcales bacterium | reverse complement strand
CCGCCGAGCGCGGCGTCGGGGTGTCCCGTGACCAGCCGGGTGCCGACGCCCCAGCCGGAGATCGCCGCGCCCTGCTCCTTCAGGCTCGCCACCAGCTGCTCGTCCAGCTCGTTGCTGGCGAGGATCCGCGCCTTCTGGAAGCCGGCCTGGTCGAGCATCTTGCGCGCCTCCACCGACAGCCAGGCCAGGTCGCCCGAGTCGAGTCGCACGCCGAGCATTTCGTGTCCGGCCGCGCGCAGCTCCTCGCCCACCTGGATGGCGTGGCGCACGCCCTGCCGCGTATCGTAGGTGTCGACCAGGAAGATGCAGTTGTTCGGCAGCGCTTCGGCGTACGCGCGGAACGCGCTCAGCTCGTCGTCGAACGCCATCACCCAGCTGTGGCCGTGCGTCCCGCTCACGGGAATGCCGAACAGCCGTCCCGCCATCACGTTCGAGGTAGACGCGCAGCCACCGACCCACGCTGCCCGGCTCGCCGCCAGCGCGCCGTCGAGACCCTGCGCGCGGCGCAGCCCGAACTCCAGCACGGGCTCACCGCGCGCCGCCAGCACCACCCTCGCCGTCTTTGTCGCGATCAGCGACTGGAAGTTGATCAGGTTCAAGAGCGGCGTCTCGATCAGCTGGGCGTGCAGGATCGGGCCCGTGACGCGCACCATCGGCTCCAGCGGAAACACCAACGTTCCTTCCGGAACGGCGTCGACGTCGCAGGCGAGACGCAGCGAGCCCAGGTGATCGAGGAACGCCGGATCGAACAGCTTCTCGCCGTCGCTTCCGCGCACCTCGGCGAGCCAGGTCAGGTCCTCCGACGTAAAGCGCAAGGATTCGATCAGGTCGATGGCATACTCGAGCCCGCAGGCGACGGTGAACCCTCCGCCGAACGGGTTGCGGCGGAAAAGGAGGTGGAAGGCGGCCTCCAGCCGCTCCATGCCGGACTTCCAATACGCGTACGCCATGGTGAGCTGGTACAGGTCCGTGAGCAGGCCCAGCGACGGCCGATACAGCTCGGTCGGGATGCGCACTGCAGCAGTGTACGCTTTAAGCGTGTGCCGCGATCGGTGGGCGCATCTCGTCGCGGCGGGCGCGAAACCGCGAGAGTCCCCGGCATGCCCTCTGGGTCTGCTGCAGCTCCTCCATCCCGTCAGAGATACGCATCGTCCAGGCCGTCCGCTCGTCCGGGGAGCACGGTAGGGGCAGGCCCGCCGCGCGGTGCTAGGTTCGGCTGCGGAGCGAGATGGATCGGCTCAGACCTGCCATTCGACCTCGCGCGACCCCGATCGGGTTCCAGCGCTGGCACGACCTGCTTTTCCTGCATTGGGATCTGCCGCCCGACGTGCTGCGGCCGCTGGTCCCGCCCAGGCTCGAAGTGGACACGTTCGAGGGGCGCGCCTTCGTGACCATCACGCCCTTCACCGTCCGCGGCGCGAAGCTCCGCGGGCTTCCGCCGCTCCCTTCGCTGAGCGAATTCCACGAGATCAACGTCCGCACCTACGTCCACCTCGGCGGCGAGGATCCCGCGGTGTGGTTCTTCAGCCTGGACGCGGCGAGCGCTCTGGCCGCCGCCCTGGCGCGCACGTCGCTGCGCTTGCCGTATTGCTACGCGCGGATCCGCCGGAGCGGCGCCGGCGACGGGCGCAGCTACGAGGCGTCGCGCGTCCTGCCTCGCGGGCCAGCGACGCTGTCGGCATCGTGGACCGCGGTGGGCGACCCGGCGCCCGCTCGTCCGGGAACGCTGGAGCACTTCCTCACCGAACGCTACCTGCTCTTCTCGCGCGCGTTCGGGCGCAAGCTCTTCCGGCTCCAGGTGCACCACGCGCCTTGGCTTCTGCGCGGAGTCCGAGGGCTGGAAGTCGCGCAGACGCTCTCGACCGCCGACGGAGTGCCGCTCTTGCGCGGCGCCCCGCTCGCGCAGTGGTCGGAAGGCGTGGACGTCGATTTCTTCGCCCCCACCGTGGTCTGACGTTGTCGCGCGGACCCGCCCCCGCGTCAGGGAGGGAGTTGCTGCTGCTGCTGGGCGGCCGGAACGACCGTCGGCGAGCCGTCCGGCGGCGGCGCGGTCGCGGGCAAGATCCCTGGGACCGCGGGCCCCTTCGGCTTCACCAGGGTCTCGACGCTGGTCGGCCCGCCCACCACGCACTTGTTGCCGCTGAACGTCTGCTCGCAGTGCTCGTTCGGCCCGCACTCGCCCCGGCACGGCAGCGGCTCGCAGAGGCCCTTGGTGGGGTTGCAGGTGGTCCCCGCGGTGCAGATGGCGATGCAGCCGCCGGCGGCGCGCTCGACGGCCGCCACGCCGATGGCGGCCGCGCTCGTCGTGGCGGCGCCCGCGATGGTGTTCGAGCTGCCCGTGTGGCAGGCGCCGAGCAGGACCACTGCGACCAGGGCGCGCGGGAGAGACATGCGGAACCTCCCCTCGCTTCCTGTGTAACGCGTCAAACGCCGCTTTGCACGTCGCCACTCTGGACGATCTCGACTCCGCCCTTCCGCGCCTCGTCGAGCGCCCTGGCCACGTCCCCCTTGCTCAGCTCGACACCGCGGCTGCCGTCCTCCACCAGGAAGGTCCGGAAGCCCAGCCGTGCGGCATCCAGCGCGGTGGACTTCACGCAGTAGTCGGTCGCCAGCCCGAGCACGTAGATGTCGGTCGCGCCCCGCCCGCGGAGGTAGTCGCCCAGCCCGGTCGACTTCCGGTGCCCGTTGTCGAAGAAGCCGCTGTAGCTGTCGATGGACGGATCGGTGCCCTTCCGGATGATGGCCTCGACGCGGCTCATCGTAAGGTCTGGAGCGAACGCAGCCCCGGCCGCTCCTTGGACGCAATGGTCGGGCCAGAGCACCTGCCGCAGCCCCGCCAGCTCGACGAATTCGCCCGGCTTCCGGCCCGGGTGCGCGGAGGCGAAACTGCCGTGCCCCGGCGGATGCCAGTCCTGCGTGGCGACGACCAGCCCGAAGCGCGGCTGCAGCCGGTTGGCGATCGGCACCACCTCGTTTCCGCGAGGGACGCCCAGCGCTCCGCCCGGCAGGAAGTCGTTCTGGATGTCGACCAGGATCAGCGCCTTCATGCACGATCTCCGTATCAACGGGCGGACATCGGCGCCAGCAGCACCACCGAGTATCCCACCGCGGTCTCGCGCGTCGGATTCGCGTACGAATGGCGCTGGTCCGCCCGGAACGAGATCACGTCGCCGGGCTCGAGCACCCATTCCTGGGCGGCGACCACCAGCGAGATCCGGCCCGACTCGCAGGTCAGGTACTCGCGAGTGCCGGGGGTATGGGGAATGCCGGTCAGGCGGGCGAGCGGGGCGAATTCCATCCGCCCGATCTCGCTCCCCGGGATCGGATCGGGCAGGAGCTGGCGGATCAGCACCTGGCCTCGCGCGCGCACCGGCAGGGACCCGCGCGGATAGAAGCGCGAGGCCGCCCGGGGCGGGGCGAGCAGCTCCTCCAGCGACACCTGCAGCGCTCCGGCCACCCGGTGGAGGACGGCCAGGGTCGGGTTGGCGCTGCCCGACTCCAGATTGGACCAGGTGGCGCGGGGCATCCCGGAAAGCCGCGCCATTTGCTGCTGCGTGAAGCCGCGGGCGCCTCGGAGCTGCTTGACGTTCGCAGCCAGGTGGCCGGCCAGCGGATCCATGCCAGCAGAGTAGCCTTCTGCCAATAGATTGTCACCAGAGACAACCGGGTAGCGGGACGGGGCATCCCATTGCGCGACGGCGGAGGTGCGGCATGGACCTTGAAGGACGAGGCGTACTGATCACGGGCGGGAGCAAGGGATTGGGAGCGGCGCTCGCGGAAGAGTTGGCCAGGGCCGGCGCGCGCGTCGCGATCGTCGCCCGCGGCTCGGACGATCTGGAGCGGGTCGCGGCCCGGATCCGCGCCGCGGGATTCGAGACGCACGCGGTGCCCGGCGACGTCGGCGACAAGCGCGCCGTGCACGGCATCGCAGGCGCGGCGGCCGCCCTGGTCGGGCCCGTCGAGGTGCTCGTCCACGCGGCGAGCACCTTGGGTCCGACACCGCTGCGGCTGCTCTTCGACACCGAATGCGAGGACCTGGAGGCCGTCCTGCAGACCAACCTCGTCGGCCCGTTCCGCCTCACCAAGATCGTGGCCGGAGGGATGGCGTTGCGAGGCTCCGGAGTGGTGGTGCACGTCAGCTCGGACGCTGCGGTGGCCGCCTACCCGCGCTGGGGCGCGTATTCCGTTTCCAAGGCGGCGCTGGATCACCTGAACCGCCTCTGGGCGGCGGAGCTGTCTTCGACGGGAGTACGGTTCTTCTCCGTCGATCCCGGCGAGATGGACACTGAAATGCACGCGGCAGCGATGCCCGAGGCCGACCGGACCGCCCTGGCGCGGCCGGAGGCAGTCGCGCGACGCGTCGCGCGGATGATCGCGGGCGCCGGGCGGATCGAGAACGGCGCGCGCCTTCTGGCCGGGGAGGCGCCGTGACACCCGCTACCTGGCCGCGCGACGATGCGCTGCGGGAGAGGATGCTCCACGTCGATCGGCGCGCCGGCTCGCTCCGCGATGCGCTCATCGCCGACCTGCCTGGCCTCCTCCGTCCCGGCGACTTGCTGGTCGTGAACGACGCCGCCACCTTGCCGGCGTCGCTGCAGGGGCGCACTTCCGGCGGCGAGCCCGTCGAGGCCCGCCTGGTGGCCGAGCTGGAGGGTGGCGCATTTCGCGCGGTGCTCTTCGGCCCGGGCGACTGGCGGACGCCGACCGAGCACCGCGCGCCACCTCCCGCGTTGCGCGAGGGGGAAAGGCTCTCGTTCGGCGAGCTGTCGGCCGCGATCGAGCGCGTCTCGCCCGTCTCGCCGCGCCTGGTCGAGCTGCGTTTCGAGGAGCCTCGCGATCGGCTCTGGCCCCTGCTCTACCGGATCGGACACCCGGTCCAGTATTCGTACGCGAGGGCGCCGCTCGAGGCCTGGCACGTCCAGGTCCCCTACGCCTCGCTGCCTTGGGCAGCCGAGATGCCCTCCGCGGGCCGGCCGTTGCGCTGGGAGGTCCTGCTCGAGTTGCCGCGGCGGGGGATCGCCGTCGCCTCGGTGACGCACGCTGCCGGGCTCTCGTCGACGGGAGATCCGGCTTTGGACGCCGCCCTGCCGCTGCCGGAGCGGTTCGCGGTGCCGGCGGCCACGGCCCGAGCGGTCGGGCGCGCTCGCGCGGCGGGCGGGCGGGTGATCGCGGTCGGCACGACGGCGGTGCGGGCCTTGGAAGGAGCCGCCCTGCGGAACGGCGGCCGCCTGGTCGAGTCGGCCGGCGAGACGGACCTCATCGTCGGTCCGGGGTACCGGCCCGCGGTCGTGGACGGATTGCTGACCGGCGTGCACGAAAAGACCGCCAGCCACTACGCGCTCCTGCACGCGTTCGCTCCCGCCGAGCTGCTCGCGCGCGCCCATGCGCATTCCGAGCGGAACGGCTACTTGACGCACGAGTTCGGAGACTCCTGGCTCTTGCTATAAGCGGCCCATGCTGGCCGTCACCGCCGCGATCGCGCTATCACTTGCCGCACAGATGCACGGCCGGCACGGCAATCCCGAGGACCTGGACTCCTACATCGCCAAGATGGAGGACCCGTCCCGTGCGGAATGGCAGAAGCCGGACCAGGTGCTCCGGGCGCTCGCGCTTCAGCCGGGCCAGGTGGTCTGCGACGTGGGCGCGGGCCCGGGGTACTTCACCTTGCCGGTGGCGCGAACGGTGGGCGAGACCGGCCGCGTCTATGCGGTCGACGTCGACCCTCGCATCCTCGCGACCTTGCGCAAGCGGCTGCGTGACTCCGGGGTCCGCAACGTCACCCCGGTCCTCGCCCTGGACGACGACGCGCTGCTGCCTCCTGCTGCCTGCGATCTGATCCTGGTGGTCGACACGTACCATCATTTTCCCGGCGGGCCGGCGTACTTGCGGCGGCTGGCACGCTCGCTGCGCTCAGGGGGGCGCATCGTCAACATCGATTTCCACAAGCGGGAGCTGCCGGTCGGCCCGCCGCCGGAGCACAAGCTCACGAGGGAAGAGTTCCTCTCCCAAGCCGATGCTGCCGGCCTCGCGCTCGTCCAGGAGCACACCTTCCTGCCGTACCAGTACTTCCTGGTGCTCGAGCCTCGCGGGAACTAACCTGACTCGGGCTGGACATTCTGGCATGGCGAATC
>DATFTN010000137.1:0-33096 GCA_035261845.1 Myxococcales bacterium | reverse complement strand
CGGCGGAAGAGCGACAGCGTATCCTCCTGCATGCTCCCGCAGACCCGGTCCTCGGGATCGAGCACGTCCCAGGCGTCGCGCCACATGAAGGAGAGCCCCCGGGAACGCACCGATCCGAGGCGCACGCCGCTCAGCGCGTCGAGCACGTCGTGGCACATGTTGAAGCTGAGCAAGGAGCGGTTGCGGATCTCCAGCAGCGGGACGGTCTCGTCCTCGTCCGCGAACAGGATGAGGCGATCGCGAATGCGGAGGAACGGACGGCGCACGAACATCGCCAGCCGTCCGTCGGGCGTGTACACCCGGTAGACCCGTCCGAGCAGGGACCAGAGCGGCCGCACGATGGCGTAGGCCGGCTGCTGGAACAGGTCGAGCGGCAGCGCCTCGCGGGCGATCAGTTCGGTGGGCACGGACCGAGGATGCATGGGCGGGGCGGCGGGGTTCAAGCGCCCGTCAAGACGCGGCAGCCGGGAGCAGGATGAGGAAGCGGGTGCCGACGCCCACCTTGCTGGCGACCTCGATCTCGCCTCCCATCCCCGCGATCAGGCTGTGGCAGATGGAGAGGCCGAGGCCGGTTCCCACCCCCACCGGCTTGGTGGTGAAGAAGGGATCGAAGATGCGCGGCAGGACGTCTTCGGAGATGCCCACGCCCGTGTCCGAGATCTCCACCGCGATCCGGCCCTGGCCGTCGAGGCAGGTGGCCAGGCGCAGCTCGTTGCGGTCGGGGTTGTTGCCGGTCATCGCGTGGGCCGCGTTGACCAGGAGGTTCAGGAAGACCTGCACCAGGCGGCCCTCGTTGCAGCGCACCAGCGGCACCTTGCCGTAGTCCTTGACCACCTGCGTGCGGTGGCGCAGCTCGTGGGTGGCCATGTTGAGGCTCGCGTCCAGGGCGGCCTCGACGTCGACGGGTGCCACGTGCTCGTCGTCGGTGCGCGAGAGCGTCTTCATGTCCTTGACGATCCGCTTCACCCGCTCGGCGCCCTCGCTCGCCTCCGCGATGGAGGTCCGCAGCTCGGCGACGTCGACGCCGGGCAGCGCCTCGGGCAGGCGCGAGAGGGCGTCGCGGGCGTAGGCGAGGTTGGCCAGGGTGTAGGCGAGCGGATTGTTGATCTCGTGGGCCACGCCGGCCGACAGGGTGCCGACCGTGGCCAGGCGATCCGCGATGCGCAGCTGCTTCTCCGACTTGCGCAGCGCCTCCTCGGCGCGCTTGCGCTCGGTGATGTCGAGGAAGGTCACCACCCGCCCGACCAGCTTTCCCTGGCGGAGCAGTGCCGCCGCCGAGTGCTGCACCGGGACCAGGGCGCCGTCGCCGCGCACGAGGTGCAGCTCCTGCTCGAGGCGAGCGTAGGACCGCACCGCCGCGTCGATCCACACCGCGGGCACCGGCTGCTCGGCGCCCGGCATCCGCGCCAGGGCGTAGAAGCTGCGCCCGAGGAGCTGCTCGGGCGCGGAGAGCCCCAGGATGCGCAGCGCGGCGGAGTTGCAGAAGGTGATCAGGCCGTCCAGGTCGAGGCCGCAGATCGCCTCGACCGTGGAATCGAGCAGCAGCCGGGCCCGATCCTCGCTGTCGCGCGCCTGCTGCTGCGCCTGCCGGGCGCCCTGCGCCACCTGGGCGAGCGCGCGCTCCTGGCGCTCGCGGTTCGCCTGGAGCCAGGGGAAGACTCTCCGGGCGACGAGGGCGAGCGCCGCGAAAAGGCCGGACGTGGCCACCAGCGCGCGCATGGGCACGCCTGCTTGATCGGCGGGATCGGCAGCATCTTGAGACCGCGCGGCCAGGGATGCATCGTGCTTCACGCCTTCCTGGGATACCCCAGTTTCTCCAAGGCGCCGCGAATCTCGTCGAGGATGGCGGGGTCGTCGATCGTGGGAGGGACACGCACCTCCTGCCCGTCGGCCATCCGGCGCATCGTGCCCCGGAGGATCTTCCCCGAGCGCGTCTTGGGCAGGCGCTTGACCACGGTGGCGGTCTTGAAGAACGCGACCGGCCCGATGCGCTCGCGCACCCGATCGACCAGCTCGCGCACAACCTGCTCCTCTGGCTTCTGCACGCCCGCCTTGTAGACCACGAAGCCGACCGGCACTTCCCCCTTGAGCTCGTCCTGCACGCCGATCACCGCGCACTCGGCGACGTCGGGGTGCGAGGCCAGCACCTCCTCCATCGCGCCCGTGGAGAGCCGGTGGCCGGCCACGTTGATCACGTCGTCGATGCGCCCCATCACGAAGCAGTAGCCGTCCTCGTCCCGGTAGCCGCCGTCGCCGGTCAAGTAGTGGCCGGGGAAGCGCGACAGGTACCCGCGCTGGTAGCCCGCGTCGTCCTTCCACAAAGTCGGCAGTGTCCCGGGTGGAAGCGGGAGCTTGATCGCGATGCTCCCAGTCCGTCCCGCGGGCACTTCCTGTCCTTCGTCGTCGAGGATCCGCAGGTCGTATCCGGGCATCGGCATGGTGGCCGAGCCGGGCTTGACCGGAAAGCGGGTGAGCCCCATCGGGTTCCCGCAGATCGCCCAGCCGGTCTCGGTCTGCCACCAGTGATCGATCACCGGGATCCGGAGCCGCTGCTGCGCCCACTCCAGCGTGTCCGGGTCGCACCGCTCGCCGGCGAGGAACAGCGCGCGCAAGCGGGAGAGGTCGTACTTCCGGATGTACGCGCCGCCGGGGTCGTCGCGCTTGATGGCGCGGAAGGCGGTCGGCGCGGTGAAGAGGGCGTTCACCCCGTGCTGCGAGCAGACCCGCCAGAACGCGCCCGGGTCGGGCGTGCCCACCGGCTTGCCCTCGTAGAGGATGCTGGTGCAGCCGGAGAAGAGCGGCGCGTAGACGATGTAGGAGTGACCCACCACCCAGCCGATGTCGGAAGCCGCCCAGAAGACGTCGCCGGCCGAGACGGCATACAGGGCGCGCATCGAGTACTTGAGCGCCACCGCGTGGCCGCCGTTGTCGCGCACGGTGCCCTTGGGACTGCCCGTCGTGCCGCTGGTGTAGAGGATGTAGAGCGGATCGGTCGCGGCGACCGGCACGCAGTCCGCCGGCTCGGCGCCTTCGAGCGCCCGCGACCATTCGACGTCCCGCGGCCCCAGCCGGGCCTCCTGCTGGGGCCGCTGCAGGATGATGCAGCGGTCGGGCTGGTGCCTGGACAGCTCCAGCGCCTTGTCGAGGAGCGGCTTGTACGGGATGGTCCGGGGGCCCGGCTCGATGCCGCAAGAGGCGCTCACCACCACCTTGGGCTGGGCGTGGTCGATCCGGGCAGCCAGCTCGTGCGAGGCGAATCCGCCGAAGACCACCGAGTGGACGGCGCCCAGGCGGGCGCAGGCCAGCATCGCCACCACCGCCTGGGGGACCATGGGCATGTAGACGACCACGCGGTCTCCGCGCCCGACGCCCATCCGCCGTAGAGCGCCGGCGAAGCGCGCCACCTCGTCGCGCAGCTCGCGGTAGCTGATGCGGCGGACCTCGCCGGCGAGCGGGCTGTCCCAGATGAGGGCGGTCTGTTCGCCCCGCCCTTGCTCGACGTGGAGATCGACGGCGTTGAAGCAAGTGTTGAGGCTTCCGCCGCTGAACCAGCGGTAGAAGGGCGCGTTCGAGCGATCGAGCACCTGGTCCCAGCGTTTCGTCCAGTGGACCTCCCGACCGACCTCGCCCCAGAAGGCCTCCGGTTCGTCGAGCGAGCGCCGGTATTCCTGCTCGTAGCCGCCCATGGAATCCTCCGGGCGGCTATGGAATCATCGGATGCGGGCGAGCGCAAACAGCCGCCGCCGTATTCGGCGGCGCTGTGCTTTTCACGGCGCGGAGGTCGTGGCAACCATTCCGGCAAGGAGGCAGGCATGGGCGAGGTGGCATATCGGTCCGAGGTGCGCGTCGAGCGGGTGAAGGGCCCGCTGCGGCGCGCGTATCTGCCGGCGGAGAAGGAGCCGGTGCTGTTCAGCACGCACGGCCCGGTGGCCGTGCACTACAAGGCGCAGCCCGGGACGTACGAGCCGCACGCGACTACGCTGGACTACGTGGTCGCCGCCGCGGCAGGTTGACTGGTCGGGACGCTCGGTGGGGCGCTGGCAGCGCGCCACGTGGACCCGGACGGCAAGCTGGTGGGGTATGCGACCGGCGAAGTGGAGCTGGAAGGCGGAGTGCTGGTGATCCGGCGCATCCACGTGCGGATGGAGCTGAGTGCTCCCGCCGCGCAGCAGGAAGCGGCCGAGCGCGCGCATGCAGTGTACGCCGACTCGTGCCCGGTGTACCGCTCGCTCAAGGCGGCGATCGCGATCACGACCGCGTTGGACTTCAAGCCAGAATAAGGCATCGCCCCGCCCCGGGCGGGAACCCGGGACGGGGACGCCAGAGAACGCGGGACTAGAACGCGGCCTGGCCCTGCAGCCAGAGCGCGGTCGTCGAGTTGGCCCCGTTCAGGCCCGAGTTGCTCGACCCCGGAGCAACGCTCGCCGGGGTGCCCGCGGTGCCCGGAGTGATGCTGTTCAACTCGAGCGTGATCTTGGACGCGTGGCCCCTGACGAAGTAGACGAGGCCGCCGGCGATCTTCTTCCGGTCCGCGGTGTGCGGGAATCCAGCACCCGAGCCGTACTTGTACGCGCTGACGTACGCGGCGACCTGGCCGAGGCGGAAGTTCAGCGAGCCGGCGTAGGCGACGCCGGTGCGGTTGTAGTTGTCGCCGTAGTCCCAGCGGAAGACCCCGCCGTCGGCCGAGAACTCCATGTCGTACGGGCCTGGCACCGGCAAGTCGACGAAGAAGTCGCCGCCGTAGAACCAGAAGTCGTTGACGGTGGCCGTGGCTGCGGGCGTTCCGGCGCCGACGAGGCTGCAGTTCGTCAGCGAGTTGGGGCAGGCCGCCCTGGGCTGGTACTGGAAGCCACCGCCGACGGAGGCGCGCGGCTTTCCGTCCATGTACATCGCGTTGTACGCGTACCCGGTCTCGTCGCCGATCAGGTTGAATCGGACGTGCGCGGCGAGCAGCGGCTTGCCGCCGGGGTTGATGGGGGTGGTGGCTCCTGTGGCCGTCACCGCCGTCGAATGGAACCCCTCGAAGACTCCCCCGCGATAGCCGATCCTGTGGCCGAGGAGGAAGCCGCGCGCTTCCACGGCGACCTGGCGGTTCCCGCGGTCCAGGTTATGGAAGATGATGTCGAGCGGGGCCTCGACCTGCACCTGGCCGCCCGACGCGGACAGGCCGAGGATGCGCGAGTTCGGAATGAGCAGCAGGCCACCTTCGATGGTGAGGTCCTCGATGGGAGTCCAGCCGATCACCAGGTCCTGGACGAACGACGGGTTCGAGGCTGCGGCGACGCTCGTGGGAGAGCCCCTTTTCCCCAAGTTCGAGTTGTCGAACTGGATGAGGAAGCTGATCGTCTTGTACGCGGTGCCGGACGCCTGGAGGCGCGCGCGGCGCAGGAAGAAGTCGCTGTCGAACGACCGCTCCACGGACTGCTCGAAGGTGCCTTCGTAGCGGGCCTGGAGCAGGACGTTGATGTTCAGGTTGATGTCGTCGGTGCCCGTCGGCACCTTGATCGCGGATGCGGAGAAGGACACCAGCAGGGCGGCGAGGCCCAGAGGCAGAGCGATGCGTTTCATGGGGTTCCTTTCGCTGCAGGCAGGCGAGGGGACTCGTTGAGCAGCCAGGCGAGCATCGCGACGCATCTATCCCCAAGCCGTCCGTGTTTGCAACACGACGGTGTGAACTCGAGGTTACGCATCAGGGGGAACGGACTTTGCGAGGCCTATCAAACGGCTCGGCATCGGCGCGCATCCTCGCAATCCGCACAAACGAAAGCAAATCCGCGCCGCCTTGACACTCGATCTCGCGAGTGCTCTAGTTTCCGGCCCTCGTCGGAGGTGCCCTTCAGACGCACCGCCCTGCAGCCAACTCGAGATCGAAGGAGGAGCTCATGGGTCAGAGGTTCAGCAGACGTCAGATGATCAAGGCGGCGGGGACCGCCACTGCCGCGGGACTTTTCCTGCCGCGTACCGGCCGCGCCGCCAAGAAGACGCTGAAGATCCTGCAGTGGAACCACTTCGTCCCCGGCTACGACAAGTGGTTCAACAACCAGTACATCAAGGAGTGGGGCGAGAAGAACGACACCGACGTGATCGTCGACAACGTCGGCATCCCGGCCATCAACACCACGGCGGCCGCGGAGGTGTCGGCCAAGAAGGGGCACGACCTCTTCCTCTTCCTCTGGCCCAAACCGGTGTACGAGGACGAAGTCATCGACCACCGGGAGATCTACGAGGAGGTCGAGAAGAAGTACGGCAAGCCGATCGACCTGGCCATCAAGAGCACCTACAACCCCAAGACGAAGAAGTACTTCGGCTTCTCGGACAGCTACGTCCCCGACCCGATCAACTGGCGCAAGTCGCTCTTCGACGAGGTGGGGGCGAAGCCCGATACCTGGGACGAAATCCGCGTCGCCGGCAAGAAGATCAAGGACAAGCGCGGCGTCCCGGTGGGCATCGGCCTGGCGCAGGAGATCGACACCGCCATGGCGATGCGCGCCATCCTCTACTCGTTCGGCGGATCGGAGCAGGACGAGCACGGACGGCTGGTGATCGGCTCCAAGAACACCATCGAGGCGGTGAAGTTCGTCAAGGCGCTGTACCAGGAGACCATGACCCCCGAGGTCTTCTCCTGGGACGCCTCGTCGAACAACCGGGCGATGCTGGCCGGACGCGCCAGCGTGGTGCTGAACGCCATCTCCATCACCCGCGAGGCGGAAAACAAGAACATGATGGTCGACGGCAAGCCGATCGGCGACGACATCTGGCTGGCCAAGCCCGCCAAGGGATCGGTCCGGCGGATGGGCCTCGAGCACGTGATGAACGTCTACGTGATCTGGAAGTTCGCGGAGAACATCGAAGGCGCGAAGAAGTTCCTGGTGGACTACGTAGGAAACTTCCACAAGGCGTTCGAGGCCAGCGAGTTCTACAACTTCCCCTGCTTCCCCAAGCAGGTCCCCGACCTGAAGCAGATGCTGCAGAAGGACTCGAAGGGGAAGCCGCCCGACAAGTACGCGGTCCTGGCCGACTCGCTCGACTGGGCCACCAACGTCGGATATCCGGGCTACTCCAACGCGGCGATCGACGACATCTACAGCCAGTGGATCGTGAACAACATGTTCGCCAAGGCGGCCCAGGGAGTGATGAGCCCCGAGGACGCGGTCAAGGAAGCCGAGGCGAAGGCGAAGGACATCTTCGCCAAGTGGAAGGAGCGCAAGCTGCTCTAGCCAGCCGCCGCTCGCCGCCCCCAGGGCGGCGCTGTGCTTGGGCATTGGACTGAGCGGCGCGGGATCGCGCGGGGGCTTGCCGGTCACGAAGGGGAGACTTCCGTGGTAGGAGGTCTCCCCTGTTTTTATTGCGAGGCAACGGTGGCGACGGTCGAGACCAAGAACATCCGGAAGGTCTTCCAGGAGCACACCGCGGTCGACGGGGTGGATCTACAGACCCGCGAGGGCGAGTTCCTGGTGCTCCTGGGTCCCAGCGGGTGCGGCAAGACCACGCTGCTGCGCATGATCGCCGGCCTGGAGCGGCAAACCAGCGGCGACATCCTCATCGGGGGGCGGGTGGTGAACGAGCTGCCGCCGCGCGAGCGGAAGATCGCCATGGTCTTCCAGAGTTACGCGCTCTACCCGCACATGACGGTGGCGAAGAACATCGCCTTTCCGCTCAAGGCGCAAGGCGCCGCCCCGAACACCATCGATGCCCGGGTGAAGACCGCGGCGTCGATGTTCGGCATCGAGCGCCTTCTTCAGCGCAAGCCGCGCCAGCTCTCCGGCGGCGAGCGGCAGAGGGTGGCGCTAGCCCGCGCCATGGTCCGCGAGCCCGACGTCTTCCTCCTCGACGAACCGCTCTCCAACCTGGACGCCAAGCTGCGCCACATGGCGCGGGACGAGCTGCAGCAGTTCCAGCGGCGGCTCAAGACCACCACCGTCTACGTGACGCACGACCAGGTGGAGGCAATGGGCCTGGGCGACCGCATCGCGGTGATGAGCGCGGGCAAGGTCCGCCAGCTGGGCCGGCCGCAGGAGGTCTACGACGACCCGGCCGACACCTTCGTGGCGGGGTTCCTCGGCTCGCCGCCGATGCAGTTCTTCGAGAACGACGGGGCGCTGGTCGGGTTCCGCGCCGAGAACCTGTTGCCCAAGGCGGTGTACTCGAGCAACGAGCCGCTGGTCAGCTTCTGGTACAGGGTCACCCGCGTCGAGGACCTTGGCGCCGATCGACTCCTCTACGGCGCGCTGCGGGACCTCGCCCCCGACACCAAGATGATCGTCAACCTGCCCTCCACCATCCATCTCCCCATCACGCCGGGCGAAGCGTACGAGTTCGCCTGCAAGGTCAACGACCTGAAGTTCTTCGACCCCAAGACCGGCCTGCGCATGCCCTCCCGTCCGCTGCGGGGCAAGGCGTGAGGCTGGCGGACGACGAGCGCGCGCTCTCCCGGGTACTGCTGGCGCCCGCCATCCTCTACATCGCGCTGCTGGTGGGCGCGCCCTTCGTGCTGGCCATCGTCTACAGCCTGACCAGCATCTCGCTGGGCGGGCACAGCTTCAACTTCGTCGGGCTGGAGAACTTCCAGGCGGCGCTGCGCGACCCGAGCTTCCGGCGGGCGCTGGGCAACACCATCCTCTTTGCCTTCGTCTCGCAGATCCTGGTGCTGATCTTGTCGAGCACGCTGGCCATCGCGCTCCAGCGCGAGTTCCGGGGCAAGTGGCTGGTCCGCCTGCTCATCCTGCTGCCGTGGGTGGCTCCCATCTCGCTGGGCACCATCGGGTGGCTGTGGATCTTCGATTCGATCTACAGCGTGATCAACTGGACGCTGCGCGCCCTGCACGTCTTCGGCCCCACCACCTGGCCCATCTGGCTCGGCCAGCCCACCCTGGCGATGGCCTCCGTCATCTCCGTGCAGGTCTGGCGCACGCTGCCGCTCGCCACCGTCATCCTTCTCGGCGGCCTCTCCGGCATCCCGCAGGACATCCACGACGCGGCCGAGATCGACGGCGCGCGGTTCTTCCGCCACATGTTCCAGATCACCATCCCCCTGGTGCTGCCCATCGCCCTGGTGGCGACGCTCTTCGGGTTCGTGTTCGCCTTCACCGACATGATCGTGGTGTACGTGCTCACCCGCGGCGGTCCGTTCGACACCACCCAGGTGCTGGCCAGCCTCGCCTTCTTCAAAAGCGTGGACGGCGGCGACCTGGGCGGCGGCGCGGCGGTGGCCCTCTTCCTCTTCCCGGTGCTGGCGGCGGCGGCCGTGGGCATGTTGCGCATGGCCCGCCGCGCGGAGGTCACCTAGATGGCGACAGGTCAGGCGCTGCACGGGGCGGTGGGCAAGGCGGCCAACTTCGGGATCATCGCCGCGTTCTCGGCGTTCGCTGCGTTCCCCTTCGCCTGGATGCTGATCACGACCTTCAAGCGCACCGGAGATCTGCTCGACCCCAGCCACAACCCGTTCATCTACAGCCAGCCGCCCACGCTGGATAACCTGCGGGTCCTCTTCAACGACACGCTGTTCGTACGCTGGGCAGGGAACACGGCCTTCATCGGCGTGCTGGTGGTGCTGATCACGCTCCTGATTGCCGTCCCCGCGGGCTACAGCCTGGCGCGACTCACCGGCGCCGTCGGCGAGCAGCTCGGCGTGATGATGTTCCTCACCTACCTGGTGCCGCCGACCATCCTCTTCATCCCGCTCTCCCGCGTGGTCAGCATCCTCCACCTGCAGGACTCGCCCTTTGCGTTGGTGCTCGTCTACCCGAGCTTCACCATCCCCTTCTGCACCTGGCTGATGATGGGCTTCTTCAAGGTGATCCCCAAGGACGTCGAGGAGGCGGCGATGATCGACGGCCTCTCCCGCTTCGGCGCCTTCGTGCGGGTGATCCTGCCGATGAGCATCGCCGGCCTCCTCACCGTGGTCATCTTCACCTTCACGCTGGTCCTGCAGGAGTTCGTCTACGCGCTCACCTTCATCTCCAGCGCGAAGAACTTCACCGTCAGCGTGGGCGTCCCCAGCTTCCTCGTCCGCGGCGACGTCTACTTCTGGGGCTCCCTCATGGCGGCGTGCTTCATCGCCAGCGTCCCCATCGCCTTCCTCTACAACCTGTTCGTGGACCGCTTCATCGCGGGCTTCACGGCGGGTGCGGTGAAGGGCTGAGCCATGCCCAGGATCGTGCTGCCCACCCAAGAGATCCGGAACGAGAAGACCTTCCATGCAGTGTGCCAGCGGCTGTTCGGGTTCCCCGACTTCTACGGGCACACAATGGACGCCTGGATCGACTGCCTGAGCTGCCTCGACGATCCGTCGGCGGACATGTCGACGATCACGCTCGCACCCGGCGAGCAGCTCCTCATCGTGGTGCCCGGCAGCGCGAACTTGAAGGACGAGATCTTCAACGCGCTGATCGACGGCGCCATCGCCGTGAACACGCGGTTCGTCGAACGAGGGAAGCCGCCGCCGCTGGCTCTGATACTCGCCTGACCGCACCGGGGAAGCCCGCGGATTCACTGCACCCCGAGATACGCCTTGCGCACCTCCGGATCGTTCTGCAGCTCCGCGACCGGGCCCTCCCGGACGATGCGGCCCGTCTCCATCACGTAGCCGCGATCCGCCACGCTGAAGGCGGCGAAGACGTCCTGCTCGACCAGGAGGACGGTGATGCCCTGCTTGCGGATCTCGGTCAGCACTCCCAGCAGCTGATCCACCACCACCGGCGCGAGACCCAGGCTCATTTCGTCCACGGTGAGGAGCTTGGGGGCGGCCATCAGGGCCCGCGCGATGGCGCACATCTGCTGCTCGCCGCCCGACAGGCTGCCGGCGATCTGCTCGCGCCGCTCGGCGAGCACCGGGAAGAGCTGGTAGACGCGCTCGAAGCTCTGCCGGATGCCATCCTCGTCGCGGCGGCGGTAGGTGCCCATCCGCAGGTTGTCCTCGACGCTCATCCGGTCGAACAGCTGGCGCCCTTCGGGCACCTGCACCAGGCCCAGGCCGAAGACCTGCTCCGGCGCGAGCGCGGTCAAGTCACGGCCGTCGAAGCGCAGCGTGCCGCGCGCGCCGATCACCCGCGAGACGGCCCGCAAAAGCGTCGTCTTCCCCGCGCCGTTGCTGCCCACCAGGGTGACGATCTCGCCCGCCCGGATCAGAAGACCCACGCCGGACAGGACCGGCACCTCGCCGTACCCGGCGGAGAGACCCGCGATCTCGAGCAGCGCCGCCGTCACTGGCGCCTCTTGCCGAGGTACGCCTCGACCACCCGCGGATCGCGCAGCACCTCGTCGGTGGATCCTTCCGCGATCTGCTGCCCGTGATGAAGCACCAGGAGCCGGTCGGAGAGACGCCGGATTGCCTTCATCACATGCTCGATGACCAGGATGGTCACTCCCTTGTCGCGCATCTTCTTGATCAGCTCGACCACCTGGTCGACCTCGACGGAGGTGAGGCCGGCCATCACTTCGTCGAGCAGGAGGAGCTTGGGGTTCATCGCCAGCGCCTTGGCGAACTCGAGCCGCTTGCGATCCGGCCCGCCCAGCGCGTCGGCGCGCTGGTCCATCCGCTTCTCCAGCCCGGTGAAGCGCAGCCACTCGTGCGCCTTCTCCTCCGCGCGCTTGCGGTTGCGCTCGCCGCCGCCGGTCCCGAAGAGCGCCCCCACGGTGACGTTCTCCAGCACCGACAGGCCGGGGAACGGCTTCATCACCTGGAAGGTGCGTCCGATCCCCAGCCGCGCGCGCCGGTACGCGGGCAGCCGCTCGATGTGGCGTCCCTCGAAGATGAGCTCCCCCGCGGTCGGCACCAGGGTGCCGCTGATCAGGCTGATGATGGTCGTCTTCCCCGCGCCGTTGGGGCCGATGAGGCCCAGGATTTCGCCTGGCGCGACCCGGAAGGTGACCCCCGAGACGGCGGTGAGCCCGCGGAAGCGCTTGGTCAACCCGCGGGCCTCGAACAGGGGCGCGGTCATAGCCGGTACCGCCGGACGTTCTCGGCGAAGTACCGCCAGCGATACTCGCGGAACCCCTTCACCAGGTCGAGCAGGCCCTTGGGCATCAGCACCACCGCGGCCACGATCACGATCCCGTAGAAGAGGCTCGCCACCCCGGTCGCCGCGCTGGACAGCACCTCGGAGACCGCGGACAGCACCAGCGCTCCCAGCACCGGGCCAAGCACGGTGCCCGGGCCGCCGAAGAGCGTCATGATCACCATGCGCACGTTCAGCGAGGGGTCGAACGCGCTCGCCGGATCGATGAAGGTGATCCAATAGGCGTGGATGCCGCCGGCGACGGCGCTGAAGAACGCGGCGAGAGTGAGCGCAGCCACCTTGTAGAAGGTGGTGTGGATGCCCATCACCTGGGCCGCGTCTTCGTCCTCGCGGATGGCCACCAGCCCCGTTCCGAAGCGGCTCCGGGCGATCCAGGCGACGGTGCCGGTGGCCGCGACGAGCAGGAGGAGCGACAGCTCGTAGAACATCGTGTCCCCGCGGAAGAGGGGCAAGATGAGTCCGATGTTCTTTCCCGCGATCTCGACGGTGGCGGCGATGGCGCCCATCACCGCGGCGAGCCCCAGGGTGGCGATGGCGAAGTACGGTCCGCGCAGGCGGAGGATGGGGATGCCGAACAGAAGCGCGCAGGCGACCCCCAGCACGGCGCCCAGCACCAGGCCGGAGCCGAACGACCAGTGGAGCTGCGCCATCGCGATCGCCGTGCCGTAGGTCCCCAGTCCGTAGAAGACCGAGTTCCCGAACGAGGGATATCCGGCGTAGCCACCGATGATGTTCCAGGCCTGGGCCAACGTGGCGACGAGCAGCGCGTTGATGCCGTACTGGACGATGGTGTCGGAGGTGAACCAGGGGACGACGGCGAGCGCCACGGCAGCGATCGGCAGCGCCAGCCAGCGGAACCGGTTCATGCGCGCCCCACGAGCTGCGCCGGCCTCGCCATCAGGACGAGGACCAGCAGGCCGAAGCTGATGATGTCGGTGTACGTCGGATCCAGGTAGAGGGCGGCCATGGCCTCGGCCACTCCCAGCACCAGGCCGCCCAGGACCACGCCCAGCGGATTGTCCAGGCCGCCCAGGATGGCGATGACGAACGACTTGGCGGTCAGCGTCACCCCGATGTAGGGCGTGATCTGGGAGACGATGCCGTACAACCCACCCGCGGCGCCGGCCAGCGCGGCGCCGACTCCGAAGGTGACGGCGTAGATCCGCTTCGGATTGACCCCGTACAGCCGGGCCGCGACCAGGTTCTGCGCGCTGGCGCGGATCGCCCGGCCCGTCCTGGTCTTGTCCAGCACCAGGTAGAGGAGGGCCGCGAGCAGCACCGCCACCAGGAATGCGCCCAGCTGTGCATAGGGCACGGTCACGCCGGCCAGGCTGATGTTCCGTCCGGCGTACGGAGGATTGATGGTGCGGAAGTCGGCGGAGAAGAGGAGCTGCGCCAGGTAGACGAACACGACGTCCAGGCCGAAGGTGATGAGCAGCGTGTTGAGCTGCGCCGATCGGACGATCAGGTTGAGCAGCCCCATCTGCAGCACGTACCCGAAGACGAACATCGCCAGCATGGCGATGGGCAGGCCCAGGAATGGATCGATGCCCGCCTTCGTGTACAGGAAGTAGAGGGCGTAGCCGCCCAGCATGATGAGCGCGCCGTGGGCGAGGTTCACGATCTTCAGCACGCCCCAGACCAGCCCCATCCCCAGACCCATCAACCCGTACAGCCCGCCCAGCAGGATCCCGTTGACCAGGATCTGGCCGAAGAGCTGCACTTGGACCTCAGCGCGCGGAGATCAACGCTTCGACCAGGGAGGAATGGGGTAGCGAGGCTTGGCGAGGAAGTCCTCGGCGTAGATGGGGACGACCTTCGCGTCCTGGATCTCGATCACCGTCTGCGGCAGCGAGATCTGCCCGTTCGGCTGGAACTTGACGTGGCCGTAGAGGCTCTGGAAGTCGACCTTGGCGATCTCGTCGCGCAGCTTCTTCGGATCGAGCGTGCCTGCGGCAGCGATGGCCTTGGCGAAGGTCTCCACGTCCGCGGCGGCGGAGGCAGCGTGGTAGTCGGGCGGATACTTGAACCGCGCCTGGTATTCCTTGTTGAATTCCTCCGCGTCGCCGAACCAGTCGTCCTTCAGGTCCTTCTCGGGCAGCCACGGCGTCATGCCGAAGGCGTACTCGGCGTCCTTCCCCAGGGCCTTGCGGAAGTCGGCGGTGGGGACCCCGACGGTGAACGAGTAGAACAGCTTGGGGTTCACGTCCAGGCTCTTGGCCTGGCGGATGAAGTTGAGCGCCTCGCCCTCGTGACCCGCCCAGAGGATCACGTCGGGCTCCTTCGACTTCGTGAGCGAGAGGATCGACGAGAAGTCGGCGTTGTTCTCGCGGAATTGCTTGTCGAGGACCAGCTCCAGCCCGGCCTGCTGGAGGAGCTTGCGGGTCCCGTTGGCCACGGAGACGTCGAAGGAGTCGTCGGCGGCGATGAGAGCGACGGTCTTCGGCTTGGGGTTCAGCTTGCCCATCATCTGGATGGTGCTGGCGAAGTAGTCGTCGGCCGGCGGCAGCGTGCCGAACACGTACTTGTAGCCGCGGCTGAAGATCTGCGTGGACGCCCCGCCGCCCTGCACCATCGGGACCTGGTACTTCTCGGCCACCGAGGAATCGTCGAGCGCGTCGTTCGAAGCGAACGGTCCGAGGAGGAAGTTGACCTTGTCCTGCGTCAAGAGCTGCACGTACTGGCGTACCCCGAGGTTGGTGTCCGACTGGTTGTCGTAGATCTTCAAAGCCAGCTGGTACTTCGTGCCGCCGACCGTGACGCCTCCCTTCTGATTGATCCTGTCGACGGTGATCTGGTAGCCGTCGCCGTAGTACCGGCCGGTATTCGCCAGGCGCCCGGTGAGCTGCACGGCGGCGCCCAGCGTGATCTTCTTCTCCTGGCCCGAGGCGGCGCCCGCCAGGGCGGCGGCGGCCAGCACCGGAATCGTGATCGATCGCATGCGGGAGGCTCCTCGAAGAATCTTCGTGGCTGCTGCGGGCACGAGGGCTGGCGAAAAAAGCGGTCGCATGGAAACGCGCCGAGGGGGGGATGTCAAGCGCGGCCAGCGCATGGTGCGCGAACGTGACTTCGAACCGGCGCGCAACGCTTCGCGGCATCGGACATCCCATGGACCATGTTCGAGCCGATTCCGCTGCTACTCCTGGTCCGACCCCTCCTCATCTGAGAAGGCCCCCCGGATCGTCTGCGGAGCAAGGGGACATGCGCATGGGGCGTGTGCGGGGGGCGATTTCGTCTCGAATCGACGTTGGAGGAAGCACCATGGAAAACGTGAGGAATCGAAGTGTGTGGATGTCGAAGCTTCGTACGGTGGTCATCGCGTCATTCGCCGTGACGGCCGGCGCCGCCGGACGGGTCATGGCCGACCCGACCGTGCCAGCCCCGAGCACGGCGGACGATGCGGGGATCGCCCGCTGGGTAGTGGCCGTGAACCGGACCGAGGAGCAGGTTTCCGCGGCCGTGAAGGGAAAGCTCGTCTCGGCTGCAGTCTGGCAACTCGCCGACCGCATCGGCGCGGACCACGCCGATCTCGAGCAGAAGTTCCAGGGTCTCGCCGGCAGCGGATCTGCGTCGGGCAGCGACACGGCAGTCGACGAGCGGACGGACGGTGCGGACCTCTCGAGGCTCTCGGGTGCCGAGCTGGAGAAGGCGTACATCGATCAGGAAGTCAGGTTCCACGAGGCGGTGCTCGCCACGCTGGACCGCGACCTCATTCCCAGCGCGAGCAGCGAGGCATTGCGGGACCGCCTCACCGATCTCACCACCGAGCTCAAGGCCGAGCTGCAGCACGCGCGGAACATCCAGCATGTGGAGTGGATCCGGAAGACCGCCGAGCAGGAGCGGGCCGACATCTCGAAGGAGATCTCGAACGACGGCCCGTAGAAAAGCTCAGCGCCGCCCTATCCGGCGGCGACTGTTCACAGCGCGGACGTCACGTCCTGCGCGCCGCCACGGATCGAGGCGTCCAACACCTCGATCGGGTGCGCGGCGCGCAGGGACAGTCCGCGATCGCGCAGGATGGACTGGATCTGAAGCGTGCAGCCGGGATTGGCGCTGACCAGCAGCTCCGGCGCGGCCTCGAGCACGCTCGCCACCTTGCGCTCGCCGATCTGCCGGGCGCTGCGAGGCTCCAGCAGGTTGTAGACCCCCGCGCTGCCGCAGCACTGGTCGGAATCGGCCAGCTCGACCAGCGTCAGCCCGGGGATGCCGCGCAAGAGCTGGCGGGGCGGCTCGACGATGCGCTGGGCATGCCGCAGGTGGCAGGCGTCGTGGTACGCGGCCCGCACCGACAGCGCATGGCGCGGCGCGCGCGGCGGCAACGCGGCGAGGAACTCGGTCACGTCGCGCACCTTGGCGGCGAACGCTTCCGCCCGCGCGTCCCCGCGGAGCAGGCGGGGCAGGTCCTTGAGGTGCGATCCGCAGCCGGCCGCGTTCACGATCACCGCGTCCACGTCGCCGGGGAAAGTGTCGATCAGCGCGCGCGCCAGCTCGCGCGCCTCGCCGTCACGCCCCGCGTGCAAGGAAAGCGCTCCGCAGCAGCCCTGCGCGGGCGGGACGAGCACCTCGCATCCTTCGGCGGCAAGCACCCGCAGCGTGGCGGCGTTCACTTCGGGGAAGTAGACGCGCTGCACGCAGCCGGAGAGGAGCGCCACCCGCGCGCGCCGCTCGCCTTGGGCGGGCACCACCTCGGGCAGGCGGGCGCGGAGCGACCCGGCGGTGACGTCGGGCATGAGCCTCTCCAGCTGCGCGAGGCGCGCCGGGAGCAAGGACGGCAACCGCAGCGCGCGCACGAGCCGGCGCAGGCCGCTCTTCGCGTAGAGGAATTGCAAGAAGGCCGCAGCGCGCAGGCGCGAAGGATACGGGAAGAGCGCGAAGATCAGCGCGCGGAAGAGGCGGTCCAATAGGCCTCGCGGGCGCGCCGCTTCGATCTCGGCGCGCTGCTCTTCGATCAGGACGTCGTAGCGAACGCCGGACGGGCAGGCGGTGACGCAACCCATGCACCCCAGGCACCGGTCGAAGTGCGACAGCACCGTATCGTTCAGGGCGATCTTCCCGTCGGCGATCCCCTTCATCAGATAGATGCGCCCGCGGGGCGAATCCATCTCCTCGTTCCAGTTGTGGTACGTCGGGCAAGCCGGCAGGCAGAAGCCGCAATGCACGCAGTCGTCGATCAGCTTCCGCTCCGGCACGTTCGAATCTCCCCAAGAAGTCCGCGATCGATTCAGCGCCGCCCTATCGGCAGCGGCTACAACCCCCCGACAAAGCGGCCGGGGTTGAGGCGGTGATCCGGGTCGAAGTTCTGCTTGATCCGCTCCATGATCGGGAACGACGGCGGGGGCGGACCCCAGCGGTCGACGCGCAGGCCGGTTGGCGCCGCCTGCACCACCAGCGACCCGCCGCACCGCAACAGCTCCGCTCGCCCGTCGGCGACCAGGGCGGCCGCTCCTTCTCCCCCAGGACCGCTCGCGAATCCCACGCCCACAGTGGGGTACCAGGCGAGGCGCAGCTTCAGCGGAGAGAGCACCCGATCCAGCTCGGGCAGCTGCGTGGGGAGCGAGGCCACCTTCAGGCGCAGCGGGCCGCCGGCGCGCACATCGTCGTGCCGGGACCAGATGCCCTCCACCGGGCGGGCGGAAGGCGCCAGCTGGCGGAGCTTCGCCACCTGCTGTTCGACACCCTTGCCGAACCCTTCGAAGCAGAGCGCCAGGTCGTATCCGGACGGTCCCGACAGCGCGGCCGCAGCGGCCGGCTCGAGCTGCGCGGCGCGAACGCGCGCGATCGCCGCCACCACTTCCGCCGCGGAGAGGCCGGGCAGCACCACCGTCTCCGAGGCTTCCGGGAGCGGGTGCAGCCGGAAGGTGGCGCCGGCAATGAGACCCAGCGTTCCCAGCGAGCCGCAGGCCAGCTTTGGCAGGTCGAATCCCGCGACGTTCTTCACCACCTTGCCGCCGCCCCGCGCCACCGCTCCATCGGCCCGCACCAGCTGGACCCCGATGATCAGGTCACGCACGGCGCCGTATCGCGCCCGGCGCGGACCGAACGCTCCGGTGGCGACGATGCCGCCGATCGTGGCGCGGTCGGGCCAGGGCGGGTCGAGGGCGAGGCGCTGGCGGTGCTCGCGCGCGGCCGCCTGCAGCTCGGCGAGCGTCACACCAGCTTCGACGACCATCACCATGTCGGCCGGCTGGTACTCGACGATCTGCTTGAGACCCCGGGTGCGCAGCACCGCGTCGATCCGCTCCGGCCACGCGCCGAGCTCGAGCTCGGTCCCGCCGCCCAGGAAAGCGACGCGCTTGCGCTCCCGGGCGAGCTGCTCCACCTGCCGCGCCGCCTCGGACACGCTGCGCGGCTCGAGCGACTGCGCCGCTGGGAACGGAGCGGTCATCCGCGCCCCGCTTCGCCGCTCTCCTCCAGCGGGTGCGGCGAGTACTTGCCCGGCCTGTCGCCGCACAAGCGCGGAGTGGGAAAGATCTTCCCCGGGTTCATGCGGCCTTCGGGGTCGAACGAGCAGCGCAAGAGGGCCATGGTGGCGAGATCGTCCTCCGAGAACAGCTCGCCCATGTAGGGCGCCTTGTCCGCGCCCACTCCGTGCTCTCCGGTGATCGAGCCGCCGGCGCGGATGCAGGCGCGCAGGATCTCGCCCCCGACCTCCTCGGCGAGCTTTTCCTGCCCCTCCACGCGGGCGTCGTACAGGACCAGGGGGTGCAGGTTGCCGTCGCCGGCGTGGAAGACGTTGGCGATGCGGAGCCCGGCGCGGGCCGCCATCTCGTCGATCTCGCGCAGCACCTTGGCGATCACCGAACGGGGGATGACGCCGTCCTGGACCATGTAGTTGGGCGAGATCCGGCCGACCGCCGCGAAAGCGCTCTTGCGCCCCTTCCACATCGTCTGCCGCTCGGCCTCGTCCTTGGGCAGGCGCACCAGCAGCGCGCCCGCCTCGCACGCGATGCGCACTGCCTCCTCCGCGGTGTGGTCGACCTCGGCGAGCGGGCCGTCCACGTCCATCAAGAGCGCCGCCCCGACGTCGGGCCAGTCGACGCCGGTGGCGGCTTTGATCGCCACGATCGCCAGCCGGTCCATCATCTCGATCGCCGCCGGGACGATGCCCGCGGCGATGATCCGGGAGACCGCGTTGCCCGCCTCGTCGGTCGAGGGGAACGTGGCGAAGAAGGTCCGCGTCGCCTCGGGCTTGCGCAAGACGCGCAGCACCACCTCGGTCACGATGCCCAGCGTCCCTTCGCTGCCCACCAGCGCCCCGGTCAAGTCGTATCCGGGCGTGTCCGCCACAGGCCCGCCCAGGTCGACCACCGAGGCGTCGGAGAGCACCACGCGCGCGCCGAGCACGTGGTTCACGGTGAACCCGTACTTCAGGCAATGCGCGCCGCCCGAGTTCTCCGCCACGTTCCCGCCGATGCTGCACACGCTCTGGGAGGAGGGATCGGGCGCGTAGTAGTAGCCCTCCGGGGAGAGGCGGCGGCTCACTTCCAGGTTGATGACGCCCGGCTCCACGCGCATCCAGCCGTTCTGGAGATCGATCTCGAGGATGCGCTTCATCCGGGCCAGGCCGACCAGCACGCAGCCGGGGACGGGCAGCGCGCCGCCCGACAGGCCGGTCCCCGAGCCGCGGGGAACCAGCGGCAGCCCGTGCGCACGGGCGATCTTCACCACCTCCACCACTTCCGCGGTGGTCCCCGGAAGCACGACCACCGCCGGAGCGAGCCGGAAGCTGGTCAATCCGTCGCACTCGTAGGTGCGCAGCTGCTCCGGCTCGGTGATGCAGTTCCGCTCACCGACTGCCTCCCTCAACGCCCGAATTGCGCCCTGTGAAATCATGACCGGATTCAGATCGAGCACAACTCCACCCCCAGGACAAGTGCCTACAAGCGTTTCACGCAGAGGTCGCAGAGGAGAAAAAGCGAGAGCGCGGAGGATCAAGTGATCACCTGATCTCCTCCGCGCCCTCCCCTTCCTCCGCGCCCTCTGCGTGAAACGCTTTAGTCCACGTTAGAGGCCGAGGTAGGCGCTGCGGATGGCGGGGTCGGAGAGGAGGTCGGAGTTGGTGCCGGAGAGTTTCACGGTGCCGGTTTCGATGACGTAGCCGCGGCGGGCGACCTCGAGGGCCTTCTGGAGGTTCTGTTCGACCAGCAGGATGGTGATCCCTTGCTGGTGCAGCGTGCGCACGATCTCGAAGACCTGGTCGACCAGGATGGGCGCGAGGCCCAGGCTGGGCTCGTCGAGCATGAGCAGGCGCGGCTCGCTCATCAGCGCGCGTCCGATGGCGCACATCTGCTGCTCCCCGCCGGAGAGGCTGCCCGCCATCTGCGCGTGCCGCTCGCGCAGGCGGGGGAAGTGGGAGAAGACGCGTTCCAGGTTCGCTCCGCTGCGCGCGCGCGCGGACTTCGTGTACGCGCCCAGCTCGAGGTTCTCCCGCACCGTCAGCATCGGCCACAGCTCGCGTCCCTCGGGGACCAGCGCGATGCCCATCTCCGCCCGCTTGCTGGCGGGGACCGACAAGAGCGACTCGCCGCGGAAGAGGACCTCGCCTCCGCGGGGCGGCCGCAGCCCGGAGATGGCGCGCAGCGTGGTGGTCTTGCCCGCGCCGTTGGAGCCCAGCAGCGTGACGATCTCGCCCTCTTCCACGCGCAGCGAGACGCCGAAGAGCACCTGCACGTCGCCGTAGGCGAGGGACAGATCGCGCACCTCGAGCAGCGCGGCGCTCACTGCCGCTCCCCGGGACCCTTCTTGGAGGTGGAGAGAGGAGTCGTGGCCCCTCCCTTGGCGGCGGTCGAGGTCGGGGTCGGATTCGAGGGAGGAGTCGGCCGCGCGGCGGCGCTGGAGCTGGACGCGGGCGTCGGGATCGACTCTCCGCCTCGAGCAGCGGCCGCCGAATCGGCGGCGGACTCCCCCAGGTAGGCCGCGATCACCCGCGGATCCTTCACCACCTCCTGCGGCTTGCCCTCGGCGATCTTCTTCCCGGCGTCGAGCACGATCACCCGATCCGACAGCCGCATCACCGCCGGCATGACGTGCTCGATGAGGATGATCGACAAGCCCCGTTTCGCCCTGACTGAGCGGATGAGGTCCGTCATCTGCAGCGCCTCGACGGGGTTCACCCCGGCGACCACCTCGTCGAGCAGCAGAACGCGAGGCTCGGTGGCCAGGGCCCGGGCGAGCTCCAGCCGCTTGCGGCCGGCCAGGGTCAGCCCGCCGGGCAGCTGTGGGGCGCGGTCGCGCAGCGCGCAGAAGTCCAGCAACTCCAGCGCCCGGTCGCGCGCGCCCAGCGGCCGCGCCTTGCCGTAGATGGCCCCCACCATCACGTTTTCCAGCACGGTCAGGTTCTGGAAGGGCCGCACGATCTGGTGGGTCCGCACCACGCCCGCGCGGACCGCCCGCCTCGGCGAAGCCCCGCTGATCACCTTGCCCTCCAGCAGCACGCGCCCGGAGGTGGGCGGGATGGAGCCCGCGATCATGCTGAACAAGGTCGTCTTCCCCGCGCCGTTTGGGCCGATCACCCCGAGGATCTCCCCCTCCTCCAACTGGAGGTCGACCGCATCCACGGCCTTCAGGCCGCCGAACCGCTTGGAGAGGCTCTCGGCGCGCAGGATGGCGCTCATGGCGCAGCGCCCTCGCGCGCGCTCCCGCCCGCCCCCGCGGCCGCTCCGCCCACCACCGCCTTGGCTGCCACCTCGGGCCGCACCAGCCCGAAGCGCCGCGCGATCCGGAAGAAGAGCCCCATCATGCCGAGCGGCTCGAAGAGGATGACCACGATCAAGAGCAGCCCGTAGATCCCCAGGTAGAGCTGCGGGTACGAGCCGATCAGGTACTGGCGGAGGATGACGAACACGACGGCGCCGAGCGCCGGTCCGATGATGGTGCCCACCCCGCCGATCACCGCCATCAGCACGAACGAGATGCTGGTCCTGAACCCGAACATGTCGCCGGGCTCGATGTAGTTCTGGTAGCTGGCGTAGAACGCGCCGCACACGCCGACGGTGAAGCCCGAGAGCAAAAGGACGATGTCCTGCATCAGCGTGGGCGAGATGCCGACGTCGGCGGCGGCGTCCACGTCGCTCTTGATGGCCAGAAGGCCCAGCCCCAAGGTCGACTTGCGCAGCGCGTACGACGCGGCCACCACGATGCCCATGAGCGCGAGGCCCCACCAGTACAGCTGGCTCTTGAGCCCGGGAGTGATCGGCAGCGAAAGCCCCGACGAGCCGCCGGTGAACTCTTCCCAGTAGGTCATCACCAGGCGGGTCGCCTCGCCCACCCCGATGGTCGCGATGGAGAAGTAGGGACCGCGCAGCCGGAGCGTCGGGTGTCCCCAGACCAGCGCGTAGGCCGCCGCCAGAAGGCCGCCGACGATCCAGGCGAGAGGGAACGGTAGATGGAGTGCGAGCAGCAGGCGGCCGGAGACGAATCCGCCCAGTCCGAACATGGCGGAGTGGCCGAAGCTCACCTGCCCCAGGTAGCCGCCCATCCAGTTCCAGGCGAGCGCGGCGGCGACGAACAGGAAGGTCTCGGTGAACAGGTTCTGCACGTAGATCGAGAGGCCCAGCGCCTTGGGCAGGACGGCGCCCACCGCCAGCGCCGCGAGCAGCGCGATCAGCGCGGGCCGCGAGACCCAATGCGGCAACAGCTTCATCCGAGCACGCGCTGGCCGAAGAGACCGCCCGGCCTGAGCACCAGCACCAGGACGAGGAGCACGAAACCCACCGCGCCGGTGAGGTACGCGGGCAGCGCCAGGATGGCGAACACCTCCACCAGCGCCAGGATCAGCGCCGCCGCCGCGGTCCCCATCACGCTGCCCAGCCCTCCCAGGACGACGATGACGAACGACTTGAGCAGGTCCCCCGAACCGTAGGTGGGGTTGAAGGAGAACAGGCTCGCCCCGAGCAGGCCGGCGAGCCCGGCCAGCGCGGTGCCGATCCCGAAGGTCAGCGAGTAGATGCGCTCCACGTCCACGCCGACCAGCGTGCAGCTGTCCGGGTTCTGCGCCACGGCGCGGATCGCCTTCCCGGTATAGGTCCGCGTGAGGAAGAGGTGGAGCACGATCATCGTCAGCACCGCGATCAGGAACACCACCACCCGGTTGACCGACAAGAAGAGGCCGAACGCGGCGATGGAGCGGGTCGAGTACTCGGTGCGGATGGTCTGGTCGTTCCCGGTGAACAAGAGATACGCGGCGTTCTGCAAGACGAGCCACACGCCGAAGAGCAGGAGCAGCGACTGCACTCCGCCCGCAGCCCCGCGCGGCAAGTGGCGCACCAGGCCGCGGTAGATGGCGATGCCCAGCCCGAACGAGGCGACCAGCACGACCGGGATGGAGAGGTACGGATCGATCCCCAGCCTCTCGTGCAGCACCAGGCCGATGTAGGCGCCCGCCATGATCACGCCGCCGTGGTTCAGGTTCACCACGCGGAGCACTCCGTAGATGAGACCGAGCCCGTACGCCATGGTCGCGTACAGGCCCGCCAGCAGCACCGCCGCCACCACCAGCTCGGTGATGCTGAAGCCTTGCACTTACTTCCCGCAGTTCGGGTTCGGCGCCGCTCCCTTGCCCGTCGCCGCGTCCGCCGGCGCGATGATGGGCGCGCTGCCGTCCGGCTGGTTCTGCTGCACCACGAACGGCGCGTGCGACTGCTGCCCGAACTCGGCGGGGAAGTCGAGCTGGCCGCCGGGGAGCAGGGAGGGAATCTTCATTACCACCAGCTTCTCCCGGACCTTGGTCTTATCGAGGGAACCGGCCTGCTCGATGGCGGTGAACAGCGCGCGAGCCGTCTCGAATCCGAGGGCCTGGTACCATTCCGGCTCCCGACCGTACTTGGCCTTGAAACCGGCGACGAATTCCTTGGCAATCTCGTTCTTCTGGGCAAGCAGCGGGCTCCACCACACCGCGCTCAAGATGTACTCGACGTTCTTCTTGCCCAGAGCGTCCGCGGCCTGCTTCTCGCTGCCGCGGGCGCCGTAGCTGAGGACCTTGTGACACATCCCCGCGGTCACGTACTGGCGCTGCATGGTGGTGAAGTCGGGCAGGTGCGCGTCGGAGAGGAAGAGGTCGACGTTGGCCGCCTTGACCTTGCCGAGGAGCGCGCTGAAGTCCTTGCCGTTCAGCTCGAACGACTCGTCCACTGCCACCTCGTATCCGCCGCCGCTCTTCTTGGCGAAGTCGCTGACGCCCTTGCGGAAGTCCTTGCCGTGCGAGGTGTTCTCCCAGAGGAGCGCGATCTTCGCGGGCCTCGGCAGCTTGCCTGCCTTCTGTTCCTGGTCGATCCACTTCATCATCGACTCGGCCAGCAGCTCGACCGGAGCGAGCAGACCGAAGACCCATTTGTATCCGCGCTTGTAGATCGCGCTCGCGGCCCCGCCGCCGTTCACGTAGAGCATCTGGTACTGCTCCGCGGCAGCGCTCTGTGCCTCGACCAGGTTGGTCGCATAGGTGCCGAGCAGGAAGTTCACCTTGTCGCTGTTGATCAGGCGGTCGGCCAGGTTCACCGCCGTGGACTGCGTGCTGGTGTCGTCGAGCAGCTCCAGCTCGACTTTCATGGTCTTGTCGCCGACCTTGACGCCGCCCTTCTTGTTCTGCTGCTCGAAGGCGAACTCGTAGCCTTCCTTGTAGAACCCGCCGGTGCGGGCCTCGGCGCCGGTGAGCGGCAGCGTGGCGCCGATCTTGATGGTGTCCGCGGCTCGCGCCGCGCGGGTGGACAGGGTCGCGGCGCCGAAGGACAGCACGGCGCCGATCAGCAGGGTCCGTGTAATGGGGGTCATGGCGCGGCACCTAGCCACGCCCATTTGCAAAAATCAATCCCCGGCGTTCCCGCCTTTTCGCTCCCCGCGTCAATCTGCGGGCGCCCCTGCGGCTTGACAGCCATTCGCCGCCCCTCGTACTGTCGCGGCGCGTGATCGCATTTTCCAGCCGCGGCAAACACTGAATCACCTCGCTGCGCCGTTTCCGGCGCGCAAGTTCCGGGAGGACGGATGAGTGGTGCGATGGAAGCAGCCTCGGTTGCTCCGGTCCAGCGCCGCGTCGATGCGGCGGAAGAGCGACGCGTCATCATCGCGTCCTCGGTCGGCACGGTCTTCGAGTGGTATGACTTCTACCTGTACGCGATCCTCGCTCCGTTCTTCGCGAGTCTCTTCTTCCCGCCGGGGAACACCACCTTCCAGTTGCTCGGCGCGTTCGGCGCATACGCGGCGGGCTTCCTGGTCCGTCCCTTCGGCGCGCTGATCTTCGGCCGCATCGGCGACCTGGTCGGCCGCAAGTACACCTTCCTCATCACCATCACGGTGATGGGCCTCGCCACCGTGCTGGTCGGCTTCTTGCCCGTCTACAATACGATCGGGGCCGCCGCGCCGATCATCCTGCTCTGCCTGCGCCTCGCCCAGGGACTGGCGCTGGGCGGCGAGTACGGCGGGGCGGCCACCTACGTGGCAGAGCACGCGCCCGACGAGCAGCGCGGCCGGGCGACTAGTTGGATCCAGACCACAGCCACGGTCGGCATGTTCGCGGCCCTGCTGGTGATCGGCATCGTCCGCTGGTCGCAGACGGCCGCCACTTTCTCCAATTGGGGCTGGCGGATCGCCTTCTGGTTCTCCATCCCGCTGCTGATGATCTCCATCTACATCCGGCTCAAGCTGAACGAGTCGCCGCTCTTCCAGAAGATGAAGTCGCAGGGCAAGCGCTCCAAGTCGCCCCTCAAGGACAGCTTCCTCAAGTACCCGAACAACAAGTACGTCTTCCTCGCGCTCTTCGGGGCCACCGCCGGGCAGGGAGTAGTCTGGTACACGGGCCAGTTCTACGCGCTCTTCTTCCTGGACATCTATCTGAAGCTCGACTTCATCCCGAGGTACATTCTGATCGGCCTCTCGCTCCTCATTGCCACGCCGTTCTTCATCGTCTTCGGCGCGCTCTCGGACCGGATCGGGCGCAAGAAGATCATCCTCGCCGGTTGCCTGATCGCCGCGGTGACGTACTTCCCGCTCTTCAGGGGCCTCACCCACTACGTCAACCCCGCGCTCGAGAAGTTCCAAGAATCGGTGCCGATCTCGGTGGCCGCCGACCCGGCGGAGTGCAACTTCCACATCTTCGTCGGCCCCTGGACCAAGCAGACCGCCTGCGACCGCGCCCGGTCGTTCATCACCAGCTCCGGGCTGAACTTCCAGGCGATCGCCGGCGCCCCGGGCCAGCCGGTGCTCACCAAGATTGGCAACACCGAGATCCGCGGCTGGGATCCTGCCACGAGCCCTAACCAAGCCCGGGCGGCGCTGACCGCGAGCGGCTATCCAGCCAAGGCGGACCTGTCGAAGGTGAACTGGGTGATGGCGGAGCTCATCCTCGTCATCATGGTCATCTACGTCACCATGGTGTACGGGCCGATCGCGGCGTTCCTCGTCGAGCTGTTCCCGACTCGCATCCGGTACACGTCGATGTCCTTGCCCTACCACATCGGCAACGGATGGTTCGGAGGCATGCTGCCGCTTCTGGCCACCGCCATCGTCGCCAAGGTGGGCAACATCTACGCCGGCCTCTGGTACCCGATCATCGTGTCGCTGATCACCCTGGTGGTCGGCGGCGTCTTCCTGCACGAGACGCGGCACTTGCGCCTCGATGACGAGTCGCCGGCCCCGATGCCGGCCGCGGCGGGCATGCGGGCCTGAGACCCGCGTTCCTGCACGTCGGACCGCACCGGTTGGAGATCGCCTGGTGCGGAGCGCCGGGCCCCCGGTCCTTGGTGCTGCTGCACGAGGGCCTGGGGTCCGTCGGACTATGGCGCGACTTCCCGGAGAAGCTCTCCGAGGCCACCGGGCTTCCCGTCTTCGCGTACAGCCGCCCGAGCTACGGGCACTCCTCCGCCTCGGCGCCGCTGCCGCGCTCCATCCGCTACATGCACGACGAGGCGCTGCTCCTGACCGATGTGCTGCGCGCCGCGGGAATCTCCGATGCCGTGCTCTTCGGCCACAGCGACGGAGCGTCGATCGCCCTCATCCATGCGGCCGCGCAGCCCGTGCGCGCCCTGGTGCTGGAGGCGCCGCACGTCTTCGCCGAGGAGATCTCGCTCGCCAGCATCGCCAAGGCGCGCGAGGCATACGAGCATGGCGACCTGCGCGCGCGGCTGGCCCGCTGGCACGAGCACGTCGACGAGGCGTTCTGGGGATGGAACGGGCCGTGGCTACGCCCGGGGTTTCGCGGGTGGGACCTGACCGGCTGCCTTCCGTCGATCGACGTCCCCGCCCTGCTCATCCAAGGAGAGGCCGACGAGTACGGCACGGTGGCCCAGATCGAGGCGATCCAGCGCGGTCTTCGCGGCCGCACCGAAACGCTTCTCCTCCCTGGCGCCGGCCATTCCCCCCACCGCGACCGCGAACCGGAAGTCCTCTCCGCCACGTCCCGCTTCCTCGGCTCCCGGGGCCCGAGCATTCCGGCCCGTTCCGGCCTAGATTAACCCGCCGTGGCGCGAATCGACCGGAGGAGACTCGAGAACGGCACCTTCCTGGTGCTGTTCGCGTTCGCGGCCTACCTGTTCTGGCAGACGCTCGAGCCGATCTGGATCCCGGTCTTCCTCGGGCTCACCATCGCGGTGACCGTCTACCCGCTTCAAGAAAGACTGCTGCAGCGCCGGCGCCTCGCCCGCCACCCCGGGCTCGCAGCAGCCCTGGTTACCGCCCTGGTGATGACGGTGATGGTCGGCCTCCTCACCTTCCTCCTCTTCGTGGTCGGCTCGCGCGTGCTCGAGCTGCTCCGCGGCGCCGCCGACCGCTACCAGCACGGGGGCACGACTGGCCTTCTGGGTGACGACGTGATCGCCTTCCTGGGGCGGTTCGGCCTCGACACGGCGAGCCTCCAGCGCCGCCTGGCCGACCTGCTGCGCGACCTGGCCGCGGTGCTGGGCAAGAGCGTGACGAAGGTGATCACGGCCACGTTCAGCCTGATCTTCGTCTTCATCTTCACCGCCCTGACCAGCTACTACCTCCTGGTCGAGGGGCGCGAAGGCACCGCCTGGCTCGTCGAGGTGATCCCGCTCCCCGACGGCGAGGTCTGGGAGCTGGTCCGCAACATCCGCGACGTGACGCGCGCCATGCTGTTCGGCACCGGCGTCACCGCGCTGTACCAGGGCGTGGTGGCGTTCATCGGGTACTGGATCTTCGGCGTGGACAGCCCGCTGGTGTGGGCGGCGCTCACCGGCGTGGCTTCCATCCTGCCCGCGATCGGCACTGCCCTCGTCTGGGTGCCCGTGGCACTGTTCGTTCTCTTGAGCCACCATCTAGCCGAGGGAATCGGCCTGCTGATCTGGGGCGCGCTGGTGATCGTGTTCGTCGCCGACTACATCCTGCGCCCGAGGCTGGTCGGCACACGGATCCGGATGAACGACCTCCTGGTCTTCATCGCCATCTTCGGCGGCGTCGAGGCGTTCGGGATCCTCGGCGTGGTGGTGGGCCCCATCGCGGTCGCGCTGTTCCTCTCCATCATCCGCATCTACTTGCGCGACTACCGCCCCGAGGGTCCTCCGGACGTGCCCGACGTCACGGAACCCGAACGGGAACACGCGATGCACCACTCGCAATGAGCGGCCGAGACCGAGGATGCCCTTCGTCAAACTGCTCCTCGATGGCAGCTTCTCTACCGTCTGGTGGTCCCTCTTCGAAACGCAAGCGCGTCCATGTCTCCTCCTGGACGCTCAAGCTGTTCACGCGAAGGTCAGGCGTCCAGCAGCCCGTGCCGGGCCGCCAGCCGCACCAGATCGGTGGCGGAGTGCACGTGCAGCTTGCGCATGATCCGCCCGCGGTGCGTCTCCACCGTGCGCTTGCTGATGGAGAGCTGGGAGGCGATGTCCTGGTTGGAGAGGCCCCGCACCGCGAGGTCGAAGATCTCGCGCTCGCGCTGGGTGAGGCCGCGCAGCGGCGTTTCCGGCCCCCGGCCGGTGCGCCTCATGCGCATGTATTCTTCGAGGACCACGCGGGAGATCCCTGGACCCAGGTAGGCTTGTCCCTGGCCTACCGCGCGGATCGCGGAAAACAGCTCGTTCGCGGAAAGGTCCTTGGTGGCGTAGCCGAGCACCCCGACCTCCAGCGCCTGGGCGATGTGCTCCTCGTCGGCGAACATGCTGATGGCGAGGATCCGCTGGTGCGGCTGGCGCCTGAGGATCTCGCGCGCCACGCTGACCCCGCTGGCCAGAGGCAGCGACACGTCGAGGAGCAAGACGTCCGGCTGCGCGCGATCGACGAGCGAGTAGGCGTCCTGGGCCTGGCTCGCCTCGCCGACGAGCTGAAAATCCGATTGGGTGGAGAGCAGGGCCCGCATTCCTTCCCGGAAGAGGCGGTGATCGTCGACGAGGCCCAGTTTGAGCGGCGACATGGCACTCTCCCGGGTACGCCCGGCAACACAAACTGCGGTATGGACAGGCGCGGTCCATACGAAGGAACACGCAAGAAACCGGGACGATTCTGTCCGGTCCGTGACCTCCGTCACGCGCGATCGTTCAGTTAGTGGACAATGGGAGCAGCTTCAACCGGGCCGCAAGACGGACCAGGTCCGCCGCCGAGCGCGCCTTCAGCTTGTGCAGGATGCGGCTGCGGTGCGTCTCGACGGTGCGGTGGCTGATGTCCAACCGCTCAGCGATGGCCGCGGTGGTTCCCCCGGCCACGATGAGGTCGAAGACTTCGCGCTCGCGGCGGGTGAGCCGGCCCAGCGGGGAATCCGCCAGGCCATCGCCGCGGCGCAGGCGCAGGTAGTCCTGGACCACGAAGCGTGAGAGGACCGACGGCACGTAGACGCGGCCCGCCGCGACGGTGCGAATCGCCTCCAGCACCTCATCGAGCGACTGGACCTTCCCGGCGTACCCGAGCGCGCCCACTTCCAGCGCCTCCGCCGCGTGCTCCTCGTCGAGGAGCATGCTGAGCATCAGCACTTTCCGCCTCGGCGAGCGGCGGAGCAGCTCGCGCGCCAGCGACACGCCCGAGGACGGTCCCAGCAAGACGTCGAGGACGACCAGGTCCGGATCCTGGGCATCGACCAAGGCGCACGCTTCGCCCGGCTCGGCTGCCTCCCCGACGACGTGGAGATCGGGCTGCACTGCGAGCAGCGCGCGCAGTCCCTCGCGGAACAAGCGGTGATCATCGACGAGCGCAACCTTGTAGCTCATGGCCCCCCCCCCCTTAGCGCCGAACGGCCTTGAAAGCGAGACCCCCCCGGGGGGACCACGCAAGACCACGCATCCAAAATAGCAACCAACAGGGTAGTAATCGGCGAGCCTCGAGGGGCGTTAGCGATTGCTGCATGACCGAGCCGAGAGGATGAATGCGCTTCGTGCTCGCCGGGATCCCCGATCGTCTCCCTTCCGCGCTGAAGCTGCTGCTCCAGTCTCGCGCACGGACCGCCTCCTCGGAGCGGAACGTCCGCCGCTCCAGGCGGCTCATCGAGGCGAGCCAGCGGCTGTGCGCATGGTGCAGGGAGGGTGCGCATTTCCCTCGGGGGGCGTAGACTGCCGGCAAGGCGAGTGAAATGCCGGGACATGACATCATCGTCGTCGGGGCTTCCGCCGGAGGCGTCGAAGCGCTGCGTCTCCTGGTGGGAAAGCTCCCCAAGGACCTCCCCGCCGCGGTGCTGGTCGTGCTGCACGTGTCACCCGAACACAAGAGCATCCTCCCGAGCATCCTGACCGGAGCCGGGCCCCTGGCCGCGAAGCACGCCGAGGATGGCGAGGCTTTGGAACCAGGTCGCATCTACGTCGCCCCTCCCGGCCGGCACATGGTGGTGGACGACGGGGTCGTGCGCCTCACCCGCAGCCCTGCCGAAGGCGGCCACCGTCCCGCCGTCGACACCCTCTTTCGCACCGCCGCGCGTTTTCACGGAGCACGCGTCGTGGGGGTGGTGCTCTCCGGCGCCCTCGATGACGGGACGGCGGGCCTGGTCGCGGTGAAGAAGCTGGGCGGCGTCACGGTGGTGCAGGACCCGGAGGAAGCTCTCTGTGCCGACATGCCTCGCAGCGCGCTGGAACACCTGAAGGTCGACTACTGCCTTCCCATCGCGCAGATCGCCACCTTGATCGACAAGCTCGCCCACCAGAAGGTGGAGGTCCATCCGCCGATCCCGCCGGTCCTGGACCAGGAGACGAACGGCGCCCTGGATCGCGGGCCACGAAGGTGAGATTCCGCCGGGTGGCCGCGCGGGAGCGTGCCTGGAAGATGCGGGAAGTGCTCAGCCGTGCCGGTCAGTTCGCTCCGGACGACGTGCCGGACGGCGGCTCCGCGTGATCGCCCGGCCGTCCCCTGCCAGCGGAAACTCGACCACGAACTCCGCCCCGCCCGCCTTCCGGTTGTGCGCGGCGATCGATCCACCCAGGCGCCGCATCGTGCTCTGCGCCAGCCACAAGCCCAACCCCGTACCGGCGTGGCCCTTCGTGGTGAAGAACGGCTGGAAGAGGTGTGCCATGGTCTTCGGTGCGATCCCCGATCCTTGATCCCCGACGCCGACGCGGACCCTGTCACCGACGCGCTCGACCCGCATCTCGATCTTGCCCCCGTCCGGCATCGCATCGCGCGCGTTGAACAGCAGCGTGACGAAGAGGTGGGAGAGCTCGGAGGTGGTCCCCAGCACGGGAGGAAGCTCGGGCACGTCGAGATGCACGCTGACGGCAGGCGCTCCCGGCGGCTGGCGCAAGCTCAGCACTTCGACGGCGCGCTGGAGCACGTCCGTCAGGTCGACCGGCCCGGGCTGGAGCCGGCCCGAACGGGCCAGGTCGTGCAGCTTGCGCACCGATTCCAACGCCGCCTCTGCGCTTTCTTGCAGTCCGGTCATCAGCTCCGCGTGAGCCGCCATCACCGACCGGTCCTGCGCGAGGACGGCAGCCCGGGTGCTGATCGCCCGCAGGGTGTTTCCCATCTCGTGAGCAATCGAGGCGGCCAGCTCGCCCAGGATGCTCATGTGCTCGCTCTGGAAGAGCGCCTCCCGCAGGTGCGACAGCTCCTGTTCCGCCTGGACCTGCGCGGTCACGTCCTGCGCCAGGACCAGCACGGGCGCGCGCGGCGACTCGACGCGCTCCAGGCGCACCTCGACCACCTGCTCGCCCTCGACGCTGCGATAGCGCCGTACGAGCACCGCGGGCGGACTCTCGGGCAGCTGCTTGGCTTCGTGCTCGGCGATCTGCGACAGGTGCAGGTAGGCAGTGGGCGAAACGTTGCCTTCGCGGATCCATCCGCCGCGTGCGGCGTCCAACTCGTGCCAGCGGGCGTTCCGGGTGGTGATCGCACCGTCATTCACCAGCGCGAGGCCGTTCCCGGTCGCGGCGAGCGCCCAGAACCCGAGCCGGTAGACGGAGCTCTGCGCCGCGGCGCGCCGCTTCAGCAGGTGCGCGTTGCGCACCTCCAGGCGCCTGACCAGGACTCCGTATTTGCGCGCCAGCTCCTGGTACTTGGTGCGGAGCTCGGCCAGCGCGCCGGATTCGGTCCCCGTCGAGGCGTCATCGATCGGCGTTTTGCGTTCCACGATTGTTCGTCTCTTTGAGCCTGGCGTTCTCGGCGGCGAGCGAGGACACCTTCGTGGCGTCCTCGAAGATCAGTACCGCCCCCATAGCGGCCCCGCCGTCCAGGATGGGCACGGCGGACAGCGTCGCCTTTCCCGTGCCGCCGCTGGGCGTCTCGTACGCGATGTCCTCCGAGCGCGTCCCCAGCTTCTGTCCGAGCGCCTTGCGCACCTTGGCCAGCACCGACCGGTCCAGGGCGGGGATGTGGAGCGTCCAGAGCACCTGCCCCAAGGCCTCTCCTTCGGTGAGGCCGAGGAGGCGCTCGGCGGCCAGGTTCCACATGGTGATGTGTCCGCTCTCGTTGAGGACGATCACCGCCGCCGAGAGGCTCCGGATGATCGCGCGCTGGTTGAACGCCAGCTTGTTCATCTCCTCGGTGCGATGCGCCAGCTCGCGGTTGGTCGCGTCCAGCTCGGCGTTGGTGGACTGGAGCTCCTCGTTGGTGGTCTCCAGCTCCTCGTTCGTCGACTGGAGCTCCTCATACGCCGCCTCCAGCTCGCGCTGGGCCCGCTCCAGCTCCTCGCGCAGCACCTTGTAGCGACCGACCTCCAAGAACGTGAGGG
>DATFTN010000136.1:0-7170 GCA_035261845.1 Myxococcales bacterium | reverse complement strand
TTCCCGGTGCGAGTGACCTCGAACCTCCGCGGCGCTCGCTGGACGAAGCTCGCGTTCAACTGCGCGCTCTCCACCCTGTGCGCGATCTCGGGACTCGACTTCGGCGGACTGGCCGCCCGGCGCGACGCGCGCCGGCTGGCGCTGCACATCGTCGGCGAGGCCATCGCGGTGGCGAAGAAGCGCCGGGTGAATCTGGAGAAGGTCGTCGGCCTCGACCCGCGGTGGTTCGTTCCCGGCGCGATGCCCGCCGCCATCCAGCATGCGCTCATCTGGCTCGCCGCCCGCCGCCGCCCGCGGCAGCGCAGCGGCATGCTGCAGCGGCTCCTTTCCGGCAGGCTGGCAGGTCAGGTGGACGATCTGAATGGCACCGTGGCGGAGGCGGCGCGCCAGGCCGGTCTGCCGGCTCCGCTCAATTCGCGCCTTCGCGACCTCGTGCACGCCATCGAGCGTCGGGAAGAGCAAATCGGCCCCCACCAGCTCGAGCGCCTCGAGGGCGGCTTGCTGACACCTGGCTCACGATCGGCACCCGGGGTTTGAAGACGGATACTGAGGGGCCGGCTGCCGCGGCCCGCATTTCCGGGAGGGCGGCGGGCCAGGTGGACGCTTTGAACGACCCGTTGCACGTTGACTAAGGGCCGTTGGTCCGGGTACGCAGTCCGACGGGAGGGGAACCCATGGCCAGAAGAATAGCGGCAGTCGTCCTCGCGGTCTGCGCTGCGTGCGGAGGTGGTGGAAGCCCGACATTCGCCACGGGGTCCGCCAGCGTCACCGGAACCATCGGTGGTCGGTCAATGACTCCGCGGGACGCGATCTCCGCCGTGCTGCAAAACGGCTCCAATACCGTGGGCGGGGTCGTGATCACCAACGTCGACACCACCTGCGCGAAGATCAACGCCCGCCAGGTGCCCAGGAACTTGCAAACCGTGCAACTCGGGATCGGCACGCGGAGCAGTTCGACCATCATCGTCGGGCCCGCCGGGCCGGACGTTTTCCCGGTGCACGCGTTGACCGAGAGCTTCAACGTCGTGGGCAAGGTCGCGATCGTCGCGTTCACCTCGCTCGACGCGAACTGCGTGCAGAACGCCAGCTTCGATGTGGTGACCGGCGGCAACGTCACGCTCACCAAAGTCGACAGCAGCGGATACACGGGCACCTTCGACGTGACGTTCGCCACCAGCCCGACCAGCCACGTCACCGGGAGCTTCACCGCCGCGAACTGCCCGCCGCTGGCTTCGAACCCGAGCGGAATCTGCACCTGACGGTGGGCCTTCCGTAGCCCGACGACGCGCTGCGAAATGCCGCGTTGACACCCTCTATGGGCGCGGCTATTTTCCGCGGCCCTCCGAGGGAGTTCCGCGCCTGTGGACAGCTACCTCACGCCGTACATCCCGGTCCTCATCTTGCTCGTCCTGGCAGGTGCGCTGTGCGCCGCGATCAGCGCGCTCGCAGGCTTTTTGGGCCCCAAGCGCATCTTCGCGATCAAGGAGAGCCCCTTCGAGTGCGGCTCCCCCACGACCGGGGACTCGCACGCCCGCCACTCGGTCAAGTTCTACCTGGTGGCACTGCTCTTCATCGTCTTCGACGTGGAGAGCGTCTTCATCTACCCGTGGGGCTCGCTGCTGCGCGACTTCCACGCCGAGGGGCTGGGCTGGTTCGCCTACCTGGAGATGATCTCCTTCATGGCCACCCTGGCGATCGGCCTCGTCTACGTGTGGCGCAAGGGCGCGCTGGAGTGGTCGTGAGCAGGCTCCCCGTCCTGAAGCCCGAGGGAAACGTCCCGGAGAGCCTCCACCTCCCTCCCGAGGACTCGCTGCCGGTGCTGCTCACCCGCAGCGACGAGGCGCTGGGGTTCTTCGAGCGCAAGATCTCCGGCGCGCTAGGCTGGGCGCGCGCCAACTCGCTCTTCCAGTACCCGTTCGTCACCGCCTGCTGCGGCATGGAGTACATGAGCGTCATGGCGGGCCGCTACGATCTGGCCCGCTTCGGCGCCGAGTTCCCCCGCTTCACCCCGCGCCAGGCGGATCTCCTGATGATCGTCGGCACCATCAACGTGAAGCAGACGCCCGTCCTCAAGCGGGTCTACGACCAGATGACCGAGCCGAAGTGGGTGATGGCCTTCGGCGTCTGTGCCTCCTCGGGCGGTTTCTACGACAACTACGCCACCGCGCAGGGCGCCGACCGGGTGATCCCGGTGGACGTGTACGTGCCCGGCTGCCCGCCCCGCCCGGAGCAGGTGCTCGACGGGCTGAAGATCCTGCAGGAGAAGATCCAGTCGCAGCGCCACCGGCTGCACAGCGTGGAGAAGTCGCCCGAGCTGGACGACGACGGCGCGGAAAAGAAAAAGAGGTTCCTCTCCAAGTGGCTCAATCGCTGATCGATCTCCTCCGCGAGACCCACCCCGACGCCATCGTCTCCTTGCCGGGACACCGCGGCGACGAGGTGGCGGTCCTGCGCCGCGAGCGGCTGGCCGAGGTGTGCCGCTTCCTCAAGGAGGACCCGCGCGCGGACCTGAAGCTGCTCGCGCAGATCGCCTGCGTGGACCTGCTCACCTTCGCGAAGGAGGCGACCGGCGGCGGGGCGCTCGCGTCCATCGAGGTGCCGGCCTACGACCTCGAGCGCAAGCCCTCGGTCGAGCCGCGCTACCAAGTGGCGTACAACCTGGGCAGCGTCACCAAGAAGCACCGGCTGCGCCTGCGCGTGGAGCTGCGCTCCGACGACGTGAAGGTGCCCACCGTGACTTCCGTGTGGCGCACCGCCGACTGGTGGGAGCGCTACGTCTACGACATGTTCGGCGTGGAGTTCGTCGGCCACCCGAACCTGACGCGCATCCTGATGTATCCCGAGTTCCAGGGCTTCCCGCTGCGCAAGGACTACCCGGTGCGCAAGCGGCAGCCGCTGGTGCCCGAGCTGGACTTCCCTGACCTGGTGCGCGGTCCCGGCCCCGGTCCGGGCGGGGCGGGCGTGCCCATGAGCCAAACGCACGTCGGCCGCGCCAACGTCGACCCGGACGCCTATGACTGAGCACGCCCGACAGGACCACGACCCGCTCGCGCTGGAATCGGAGCTGCCGTCCAGCCTGACGACGGTCAACCTGGGGCCCTCGCACCCGGCCATGCACGGCACGCTGCGCCTGGTGGTCACGCTGGACGGCGAGACCATCGTGGAGGCGGTGCCGGAGATCGGCTTCCTCCACCGCGGCTTCAGCAAGTCGTCCGAGAACTCCACCTGGACACAGGTGCTGCCGTACACCGACCGGCTCAACTACGTCTCGCCCTTCCTGAACAACATCGGCTACGTGATGGCCGTCGAAAAGCTGATTGGCCTTCAGGTGCCGGAGCGCGCCGAGTACATCCGCGTGCTGACCGGCGAGATCAGCCGCATCACTGACCACCTCACCTGCATCGGCGCCATCGGACTCGAGCTGGGCGCTTTCACCGTTTTCCTCTACGCCATCGAGGCGCGCGAGCTGCTCTGGGACCGCATCGCCGAGCTGTCCGGCGCGCGCGTCACCGTGAGCTGGATGCGCGTCGGCGGCTGCGCCAACGACATGCCGCCCGGCTGGGTGGAGAAGCTGCGCGAGTGCTTGCCGCGCGTCCTGGAGCTGACCAACGAGATCGACGTGCTCCTCACCCGCAACCGCATCTTCGTCGACCGCACCCGCGGCGTCGGGGCGATCTCCGGCGAGGAGGCGCTCGACTGGGGCTTCACTGGCCCCTGCCTGCGCGCCTGCGGCGTGAACTACGACGTGCGCAAGGCGCATCCGTACTCGGTGTACCCCCGGATGGAGTTCGAGATCCCGCTCGGCTCGCGCGGCGACACATACGATCGGTACGTCCTGCGGCTGGAGGAGATCCGCCAGTCGCACCGGATCGTCCTGCAGTGCCTGGAGCAGATGCCGCCGGGGCCGATCATCGTCGACGACTGGCGCTACGCCCTGCCGCCCAAGAGGGACGTGTTCAGCTCCATCGAGGGCGTGATGGCGCACTTCAAGCTGATCATGGAGGGCATCCAGGTCCCCGCCGGAGAGGTCTACGCCTACTGCGAAGGAGCCAACGGCGAGCTGGGCTTCCACGTCGTCTCGAACGGGAAGGGGAAGCCGTACGCGATCCAGGTGCGCGCGCCGGGGTTCCCGATCCTCTCCGCGCTTCCGCGGCTCATCAAGGGCCACATGGTGGCGGACATCATCCCCATCTTCGACTCGATCAACATGATCGGCGGCGAGGTCGAGCAATGAGCGACGGCGCCGCCAAGGTGGTGCACCTGGAGATCGACGGCCGGCCCGTCGAGGCCGATCAGCGCGACAACCTGATCGAGGCGGCCCGCCGTATCGGCGTGCACATCCCGTACTTCTGCTACCACCCGCGCCTGTCCATCGCCGGCCAGTGCCGGATGTGCCTGGTGGAGACGAGCGACGCGCCCGGCCGGCTGGTGCCGGGCTGCCAGGTGCGGGCCAAGGAAGGCTTGAAGGTCGTCACCACCTCGCCGGCGGTGAAGGAGAACCAGCGCGGGTGCATGGAGTTCCACCTCATCAACCACCCGGTGGACTGCGCCATCTGCGATCAGTCGGGCGAGTGCAAGCTCCAGGACTACTACATGGAGTACGACCACCAGCCCACGCGCATCCGCACGCACAAGCTGATCAAGCCCAAGCGCGAGATCTTCGGGCCGCTGGTCGTCTACGACGCCGAGCGCTGCATCATGTGCACCCGCTGCGTGCGCTTCATGGACGAGATTGCCCAGGAACCGCAGCTCGCGGTGGTCGAGCGCGGGACCCACTCGCTGATCGCCATATTCCCGGGGCAGCCGCTCGACTCCAAGTACTCGGGCAACACGGTGGACATCTGCCCGGTGGGCGCGCTCTTGAACCGGGACTTCCGTTTCCAGAGCCGGGTCTGGTTCCTGAACAAGTCGCCCACCGTCTGCACCGGCTGCTCGAACGGCTGCAACGTCTACCTCGAGTCGCGCGGCACCGTCGCGTACCGTGTGCTGCCCCGGCGCAACGAAGAAGTGAACCAGGTCTGGATGTGCGACGAGGGGCGGCTCACGCACCACCCGGTGGACGAGAACCGGGTGGAATGGGCGCGCCAGGGACGCGGCGACGCGGCCGAGAGCATCGGCCCGCGGCTGGCGGTGGAGCGGGCGGTCGAGCTGCTCAGGCCCGTGGCGGGGAAGGGCGGGATCGGGATCTACATCTCGGCGCAGAGCACGCTGGAGGAGGCCGGCGCCGCGCTGCTGCTCGGCAAGGAGCTGGGCGCGGAGCGGTACTTCCTGGGCGGCAAGCCGTCGGGCGACTCCGACGACTTCCTCATCCGGGCCGACAAGAACCCGAACGCGCGCGGCGTGAAGCTCGCCGCGGAGGCGTTCGGCGTGCGCATCGAGGAGCGTCTGCCAGAGGGCGTCAAGGCGCTCTTCGCCCTGCGCACGGACGGCCTGCCGGCCCAGGTCGCGCACCGGGTGGAGCTCTTCATCGCCGCGGCGCAGAACGAGGACGAGGCGACCCGCTCCGCGGACGTCGCGTTCCCCTGCATGAGCGTCTACGAGCAGGACGGCTCGGTGGTGAACTGGTACGGCCGCTTGCAGCGCGTCTGGCCGTCGGTGCCCGCCCAGCGCGGCGACGCGGCGCCGGGATGGCTCTGGGTGGAGCGCATCCTGGCCGGCCTCGGCTACACGCACGGGGTGAAGACCGCGGCCGCGGCGTTCCAGCTCGTGGCGGGCCGCAGCGCCGACCTGGCCGAGCTGACGCTGGAGCGGATCCCCGAGCAGGGAGTGGTGCTGCCGCGCCTGCTTCCCTCCGAGTGGCCGAAGCGCGCTCCGCGGCCGCCGGCCCCGCCGCCGCCGCGGGTGCCGTCGCCGACGCCGCCGGGCACGAAGGTGGGGGACGAGGCGTCCGGAGGGTCGCGGTAATGGCCCACCACCCTCCGCACCCGTATCCCGACCACATTTCTCCGGACAGCCGGCTGCACCCCGAGCCGGCGCCTCCGCCGCCGGGCGTGAAGCTGCCCATCCCGGAGGTGGCGACGCCCCTTTCGCGCCTGGCCGCGAAGGACTTCGGCAGCGGCGTGTCGCCCAAGCCGGAGTTCTGGCGGTGGCTCGCGGGCACCACGGTCGGTTGGGTCGTCTTCGCGGGGGTCCTGCTGTTCGTGTCGTGGCTGCTGTACTTCCTGGTCTGGCTCTTCAAGGTGATCTTCCAGGATCGACCCGCAATCTCCGGCGGCTTGGGAGAGGGCATCGGCAACATCGTCGCGCTCATCCTGGTGCTGATCATGGTGACCGCGACGCTCCTCACCATGGCCGAGCGCAAGTGGAGCGCGCTGATGCAGGACCGCGTCGGACCCAACCGAGCGCGCCTGCCGCTGCCCCTTCTCTCCGAGCGGCCGCTCAAGGGCATCCCGCACATCCTCGCGGACGTCCTCAAGATGCTCTTCAAGGAGGACTTCATCCCGCAGGGCGCCACCGGCAACAAGTTCCTCTTCAACCTGGCCCCGCTGCTCGCCTTCGCCCCCGCCTTCTGCCTGTTCGCGGTGGTCCCGGTGGGGCCGGAGATCACCCTCTGGGGCAGGCGCATCGCGCTGCAGGTGGCGCGGGTGGACTGGGGCATCCTCTACGTGTTGGCGCTGGCCTCGCTGGCGGTGTTCGGCACGGCGCTGGCGGGCTGGTCCTCGAACAACAAGCTGGCGCTCCTGGGCGGCCTGCGCGCCTCCGCGCAGCTGGTCTCGTACGAGGTGACGCTGGGGCTCACGCTGGTGGGCACGTTCGTCGTGTTCGGCACGCTGCGCCTGGACTCGATGGTGGCGCAGCAGGGCCCTTCCGAGGCGCTGCTCAGGTCGGCGATGGCCACCGGCAGCTCCGTGGACGGCACGCTGGTGTTCGGCTGGCTGCCCGGATGGGGCGCGCTCTTCCAGCCCCTCGGGATGGTGCTGTTCCTGGTGGCCGCGATGGCCGAGATCAAGCGGGCGCCATTCGACACGCCCGAAGGCGAAAGCGAGATCATCGGCTACTTCCTCGAATATTCCGGGTTGAAGAGCGGCCTGTTCCTCATCGCCGAGTTCGCGGAAGTGGTGGTGATCGCCGGGATCGTGACGGCGATCTTCCTGGGCGGCTACCACATCCCCTGGTTCGAGCCGCAGCTCGTGCGCGCGCTGGGGCTCACCGGGCTGGCCGTCCTGCAGG
>DATFTN010000135.1:0-2623 GCA_035261845.1 Myxococcales bacterium | reverse complement strand
TTGAACACGCCCGCGGTGGCGCCGACGTGCTCCCAGTCGAACTTCTCGATCAGCTCCTCCAGGGAGAAGATCTCCTGGTCGCCGTGCGACCAGCCCAATCGGGCGAGGTAGTTCAGCAAGGCTCCCGGCAGGTACCCCTCGTCCCGATATTGCAGCACGCTGACGGCTCCGTGCCGCTTCGACAGGCGCTGCTTGTCCGCGCCGAGGATCATGGGCAGGTGCGCGAAGACCGGAACCGGATAGTCGAGCGCCCGATACATCAGGATCTGCCGGGGCGTGTTCACGACGTGGTCGTCGCCGCGGGCCACGAGCGTGATCTCCATGTCCACGTCGTCGACGACGGCGCCGAAATTGTAGAGAGGCAATCCGTCGGCGCGCAGGATGACCTCGTCCTGCAGCTCCTTGTGCTGCGTGGTGATCGGTCCCTTCACCAGATCGTCGAAGGTCGTCTCGCCGCTGTCCGGCATGCGGAACCGGACGACTCCGCCGGGAGCTCCGAAGGGGATTCCCTTGTCCCGGCAGGTGCCTGGATAGCGGAATGCCCGTTTCTCCTTGGCGGCCTCCTCCCGCAGGCGATCCAGCTCCGCCTTGGAGCAGGTGCACACGTAGGCGGCTCCTTTCGCGATGAGCCGCTTGGCGTACTCCTCGTACTTCTTGACCCTCTGCGATTGGTAGTAGGGGCGGTGCGGACCTTCGACTCCCGGGCCCTCGTCCCAGTCGAGCCCGAGCCACTTCATCGCGTCGACGATGACCTGCTGCGACTCGACGGTGCTGCGCGCCACGTCCGTGTCCTCGATGCGCAGGACGAAGCTCCCCTTTCGCTGCCGCGCCCACAACCAGTTGAAGAGGGCGGTGCGCGCCCCGCCGATGTGCAGGTACCCGGTGGGGGAGGGGGCGAAGCGCACCCGCGGAGGATCGGCCGGCATGGGGCAGCGGCCATAACAAAGGCGGCGCCCGAGGGCAACCGGCCATACCATCCCACCATGCCGGATGAGGGCCCGCTGGTCGTCGCGACCTTTGCGCTTCCGACCGAGGCGGAGATGGCGCGTGGGCTCCTCGAGAGCAACGGGATCCAGGCCCTTCTCCGGGACGAAGGCCTGGTCGGCGTCCATCCGTTGCTGAGCAACGCCGTCGGCGGGGTGAAGGTCGTCGTCCCCGCCGAAGACGCGGAGCGCGCGAGGGAGATCCTGAACGATGCCGGCGAGGGCAGCGAGTCCACCGGTCCCGAGCTGGTGGATCCGGTCGAGCAGGACCCGTCCGAGGCCGACGTGCTCGCCGCCCGCGCCTTGAACGCGGCGGGTATCGGCCTGCTGGTGTTTCCACCGATGCTCCACATCTGGTCGGCGTGGGTGCTGCTGCGGGTCTTCAGCTCGTCCGCTCCGCTCAGCCCGTCCGGGCGCAAGCGAGCGCTGCTCGCGCTCACCATCGATCTCCTCGTCTTCATCGCCGTGGCGGCGATCGTCTCCCACGTCGTCACGAAAGGTTGAAGCGGCACGGTACCCGCTTGCGCGCGCGGCCCCTGCACGTCTCGTGGAGAGCGAACGCGTGCCCCTGCACGTCCCGCCGCGCCCTCGAAAATCTCTCCCCTACAAGATGACTTCTGCGCGAACGGATGTCAGACCCCCTCGATAGAATCTCTCCCTGGGCAAGTCGGTGTGGCGGCGGCGGGGAGGGGACATGGTGAGGGCGAAGGGGACGTCGAAGCAGATGGAGTTGCGTCTGCCGACGTGGGGTGGGCGCAGGAAGCGCAGGCGCAAGCGCGGTCGCGGTGAGAATCGCAAGCTGCGGAAGGTGCCGCATCGGCGCAGGCCCCCCCTCTCACCGCGCCATCCGGTGCATGCGACTTGGCGAGTGTTGCCTCCGGCGGAGGCTTCGCGCTACGCGGACGTTCCGCGGGACCCGTTCAGCTCGGCTTGGCACGAGCGGGGGAGAGATCCACCCGTGGTGCCGGCGCGGACATGGTTGCTCGCCGTGGGGTGGCGAATCCGCGCCGGCGAGGTGCTCCTCTCACTCGCAGGCACAAGCTGAACCGGAGCGTGCCTCGCGGGTCGACCAGCAGCTTCCCGCGTGCGAGTGCGCTCCATCCGCGTCCGGCCGCACCTCACGGGGGGGCGCGAATCTCTACCTCCTCCTCCGCCCGTCGCGTACAGTGCGCGCCCCATGACAGCCCTGATCGCCCTCGTCCTCGCCACCGCCGCGGTGTCGCCGCAAGGTGCGGTGGCCCGCGGACATCCGCTCGCCAGCGAGGCGGGAGCCGCGATCCTGCGCCACGGGGGCAACGCGGTGGATGCGGCGGTGGCCACCGCGTTCGCGCTCTCCGTGGTCGAGCCGCAGTCGAGCGGGATCGGCGGAGGCGGATTCGCGCTGGTGTACCTGGCCCGCGAGCGCAAGGTCCAGGTGATCGACTTCCGGGAGGTCGCGCCGGCCGCCGCCACTTCGCAGATGTACGTGCAGGACGGCAAGGTCCGGGAGGACCTGGCGCGCGCCGGGCCGCTCTCGGTCGCGGTGCCGGGAGCGGTGCGCGGATACGTCGAGCTGCTCAAGAGGTTCGGCAAGCGGCCGCTGCTCGAGGTGCTCGGACCCTCCATCGACTTCGCCACCCGCGGGTTCCGCGCCAACCGCG
>DATFTN010000134.1:0-2805 GCA_035261845.1 Myxococcales bacterium | reverse complement strand
CCCCGTCCGTCGAATGGCAGTTGAACGCCTTGTTCCCCGAGGTCCCGCAGCTCACCTGGAACAGGTCGCGGTCGATGCTCGCGTAGCTGGGCTGCAGCGTGGGGCAGGTGCGCGATCCCTGGCGGCAGCCGCCCGCCACGCAGAACCCCCCTGCGCCGCAGTCCGAATCGATGGCGCAATCGGCGCGATCGACCGGGTACGCGCAGGCCCACAGCGCAAAGGCGGCGGCGGCCAGGGCGATCCTCACTCGTGCACCGAGAAGAGCACGTCGCCGGCGATCACCGCCCGGTCCTCGATCTTGATGAGCAAGAGCTCCGGCCGATCCACGTGGAACGCGTCGAGGCTGATGGGGAAGGAGAACCTGGCCCGCACACCCCGCTGGCCCGACGGCTCCAGGTGGACGGGGATGGCCTGCTTCTGCTGGATGCCGTTCAGCTCCACGCGCGCGTCCAGCGTCACGTCCTGGGGCCCGGCGAGCGGCAGCGTCAGGGGCGGCAGCGTCCCCTTCACCTCGGCGACCGGGTGCAGCGGCTCCTGCGTGGCTTCGCGCATGTGCGCGTCGCGGTTGGAGTTGCCGCTGTCGAAGGTCGCCACGCGCGCTCGCACCTGCACCTGGGTGGGGCCTCCCGGCTGGAGCCGGGCGAGACCCTCTAGCTTTTGCGTCGTGCCGGTCACCTGGTGCAGCTTGTGCACCACGGTGTAGCTCAGGGTGCCTTGCTCGAGGGCGAGCAGCGTCGGCCGCGCCTCGTCCGCACGCCCCGCGGCCGCGATCAGCAGCGCGGCGGCGAGCTGGACCTTCGCGAGCGCCGCTCCCCTGCCCAGGATCGACCCCTTCATCCGCTCCTCCCGGCGCTGCGCGGATCGGTGCGATGACACCTCGGACGTTCCGACTGTGACAGATCTTCAGCGCCGCCGGGCGCTTCACCAAGGGTGCATCGCCGCATTGCGTCGCCAGCGATCCGACGGACGGCTACAGCGCCGTGGCCTCGCCCTTCCGCTCCGCCTCGCGCTGCGTCTTGAGCTTCTTCATCCGGCGGCGGATGAGCTCGCGCTTGAGCGCGCTGAGGTGGTCGACGAACAGCTTGCCTTGGAGGTGGTCCATCTCGTGCTGCACGCAGACCGAGAGCAGGTTGTTCGCCGCCTCCAGCCGGTGCTGCTTGCCGTCCCGGCCGAGGAACTCGACCACGATGCGGCCGAACCGGGTGACTTCCTCGTACTCGTCCGGGATGGAGAGGCAGCCCTCGGTGTAGGTGAACTCCCCCTCGCCGATCTTGATCACGGGGTTGATCAGCCAGAACAAGCCTTCGCCCTTCTTCTTGCCCGGCTGGCCCTCCGCGGACGGCCGCTGCTCGACGTCGATGGCGATCACGTTCTGCAGGACGCCGACCTGGGGCGCGGCGAGCCCGACGCCGTTCGCCTCGTACATCGTCTCCGCCATCTCGTCGCACAGCTTGCGGACGGAGGCGTCCACCTCGGCCACGGGCTTCGCCTTCTGCTTCAGGCGGGGGTCGGGGTAGATGAGGATGTCGCGCAGGGCCATGTCCGGTCGTCCCTCCAACGGGCGGTTGAGTATAGTTGGTGCCCAGGGGCACTGCAGCAAGGATTCCGCTCCGGCTGTCCGCGATTCGGCGCCGGGCCGCCTGCTCCTCAGAGCAGGGCGACCGGATCGACGTCGGCCGCCAGCTCGACCCCGGAGGGAAGGGGCACCTCGCCGAGCGCGCGGCAGAGGCGGTGGATCGGGCCGTGCTCCGGGGCGCGGAGCAGCAGCTGGAACCGGTGCTTGCCGCGGAGCCGCGCGATCGGAGCGGGTGCCGGTCCGAGCACGTCCACCCGATCTCCGCCGCGCAGCTGGAGCTCGCGGGCCCGCCCGGCCAGGCGCTCCGCGGCGGCCTGCACGCGCGCCTCGACGTTCCCCTGGAGGCGCAGCGCGCACAGCCGGGCATGGGGCGGGAACGAGAGCGCCTCGCGCCGCGCCAGCTCACCCCGGGCGAAGCCGTGGTAGTCGTGCGCCGCGGCGAACACGACGGCCGGCTCGGTGGTCCGGAACGCCTGCATCAGCACCCGTCCGGGCTGCTCACCGCGCCCCGCCCGCCCGGCCACCTGCGCGAGCAGCTGGACGCAGCGTTCCGCCGCGCGGAAATCGGGCAGGTGGAGCGGCCCGTCGGCGTCGAGCGCGCCGACCAGCGTGACCCCGGGGAAGTCGTGCCCCTTGGCCACCATCTGCGTCCCGATCAGCACGTCCAGCTCGCGCCGCGCGAACCGTGCGAGCAGGGCCGCCGCCTTGCCCGGCCCGCCCGCGGAGTCGCGGTCCAGGCGGGCGACGCGCGCCCGGGGCAAGAGCGCGCGCAGCTCCTCTTCCACGCGCTCGGTGCCGGCGGAGAGGGGGAGCAGGTCGTCGCTGCCGCACGCCGCGCAGGGGCGGGGCAGCTCCTCGTGCCCGCAGAGGTGGCAGCGGAGCGCGGCGCCGGAGGCGCGGTGGAGGACGAGCGCCACCGAGCAGTTGGGACAGCCCACCGCGGCGCCGCAGGACCGGCAGAGCAGGCTGCGCACGTGGCCGCGCTTGTTGAGGAACAGGATGGCCTGCTCGCCGCGCGCCGCGGTCTTTTGGAGCGCCTCGGACAGCGCGGGCGTGAGGAGCGCCGGATCGCCGCGCCCTCGCAGGGCGGTCTTGCGATCGACGATCTCCACCGCCGGCAGCGCCCGGCCGTCGACGCGCTCCGGCAGCCGCAGCGTGCGCAGCCTGCCGTCCTGCGCGCGCCGCAGCGTCTCCAGCGAAGGCGTCGCGCTGCCCAGCACGGCGACGGC
>DATFTN010000133.1:0-17825 GCA_035261845.1 Myxococcales bacterium | reverse complement strand
CGGACTTCGCGGAAGCGCTCGGACGCGGCTTCGCCGCGTACCTGTTGGAGAAGTCCCCGGGCGCCCAGAGCATCGCGCTCGGGCGCGACCATCGCACCTCCAGCCCCGGGCTGGCCGGGGCCTTTTCCCGAGGGATGCGCGCTGGCGGCGTGGACGTCTGGTCGATCGGGATCGTCCCCACCCCGCTGACGTATTTCGCGGCGCACACGTTGCCGGTCGACGGGCTCTGCATGATCACCGGCTCGCACAACCCGCCCGAATACAACGGCTTCAAGGTCGGCATCGGCCGGAGCACGCTGGCCGGGCCCGAGATCCAGGAGCTGAAGGAGCGCGTGCTCGCGCGAAAGGGGGCTCCGGCCGGCCGGCAGGGGCGGGAGAGCGAGTTCGAGGTGGTCACTCCCTACCTGCACTTCGTCACCCAGACGCTGAGCGCGGCGCGCCGGCTGAAGGTGGTGGTCGATGCCGGGAACGGGACCGCCGGGATCGTGGCGCCTCGCCTCCTGCGCGCGCTGGGCCACGAAGTGATCGAGCTGTTCTGCGAGCTGGACGGCACGTTTCCCAACCACCATCCCGATCCCACCGTCCCGGAGAACCTCCGCGACCTGCAGGAAAAGGTGCGCACCTCGAAGGCGGACCTGGGCGTCGCATTCGACGGCGATGCCGACCGGGTCGGCGCGGTGGACGAGAAGGGCAACATCCTCTGGGGGGACCAGCTGATGATCCTGTTCGCCCGCGATCTGCTCCCGGAGCATCCCGGGGCCGCCATCATCAGCGAGGTGAAGTGCTCGCAGACGATGTACGACGACATCGAGGCCCGCGGCGGGCGCGCCATCATGTGGAAGGCGGGGCATTCGCTGATCAAGGCGAAGATGAAGGAGGAGCACGCGCTCCTGGCCGGAGAGATGAGCGGCCACATCTTCTTCAAGCACCGGTACTACGGCTACGACGACGGCATCTACTCGGCCGCACGCCTGCTCGAGCTGCTGGCGCGCGACAGCCGGCCCCTCTCGCGGATGCTCGACGGCGTCCCCAAGACGTTCAGCTCGCCGGAGATCCGCAAGGACTTCCCGGAGGAGAAGAAGTTCCAGGCGGTGGAACGGGCGAAGGAGAAACTGCGCAAGGCCGGCCGCACCATCGAGGTCGACGGAGTGCGGGTGGTGGTGCCGGGCGGCTGGGGCCTCATCCGCGCATCCAACACGCAGCCCCTCCTCGTCCTGCGCTGGGAGGCGCAGAGCGAGGAGAAGATGGCCGAGCTGCAGCGGCTCATCGAAGGGACCGTGGAGGAGGTGCGGAGGGAGCTGCAAGCCTGATAAACTCCTCTGACGATGAAGGCGCGCGACGAGGTTTGCGTCGGCGTCGACCTGAGCGGCAGCAACGTGCGGGCCGCGGTGGTCGATCCGGCTGGCCGCGTCCTCGGGCAGGAGCGGCACCGGCTCCTTTCGAAGGAGCCGCCGCAGGTTGCGGAGGCGGTGGTGCGCGCCGCCAAGACCGCGTGCGGCGCGGCCGGGCTGCCGTTCGGGGAAGCGCGCGCGCTCGGGGTGGGCGTCGCGGGGCAGGTGGAGAAGGGGAGCGGGATCGTCGCCGCGTCTCCGGGGCTGGGGTGGAAGGACGTTCCGCTGCAGAAGCTCCTGCAGGCACGCGCGCCCAAGCTGCCGATGACGCTCGCCGGCGATCTCGCCGCGGCGGCCTGGGCGGAGCGCGTGGCCGGCGCGGGCAAGGGTGCCGACGACCTGGTGGTGGTGCTGGTCGGGAGCACGGTCGGCGCCGGAATCGTGATGTCCGGCAAGCTCCACGAAGGCACGAGCGGCGCCGCGGGGGAGCTGGGCCACGTCAAGGTGCACCCGAACGGGCGCGTCTGCGCGTGCGGGCAGCGCGGTTGCCTGGACGCCTACGCCAGCGCGCCGAGCCTGGCGGCCTGGGCGCGCGACGATCTGCGCATCGCCGCCGCGGCGGCGCGCGCGAGCGGAAAGCCGCCGGGCCTCGGGCGCAGGTTGTTGGATCACGCGGGAGGGGACCCGGAACGCATCACCGCCGCGGCGATGGAGCGGGCCGCGCACGAGGGGGACGAGCTGTCGAACCGGTTGCTCGACGAGGCGGCGAAGCTCTTGGGGCAGGCGGTGGCGAACCTGGTCACCGCGCTCAACCCGGAGCGCCTGCTGCTCGGCGGCGGCCTTCTCTCCAATTCCCCCCGGATGCGCCGCACCGTCGTCGAGGCCGTCGAACAGAACCTCTCCGCCGCCTCCCGCGCCGCCCTTCAAATCGGCTCCCCCGCCCTCGAGGAAGATGCCGCCGTCGTCGGCGCCGCGCTCATCGCCCGCGAAGCCCTCTCCCGCTGACCCGGATCGCGGCTGATTGCGAAATCGGACTTCAAACGTTTCACGCAGAGGGCGCGGAGGAGAAAAGAGAGAGCGCGGAGGTGCTTGGAGCTTTTGAAAAAACGAATCTCCTCCGCGCCCTCCCTTTCCTCCGCGCTCTCCGCGTGAAACGCTTGTAGGCAGATGCCGCGTCCGGTCAGTCGAGGACGAAGTGGAGGACGTAAGTGATGGTGGTGGCGACCGGTTGGCCGCCGACCTTGCCGGGGCGGAAGTGGAATTGTCGGATGGCGCGCTCGCCGGCGGCGCCCAGGCCTGCCCCCGGATCGCCGATCACGTCTACCTTGGCCAACGAGCCGTCGGCGTCGATGAGGAGGCGCAGCACCACGTCGCCTTGCACCCCGCGCTGCCTGGCCGCCTCCGGATAGAAAGGCCGCAGCGAATCGGGACGCCCGGAGACAGAGGGTAGCTCGTTCACCTGCGAAGCGGCGACATAATGCTCCGCCTTGTACGGCTTCGCCTCCGCGGGGTCGCTCGCGGTGCGCGAAGGCTGGCCGTACAGCGTGTTCCCGGCCGACGCGGCGAAGGACCCGCCTTGGGAGGTGGACTCCAGCGTGATCCCCGGCAGCACGACGGGCTCCTGCTGCGCCTCCCGCGAGGGCGGGGGCGGGGCGTCCGAGGGCGGCCTGGGCTGCGTGAGCGCGGGGGGCGGGGGGAGATCCTGTGTGGCGTGTTTCGGCGCGCGGGCGAACTTCATCCGGACCGGTGGCGCAGGCGCAGGCGCGGGCGGAGGCGGCGCGGGCTTCTCGACCACGGCGACCTCGAGCGGCTGCGCCGCCGGCGGGGAAGGCGCGGCAGGCGCGCGCCCGAGGAGGGTCACCAAGGCGGCGTGCAGGAGCAGCGACGCCCCGAAGAGCGCGGCCATGCGCGCGGCGCTGTGCTCGACTCTCTCCATCACCGCGCCGCGGGCTGCTCCGCCTCGATCTGGATGGCGAACCTGGTCACTCCGGCTCCTTTGAGCACGTCGAGGAGGTGCGTGACCGTCCCGTGGGTGGCGTTCTTGTCGGCGCCCACGATCGCTTGCACGTCCTCGCCTTTGTCGCGCGCGTTCCGGACGGCGGCGACGAGGCCGGCATCGTCAGTCTCCGCGCCGTTCAAGTACGCCTTGCCTTCCTTGGTGACCACCAGCGCGAACGTCTTGTTCACCGTCTCGCCGCCGTGCGCGGCGCGGGGCAATTGCACCTCGATGGTCTGCTTCACGATGTACGTGGCGGTCACCATGAAGATGATGAGCAGCACCAGCGTGATGTCCACCAGCGGGGTCACGTTGATGCCGGTGATGCCCTCCTCTTCGTCCTGGATCTGGCCGGCCATTCTAGGGCCCCTTCCCGTTCGCGCGCGCCACGTGCAGCCCGGCGGCGATGGCATTGCCCAGGGACTGTGAGCGGCCCACCACCCGCTTGAGCAGCCGCTGGAAGATGTTGAACGCCAGCACCGCCGGGATGGCGACGAAGAGCCCCACCGCGGTGGCCACCAGCGCTTCCGAGATGCCCGCCATCACGTACGCGGCGGTGCTCGAGCCGCCCGCCTTGTTGGCGGTGGCCAGGTCGGCGAAGGCGCGGATGATGCCGAGCACGGTGCCGAAGAGACCGATGAAGGGCGCGTTGTTCCCCAGCGTGCCGAGGACGAAGAGCCAGCGCTCGTACTCCAGGCGGCGCCGGTCGATGGTCGAGGCGACCGCCTTTTCCACCGCCTCCTGCCCGCTGGAAGCGATTCGCGCGGCGGCGCGCACCACTTCGGCCTCCATCGCGTCGCCTTGCGCGAGCTCTGCCGCCTTGGCGAGCGAGCCGTCCTGGCAGAGGCGGAGCAGCTCCGGAAAGCGCTTGGACATGCGGCGCTGCCCGAAATAGAGCCCGCGCTCCAGCATCACCGCGACCGACAGGACGGAGAGCGCGACCAGGAGCCAGAGCACCCAGCCCGCGCCCAGGAGCGTGAAGGCCAAGAGCCGCTGTTCGATCACCGCGCCTCCCCGGGGTCGAACGCGCCCACCGACTTCGCCACTCGCAGCGCGGCGAGTTGGACCGCGAGCCGCTGCTGGATGGCGGTCTGCTCGCTCTGGAACAGGGCGCTCTCCGCGTCGGAGACTTCCACCTGCGTGGCGGTGCCCGCCTCGAACTGCGCCCGCACCAGCCGCTCGTTCTCGCGGGCGTAGATCAGGGTCTGCTCCGCCTGCGTGCGCAGCGCCCGCGCCGACTCGAGGTCCAGGCGGGCGCGCCGCATCTCGTCCTCGATCCGCGCCGATTGGCTGCGCTCCTGCGCCTGCGCCTCGCGGGTGCGGCTGTCGGCATCCTTGAGCGCCACGTAGCGCAGCCCTCCGTCGTAGAGCGGCAGGGTGAGCGCCAGGGTCAGCGCCCAGGTGAGGTGATTGCCCTCGAAATCCGCCTGGTTGTTGTAACGGCCGGTGGCGTTGAACGCCAGGGTGGGGAGGAACTGCGCCCACGCGTCGGTCTTAAGCCGGGCAGCGATCTCAACGTTCGCGCGCGCGGCCGCCATCTCCGGGCGATCGCGCAAGGCGCGCTCCATCATCTCGCGCAGGTCCCCCTGGATCTCGGGAGGAGGCTCGCGGGGCTCCTCCAGCTCGAACGCGGTGTCGCGCCGGCCGGTCAGCTGCGCCAGCTGGCTCTTGGTCGAGGCGTAGCTGTAGACCGCGCGGCGCACCTCCTCGTCGGCGCGCAGCACGTCCACCCGGGCCCGCACGGCGGCCGAGCGCTGGATCTGTCCCGCCTCGAAGCGCGCCTGGGCCTCGATGGCGTGGTCGCGCGTATTCTCCGCGGTGCGGAAGGCCACCCTCGCCAGCTCCAGCAGCTGGACCCCGGAGTAGTAGGTGGAGGCCACCGCGAGGAGCAGCTCCTGTCGCTGCTGCGTTTCGTCCAACCGGGCCACGTCGACCCTCTGCCAGGCCGTGGCGATGGCGGGGAAGGCTCGCCCGTTGAGCACCGGGACTTGCAAGCTCAGCGCACCGGCCACGTCATTCGGGCTGCCTTCCACCACGGCGATGAAGGTCCCTCCGTCCGGCGTGGTCGCGGTCGTGAATCTCGGCGGCCCGACCGAGTTGTGCGTGTAGCTCCCCGTCCCGGTCAGCGTGGGTTTCAGCTGCGTCCAGGCCCGGGAGACGTCGTTGCGCGCCTGCACCACCCGCTCGGCAAGGACCTTCAGGTCGGGCGAGTTGGCCCGCGCCTCCGCCAGTGCCAGCGGGAGCGGCAGTACCGGACCCTCGGGAGGCGGCAGCGGCGGCGGCGGCCCGAGGTCGGCGATCAAGGCCCGCGCCTTGGGCTGGATCACCGTGGTCGGCTGCGACGCGGCGGCGGCGATGAGCAAGGCGACGGTGCTGCGGACCAAGCTCCCTCCACTCTGGCCTCGCCGGCCAGCAGCCGCCGCGGAAATTCAGCGAAGGGCTTTGCGATGTCAACCCGGGAAAGCGACCCCGGCCGCGCGCAAGCATTTCCGAGCCAGCGAGGAGAGACCGAGCTTGGAGAGATCGGCAGGGGATGTCCACCGCAACCCGTCCGGCGGAGGGGCGGCGCGGGTCCGGGCCGTGAACAGCAAGACCCGCAGATCGCGGTGCGTGAGGAGCTGCCGCACCTCACCCCGGGGCTCGAGCCGCGGCCGGCCGGACACCCCGCACGCCGCCAGCGCGGTCTGCAGCGCAATGGCGACGTCGCCCTTGCGCACTTGCGCCGAGGGGAGGTCCCACAGACCGGCGAACAGCTCGCCTTCCTTGCGGCGGCGCAGCAGGACGGACCCGTCGCGCCGGAGCAACGCGGGGGCGGCCCAGACCAGCCGTTCGCGGATTTTCTTTCGCTTCGGACCCGGGAAATGCTCCACCTCGCCGCTGAGGCGCGCGCCGCAGCCGCGCCAGAGCGGGCAGCCCTCGCAGCGAGGCTGGCGAGGCGTGCAGACCGTCGCGCCCAGCTCCATCAGCGCCTCGTTGAACTCGCCCGCCCGGCCCGTGGGGAGGAGCTGCGGCGCGACCCGCCAGGCGCGGTCCCGCACCTCGGCCGCATCTCCCGGGAGCCGCAGCACCCGCGCCAGCACCCGCGCCACGTTGCCGTCGACCAGCGCGACCTGTTCGCCCCACGCGAGGCTCGCCACCGCAGCCGCCGTGTAGGGTCCGAACCCGGGCAGCTGGCGGAGAGCAGCCGCGGAGTTGGGCAGCCCGCCCAGCGCCGCCGCGGCGCGGGCGGCGCGGTGGAGGTTGCGGCCGCGGGCGTAGTAGCCGAGCCCGCTCCAGAGCGCGAGCACTTCGTCCTCCCCCGCTTCCGCCAAGACCTGAAGCGTCGGAAAGCGCTGCAGGAAGCGGCGGTAGTACGGAATCACGACCTCCACCCGGGTCTGCTGCAGCATCACCTCGCTCAGCCACACGCGGTAGGGATCGCGGCGCGCCTCGCGCCAGGGCAGGTCGCGCCGCGCCCGCGCGAACCAGGGGAGGAGCGGAGCGAAAAGCGTGCTAGGAGTACGCAACCTTCGCCTCCTGGAGATCGCCCGCAGTGAAGCGCATCCGCGTGCACAGCGTCGAGCAGTACGTGGCCGAGATCGGACCGCTGATGAAGCAGGGCCTTCCCTTGTACCGCGCCGACGACGTCGAGCACGGGCTCCTCGGAGTCGGCTTCACCGGCGCGGACACCGAGGTGCTCATCTCGATCCAGGAATTCAAGGAGACCGGCGACCTCGTCAAGTACGGGGAGCTGATCGAGCCCTACGAGCCGGAAGGCAAGAAGACGCAGAAGGTGAAGGCGGACAAGAAGTAAGTCCTCATCGCTTCGTGGCGGCTTCCACGGCTTCCACCGTTCGCGGGATCGCGGCGGTCAGGTTTTCGTGGCCGGCCTCGGTGATGAGGATGTCGTCCTCGATCCGGATGCCCAGGCCGCGAAGCTCGGCAGGCGCCTTCTCGTCGTCGGGCGCGACGTACAGCCCGGGCTCCACCGTGAAGACCATTCCGGGCTCCAGCTTGCGCGGCCCGCCGTCCGTTCCGCGGTAGCTGCCCGCGTCGTGCACGTCGAGTCCCAGCCAGTGGCTGGTCCGGTGCATGTAGTAGCGCCGGAAGGCGGAGTCCTTGATCAGCTGGTCCACGTCGCCCGACAGGAGGCCGAGCTTCACCATGCCCTCGGTGAGGATGCGCACCGCCCCGTCGTGGAGCGCGTCGAGCGTCGCCCCGGGACGCGCGGCCGCGATGGCGTGGTCGGCCGCCGACAGCACCAGCGAGTACGCCCCGCGCTGCGCCGGGTTGAACCGCCCGGTGGCGGGGAACGTGCGCGTCACGTCCGCCGTGTAGAGGTCGGCCTCGGCGCCCGCGTCGATCAGGATCAGGTCGCCCTCCCGCACCGCGTCCGCGTTGTCGTTGTAGTGGAGCACGGTCGCGTTGGCGCCGGCGGCGACGATCGGATAGTAGCCCCAGCCTCTGCCGCCTCCGCCGCGGAATTCGCGCTCCAGGAGCGCCTGCAGCTCGTACTCGTGCGAACCGGGCCGTCCCGCCGCCATCGCGGCCAGGTGCGCCTTGCGGGTCAGCTCGACGGCCTTGCGCAGCGCCCGCAGCTCCTCGGGAGACTTGTGCAGCCGGAGCTCGTGGACGATCTGGCCCGGGTCCTCGATGCGCTGCGGCGCCGAGGTCCCGGCCCGCGAGCGCATCCGCAGCGTTTGCACCATGCGCGCGATCCGCGCGTCGAAGGCGGGGTCGACGGCGCCCAGCCGGTAATACAGGGTGTGCGCCGATCCCAGCAGCTGCGGCAATTGCTTCTCCAGCTCGTCGATGGTGAACGCCTGGTCGGCTCCGAAGGAGGCTTTCGCCCCTTCGACGCCGGCGCGCCTGCCGTTCCAGATCTCGCGCTCCCGGTCCCGCGGCCGGACGAAGAGCGTGAGCGGTTTGCCTTCCGTGGACAGCACCGCCACCGCCTCGGGCTCCTCGAACCCGGTCAGCCAGAACAGGTCCGAGTCCGCGCGGTAGGGGTACTCGACGTCGTTGTTGCGGGTAGCCACGGGAGTGGCGGGAAAGACGGCCACCGAGGGACCGGGCGAGAGCTCGCGCATCCGCCGCAAGACCTCGGCGCGGCGGGCCTGGAAGACCTCGGGCGGAAAGGAGGGGGTGGTCGCCATCGGAAGAGCTCCTCCCTGCCTGGATTGCCCTGGCACAGCCGCTTCCGCAAGCGCTTTCGGCCGGCGGGGTGTAGAAGAAGCGGGGCGGGGCCTACCTTGCCGTAACGAGCTTTGAGCGGGGAACGTCCATGGCCGAGCAGAAGGGTCTGTCCAGCGAGGCGGAGACCAAGGCGGCGCTCGAGGAGCTGCCGGGCTGGAAGCGGGAAGGCAAGGCGATCACCCGGACCTACGACCTCAAGGGGTTCAAGGCCGCGATGGCGTTCGCGGGCACCGTGGGCGAGCTGGCAGACCGGGCGGACCACCACCCCGACATCCTCATCCAGTACTCGAAGGTGACCTTGACCCTCTGGAGCCACGACAAGGGCGGGGTCACCGATCGCGACCTGCGGTTGGCCCGGCAGATCGAGGCGGCCGCGAAGGACCAGCTCGCGTAGTACCCTGCCGCGCATGGCGGCCTGGCACGAGCTTCCTGAACGGGAGCTGCTGGCGCAGTGCGAGGTGCAGGTGCACCGGGCCGGCGGGCCCGGTGGGCAGCACCGCAACAAGACGGAGACCGCGGTGCGCCTGGTGCACCGGCCCACCGGCGTCGCCGCGGAGGGGAAGGACCAGCGGTCGCGCGGGCAGAACCTGGCGGCGGCGCTGGAGCGGCTGCGGGAGAAGCTGGAGAGGAGGGCGTACCGGGCGCCGACGCGGCACAAGACGCGGCCGAGCCGGGGGGCGAGGGAGAAGAGGATCGAGGAGAAGAGAAGGACGGGACAGAAGAAGAAGGATCGACGGTGGGCGGAGTGACTTGCGCTCCCGTCCTTGCCGCGGCCGTCCTCCTGTCGTCTTCAACCTCAGCCTCTCCCTTACCCTCGACCTCGACCACGACCTCCGCAGGGAGGCAGGAGAGATTCGTCTACCTGCTACGGACGTACCCGGAGAGGCCACCCAGGGAAACGCTGGGGCAAGTGGAGAAGCTGGTCGGGGAAGGAGACTTTGCCGAGCGGGACCGGGCCGAATACTGGCTCGGGAGCGCGTGGCTTTCGCTGCAGGAACGCGAACGGGCGCGGCGCTGGTTCGAGCAGGTGCAGCGCGACCACCCCGGATCGGTCTGGGTGGAGCGCAGCTGGCTCGGGATGGGTGATGTGGCGGCGCAGGAGGGGCGGTACGGCGTCGCGCTGGAATGGTATGCGAAGGCGGAAGGGGCGCGGGACCCGGCGGTCCGCGAGATGGGGCGGGTCGCGGCGCACTCGACGCAAGTGCTGCGCGCGCGCCAGCGCTGGGCCTGGGCGGCGGCCGCGGTCGTGCTGATGGTAGCGGTGCTCCTGGCGGTCTCCGTCGGCCGGCACGGCCCATTGCGCCTGTGGCCCTTGCCGGCCGAGACGCGGATCGTCCTTCCGGTGCTGGCCGTGCTCGCGATCCTCGCGGTGCGGCAGGATCCCGGACCGCGCGCAGCGATCTGGGAGCTGTGCGGCGGCGCTGCCGTGCTCGTCACGCTCTCCGGGCTGCGGCTCCGCGCAGCCGCCCCGAGGGGAGCGGCGCGGGGGCTGCACGTCGCCGGAACGCTCGTCGCGCTCGGTGCGCTGGCGTACGTCGCGGTGTACCGCGGCGGGTTGGTCGGCATGCTTCTCGAGACGCTCCGCGCCGGCCCGGAGTAGAGTGCGCCGCCATGCCGATCTCTCCCGAGGAGAAGGGGTTCGGCCAGGGCTCGCCAGAGTTGGCGCGCTGGGCCGAGAAGGTGTTCCAACCCGAGGACGCGGTGCTCGCGGAGATCCGCGCGCGCAGCGTCCGAGAGGGATTGCCGGCGATCGCGGTCGGCCGTTTCGACGGGCTGCACCTCGAGGTGCTGGCGAGGCTCGTGGGCGCGCGCAAGGCCGTCGAGATCGGTACCCTGGGAGGCTACAGCGGCGTGTGCCTCTTGCGCGGCATGCCCGAAGACGGGGTGCTGCATACCTTCGAGCTGGACGCGCACCATGCGGAGGTCGCTCGCGAGTCGTTCCGCAAGGCAGGCGTCGCGGGCCGCGCGCGCATCCGCGTAGGGCCGGCCAAGGACAATCTGCGCGAGATCGAGGACCAGGGGCCGTTCGACCTCTGCTTCGTCGACGCCGACAAGACCGGCTATCCCGCCTATCTCGACTGGGCCGCGCGCCACCTGCGGGTCGGCGGCGCCATCCTGGCGGACAACGCGTTCGGCTTCGGCGGCGTGTCGAAGCCGGACGGCGACGAGGGCGTCCGGGCGCTGCGCCGGTTCAACGAAGAGCTGGCCCGCGGTGGCCGCTTCCGCGCGACCATGATCCCGACCGAGGAGGGCCTTGCCCTGGGCGTGAAGGTGCGCTGAAGCCGGGGCTACTTCCCCTGCGCTTCCGCGTCGGACTTGAGCACCTCGTCCGCCCGCTTCTTCCGCCAGGCGCGGAGCTTCTCGCGCAGATCCGGCCGCTTCGCCGCCAGGATCGAGATGGCCAGGAGCGCCGCGTTCGCCGCGCCCCCTTTGCCGATCGCCAGCGTGCCCACCGGGACGCCCTTGGGCATCTGCACGATGGAGAGCAATGCGTCGACGCCGCCCAGCGTGGTCGAAGCGACCGGCACGCCCAGCACCGGAAGGACCGTCTTCGCCGCCACCACCCCGGGCAACGCGGCCGCGCTGCCGGCGCCCGCGATCAGCACCTCGAGCCCGCGCTCCTCGGCCGTCTGCGCCCATTCCAGGACCCGCTCGGGCGTCCGGTGCGCGGACAGGATGCGCAGCTCGTACTCGATGCCGAACTCGCGCAGCACCTCGACCGCCCCCTGGAGGATCTCCAGGTCGGTCTTGCTTCCCATGATGATGCCCACCAGAGGCTTGCCGGCCATCCGCGGCGGGTAACAGAGCGCGGACGCCGGGTCAAGGCGCTTGACTCGGACGTCGGCGAGCCGACAGATCCGGGCAATGGATTTCCGCGAGCGCGACGTGCCCGTGCGGGGGATGTCGCTGCGCGTCCGCGAGCGCGGGCCGCAGGAAGGGCCCACCTGCGTGCTCCTGCACGGATGGCTCGACCATCGCGGCTCCTTCGATCTGCTGGCGCCGCTCCTGCCCGGGCGCACGGTCGCCGTCGACCAGCGCGGGCACGGCGACTCCTCCTGGGCCGGCGCGGGCGCCTTCTATCATTTCGTCGAGTACGCGGGAGACCTCGACGTCCTGGTGCGCGAGATGCAACTCCCCCTGCCGATCCGCCTGGTCGGCCACTCCATGGGCGGCGCCATCTCGCTGCTCTACGCCGCCGCGCGCCCCGACCTGGTCGCGCACCTGACGCTGCTGGACGCGGCCCCGCTGCGCATCGGGCCGGCCGAGGTGCCGGATCGCCTGTCGGGATGGCTCGAGGACCTCGGCAAGCCGCGCACCCGCCGTGCCGTGGAATCGGTGGACGACGCGCTCCAGCGGATGATGCGCGGCAACCCGGGCCTCACCCCGGCCGCCGCGCGCCTCCTCGTCCAGGGGGCGGTCGGCCCGGACCCGGCGCTGAACGGCGCGCTGGCCTGGAAATGGGACCCGCTGCTGCGCGCGCGTTCTCCGCACCCGTACACGCAGGAGGTCCTCCAGGCGCTCCTCGCCGGCGTGCGCGCGCCGGTGCTGCTGCTCCGCGCCGAGCGGGGACGCCTGCCGGACGAGCACCAGCTCCGATCGTGGCTCTCCGCCGTACCGTCGCTCGCGGTCGAGACGGTCCCGGGGGTGGGCCACCACCTGCACATCGAGCGTCCGGAGCTGGTCGCCGAGCGGATCCGGCGGGCGTGGGAGGGGACCCGTCGCGCCGCGCCGCCGCCCGGCCGGTTATAAAGCGGCCGCCGTGCGCGACATCGGGGTCTACATCCACTTCCCGTACTGCCTGTCGAAGTGCCCGTACTGCGACTTCGCCTCGCGGGCCGAGAAGGTCATCCCGCAGGAGCGCTACACCCGCGCCGTGCTCCGCGAGCTGCGCGAGCGCGCGCCCGAGTTCGCCGGCCGCCGCGCGGTGTCGATCTACTTCGGCGGAGGCACTCCTTCGCTGTGGGACCCGTCGGGGGTGGACGCCGTCCTGCGGGAAGTGCGGTCCAGGTTCGACGTCGTGCCCACCGCGGAGATCACGCTGGAGGCGAACCCGGGGACCACCGACGAAGGGCGCTTCGCCGCCTTCCGCGCGGCGGGGGTGAACCGGCTGTCGATCGGCGTGCAGTCCTTCGCCGGGGCGCAGCTGGTGGCGCTGGGACGGCAGCACTCCAGCGACGACGCGGTCAGGGCCTACCGGACCGCCCGCGCCGCCGGATTCGAGAACGTCTCGCTCGACCTGATCCATGGCGGGGAGGGCCAGACGGAAGAGGGGGCAGCCCGCGACGCGGCGGCGGCGGTCGCCCTCGGCCCCGAGCACGTGAGCTGCTACGCGCTCACGCTCACCGGGCTCGCCGAGGAAGTTCCCATGGCCAAGGCGGTGCGCCGCGGCGAGCTGAAGCTGCCCGACGACGAGGCGCAGGCGGCGATGGGCGACGCCGTCCGCGGCGAGCTGCGCCGTGGCGGCTATGCCCGCTACGAGATCTCCAACTATGCCCGCCCCGGGTACGAGGCGGTGCACAACTCGCTCTACTGGCGCGGCCTGGAGTACGCCGCCGCCGGCTGTGGCGCCTGCGGCTTCCGCCGCCTGTCCGGCGGTCCCGTAGTGGCGCGGCGCTGGATGAACGACCGCTCGCCGGAGCGCTACCTGGAACGGGTCGAAGAGGCCGGCCTCGGAGAGGCGCAATCCGAGGAGCTGGGCGCCGAGGAGCATCTGCGCGAACGCCTCTTCACCGGGCTCCGCCTCGCCGCCGGCCTCGACCTCGCAGCGCTGGAGAACGACCTGCGCCTTCCGGTGCGCTCCCGTTTCGCGTCGCAGATCGATCGCCTCCGCCGCGAAGGCCTCGCCGAGCTGGACGGCCAGACCCTGCGCCTCACCGAGGCCGGCCTCGACCTGCACAGCGAAGTCGCGCTCCGCTTCTTCTAAAGCTGCATGGCGACGATGAGACTTGAATGCGCTCTGGTCGGTTTGGTTTCGGCTGCGACGCTGGCCGGTTGCAGTGATCGCAAGGGGTGTTTGCATTCGAAGAAGGATGTACGAGGTCGATGTGAATGGCCGTAGGGGATACGTTCAATTCGATGGAGGTACCCTCGGCGAGCTCGCGTATGACGGCGCCTTGCCTGCGGCTAGCTCAAGGAGCCAGCACTAGCTCCTGTTCCTCCACTTCGTCGACGCGGCGGGCGAATTCGGTGAACTCAGCGTAGCGGGCCGGAGGGACGCGCTGCTGGACGAGGGCGAACGACTCCTCGATGATCAGCTTGCCGCGCTCTTCGCGGGCGCTCCAGGAGAAGTCGCCGTAGGGGGTGTGCAGAGCGACGGGAGCGGGCGGGGCGCGCAGGTGGAAGCCGCCTGGGAGGGCGATCTTGGCCCGGGTGATCTGCTTCTCGGTGGAATCGACCAGGAGCGGCAGCTTGCGCTCCGCCTTCTCCACCCACCGCCGCGACAGCCGCTGCGGGGACAGGGAGCCGGGCAGGAAGAGCTGCGTTCCCTCGTGGCGGGCCAGCTGCACGCGGAGCCCGTACACCAGCGTCGTGGTTCCTCCCACGTCGGTATCACCTTCGGAGGCGAGCGTTTCCAGCTCCACGGCGCGCAGCCCGCGTCCCAGCATCGACTCCACGGCCTGCTTGCGCTGCGTCTCGTCGAGCCGCTCCAGGGCGTCCTTCAGCCCGGCCGCTTCGAAGCCCAGATGGCTGTCCCGGCCGTCGCCCGTCGCGGCGCCGGCGGCGTCGAGCGAGAGGTGGAAGACGGTCTCGCGGCCGTCCTCCGACGGCCCTGCCGGAGTGCGGATCTGCTGCGGCTCTTCGCCCGGCTCGGGAACCACCCAGGCATCCTGACCTCGCAGGAAGGCGGGCAGCCGATCGAACGGCGCCAGCCGGAAAGTCGGGTCGACCCAGGCCGCTCCGTCCGGGAGATCGATGCGCAAGACCGCCCAGCCATAAGCCTCGCCGCGGGGGAAACGATACGGCGCCTGGTCCTGATTGAACCCGCGCACCAGCACGATGTGGCTCCCGATGCCGGCGGAGGCGAGCGCCGCCTTGAGCGGCAGCAGCCGGTTCCCCCGGCCCTGGGCGAGGACGTGCGCGGCGGGCAGCGAGAAATCCGATCCCTGCGATCGGCCGCGCACCGCCTGCGCCAGGGCCGCGTGGATGTGCTCGGCCCGCTCCCGGGGGGTCGAGCCCCCGGCCGCGCGGGCCAACTCGTCGGTGGCGGAGCCCGCCCGGCCGCGGAGGAGCGCCCAGTCCGCGATCGAGCGCGTCAGCTCGCGCTGGCCGGCGCCGGTGCCCAGCTGGACCCAGGGCATCGTCTCTGCCTCGGGCGGCTGGTGCGGCTCAGGCTCCTGCGCCGCGATGTCTCGCGCCGTCATCCGGAAGCGCTGCCCGCCCGCCGCTTTCTCGATAGGCGGGGCGGCCGTGTTGTGCGCGTCCAGCTCCAACGGCTGCCCCGCCGGCGCACGCACCTCGTAGGTGCTCTCCAGCATCGGCGTCTGCTCGTCGCGGAAGAAGAACCCGCCCAGCGAGAGCCCCGGGAGCTCCGGCCCTCGGGGCGCGATCGCGTGGAGGTAGTCGATCTCGATCGCGTCGCCCGGCTCCAGGCCGGGCAGCGTCACGCCTTCCTTCTCCGGGATCGACTCGGGTTCGAGCGTGCGTCCGTCGCGCTTGATGGTGCGCAGCTGCAGCACCTCGGCGTCGCCGGGGAGACGCGCCTCGCCGAAGCGCGAGATCCCCTTCTTGTCGAGCACCCGGACCACGCTGTGCACCCGCTCGACTGCGCCGCCGTCCGGGTAGATCTGCACCGCGCCGTGGTCGAGCAGCCGGACCGCGGACGCGCCCGGCGGGACCTTCACCTTCGCATCACGGGCCAGCGAAAGGCCGTCGCGATCCGCCCAGCGCAGAACGTCCTCGCCGCGGGAGAGCGCGAGCTGGCGCCGCAGGGAAAGGTCCCCGGGGGCCAGCGCCAGGGCGCGCACGCGCTCCTGTTCCGCTGCCCGGGCGTCTCCGCCCGCCTCGAGCGCGCCCGCCAGCCGGCGGAGCGGGTCCGCGCTGCGCGGCGCCAGGGCGGCGGCCTGCCGTAGCGTACGCACCGCGGCGTCGGTCTCCTTGCGGGCACCTTGCACTTCGGCGAGGGCGTGCAGCCGCTGGGGCTGGGCCGGATGCGCGGCGGCGAGCGCCGCGAGCAACTTCTCCGCGCGCGGCAGGTCGCGCCGGTTGCGCAACAGTCCGGCCAGAGTGGATGCCCCGTCGCCGCAGGGGAGGAGACCCTCGGCGGCTTCCTTCTGGTCGGAGAGGCTGCCCTCCCGCCGGGCCAGCTCGTACCGGAGCGTTCGGGCGTCGCAGCGCCCGGGATCCGCTCGCAGCGCGGCTTCGACCCCGGCGCGGGCCGCCGAGCCGTTCCCCTGCGCGTCCAGAAGCCGGGCGCGGGCGAGCTGCAAGCGCGCCGGCAGCGCGACCGCCGGCGTTGGGCGGGCAGGCACGGTGGCGGCAGCGGGATTCGGGGACACCATACGGAACTCCCCACGCCAATCCTCCCTGCCCGCTGAGTTGCGTATGGTGTCCCCGAATCCCACTGGAAAGTCGCGCAGGTGGCGGAGGGCGGCCTCTGCCTGTTGCAGCTCCTGCGCGGCGTCGTCATAGCGTTCGGCGTCGCGCTGCAGCGCCGCCGCGGTGATCCGGGCGCGCAACAAGAGCGGGTCCTTGCGCGCCGCCAGCGACAGATCGACCAGCGCGCGCGACCGGCCCAGCCGTTCCGGCACCTCGGGATCCCGGAGGACCTCCTGTGCACGCAGGAGCAAGGCCGGAGCGCCGGAAGCGGTAAGGGCCACGGCCCGGTCCACCGCCACGCGGGAGAGCGCTCGCTCCTCGCCGATCACCGCGCGCGCCAGCAGCCATGCCGCCAGCGGGTCGCCGCCGTCTCCGGCCAGGCGCTGTTCCGCCAGGCTCTTGAGCGACGGTGGCTCCGACCATGCAGCGGTGGCGGAGCAGCTCCCGCCCAGCGCGCAGGGCGCCTCCACGCGCGCGCCGGTCAGCTTCGCGGGCGCGGCGCTGACGAAGTCCGCCGCGGCTCCGTCCGCGCGCACCAGCGTGAGCCGGAAGCGCGCACCCTCCGCGCGGCTCCACCGCACCAGCGCCTGGTGCGTCCCCGGGGCGAGCTTCACCGCGACGCTCTGCGAGCGCGGCATTTCGCGCGGGTAGGGCGTGCGCGACAGGACGACCGCACCGTCGAGCCGCAGCTCGAGCGCGGCTGCCCCTTCGATCCAGGCGAGGTAGTCGCCGCCGCGGGAGAGCCGCAGCTCGCTCGCGGCGTAGTAGACGTCTCCGTCGGAGGGCTCGAGATCCAGGCCGACGTCACCGTCCGGGAAGTCGAGCGCGCGCGAGCCGGTCGGACCCGCGGGACCCTGCGCGGGCGCCGCTGCCGGCGAGGGCCCATCCAGCGAGAGCGGGCGGAACAAGTCGAGCAGCCGCAGAGCTGCGAAGGGACCCGCCACGCGCCAGTTGCGCACCACCCCCATCCGCCTCCACGCCTCGGCCTCGGCTGCCGGACCCACTTCGGCAACCCTGGCGTCCAGCGATCGCGCCGCCCCCTCGCGGAGGAGCCGCGCCGCCCGCGGCGGAAGGCCCTCCGGCGCCCGATCCGCCGCTTCCACGATCGCGTCGTCTACCGCCCGCGAATCCCCCTGCAAATCTAGCAATCTGGACGCAGCCAGCTCGGCGAGGGGATCGCCGGGCGCCGCGCGCAACGCATCGATCCAGGCCTGGACCGCAGGCAGGCTGTCGAGGCGATTCTCCAGGATCTCCCCCAGCCCGCAGAGCGCCAGTCCCCGGGCGCGGTCCTTCCCCTCCCGCGCGGCCGCGCGCAGCCGCTCCTCCGCCCCGGGAGCGTCCGACGCGATCAGGTACCGCAGCCAGCCCGCGCGGGCCGCCGCCATCGGATCGGCGGGCGCCGCGCGCTCGGCATCGTCCAAGCGCCGGCGCGCTTCCACCGCCGGGTCGGCAGCTCGCTCCGCCGGCTTCGTCGCATGGCTGCAAGCGAAGCCGAGCGCGCAGATGGCCAGCCAGACGGCCGGACGCGAATCCCTCTGCACGGTCAGCGGGCCTCGTTCACCGCGGTCTGCGCGGGCGGGGACGCTTCGACCTTGCGGGACAAGGCCTGGTCGAGCCTGCCCAGGAAGGAGCGGAATGCCGCGTAGTCCTGCGGCGCCACCATGCCGCCCTTCAGCTCCAGGAGGAGGCTGGCGGTCACCTTGCCCTTGCCGCCCGCGTAGCGGATCGCCCAGTTCCCCTGCGGCGCCTGCTCGGAGGCGTCCTGCGGCAGGGTGGCGCGGAAGCCG
>DATFTN010000132.1:0-2957 GCA_035261845.1 Myxococcales bacterium | reverse complement strand
CCCATGAAGATGGCGAGCACCAGCGTCTGCGCGTACGCGGCGTGCCCCAGGAACAGCTTCAGGTAATGCGTCCAGATGGATTCGTAGATGAGCCCGGCGAACCCGGAGGCGGTGAACAGGGCGAAGAGCAGGCCGCGCGCGCGCGCCGGGCTCGGCGGGCCTTGCGGCGCAGCGGGATGCTCCCGCTGGACCGGCACCGGAGCCCGCGCCCTCCCCTCGGCGGGCGCGCTCGCGCCGCCTCCGCTAGGCCCGGACCGCTGCTTCATGCCGCGAAGGTAGCAGAGGAGGTCGCCGCGGAGGACGGGATCTTGCCATCGACTTCATGCTCGGCCCGTGATCGCGGCGACGTGTCCACGCCGCGCCGGATGTGCGCGCGGGTAGCGCAGCTACCTCCACGAGGCGCCTCTGGTGGAATGTTGTTTCAGGTCCGGTTGCAGGTACGTTGGATCGATGCGGCGTCTGGCAATTCCACTCGTCGTGCTGCTGGCATGCCTGGCGCTGTCGGGAGCGGCGACATGGTACGCACGCGCAAACGAGGACGTTACGGTCGCGCTCCATTTCGAGCCGTTGATTCGCGGAGCGCGCGGCCGGATCGTGGCGTCGTTCGACACGGAGTTGGCGATGCTTCGCGCCGCCGCCGTCATCGTCACTGCGCGGGGCCGCGTCGATCGCCGGTTGTTCCAGATCTACGTCGCGCGGGCCGGACTGCTTCGTACCCGCGGCTGGCTGGAGGCGGTGGGTTTCCTCGACGTAAACGGCAAGGAGAACCGCCGAGAAGTCGGCGGGCCGTGTGTCGAACGCGCTTGCCAGGAGGCCATCGAGGCTGCCCGCGCGGCCGGGGAGCCTCGCATCTCCGCTCCGCTCGAGGGCGGGGCATTTGCGGCGCTCGTCCCCGTGTACCAGGGCAGCGAAGAGGACCGCGAGCTGGTCGGGTTCGTGTACGCGACTTTCCGCGCCGCCGACCTCGTGCAGAGCACGCTCCCCGACGCGCGCGCCATCCTGCGCCTCGAGGACGCAGGTCAGGTCCTGTACGACGGAGGCGGCCCGCGAGACGTGCCGGCCCGCACGGCCGCGCGCCAGATTGCCTTGCCGGGGCGCACTTGGACGCTGTACGCCTACGCGCCGGCCGGCTTCGATCGCGACGCGCGTTCTCGCGTGGATGTGGTGGTCGGCTCGGTCAGCGCGGCGCTCAGCCTGGTCGTCTTCGCGCTCGCCTGTCTGCAGGCCCGCGCACGGGCGCGCGCCGAGGAAGGCGAACGGAAGCTCCGCGAGTCGCTCGCCGACCGCGACCGGGTGGAGCTCGCCCGGCGGGCGCTGGCCGGTGATTTCGACCGACTGATCGAGCACCTGCCCGACGGAATCGTGGTGGCCACCGACGATCGGATCGCTTACGTGAACCGCGCCGCTGCCGCGCTGCTCGGCCGGGAGTGCAGCGACCTCATCGGACGTTCCCCGCTGGAGCTCCTCCATCCGGAGGACGTCGAAACGGTGCGTGCGCGCATCGACCAGCCCCGGCGAGGCGACGTCGCGTTCGTCGAACCAGGGGAACGCCGATGGGTACGCAGCGACGGCACCTCCGTCGTGGTCGAGGTGATCGCCTTGCCCGTGACGTTCGCCGGGCACCCGTCCATCTTGGTCGTCGCGCGCGATGTGTCTGAGCGCAAGGAAATGCAGGCGCGGCTGATGATGTCCGATCGGCTGGCCGCACTCGGCGCCCTGGCGGCCGGAGTCGCCCACGAGATCAACAACCCGCTAGCCTACACCGTCGCAAATCTCGAGTTCCTCGATCGCGAGCTGCGCGAGTCCGGTGCCGCAGCGGATCTGCTCGAGGTGACCGCGGAGGCGCGCGATGGCGCCGAGCGGGTGCGCCAGATCGTCAAGGATCTGCGCGTATTTTCCCGACCCGACGACGGTCAGAAGAAGCTCGTCGACGTCCGCGCGGCGCTCGAGTCGGCGGTCAACATCGCCTCCCACCAGGTAAAAATGCGCGCGACGCTGCTGAAGGACTACCAGGAGGTCCCGCACGTGATGGCGGCGGCCGTCCGCCTCGGCCAGGTGTTCCTGAACCTGCTGGTGAACGCGGCGCAGGCGATCCCGGAGGGGAATCCGAACGCCAACCAGATCCGGGTCGTGCTGCGGAAGGAGGGCGACTCCGTCGTGGTCCAGGTGAGCGATACCGGATGCGGCATTCCGAGCCCGGTGCGCGACCGGATCTTCGATCCGTTCTTCACCACCAAGCCAGTGGGCGTCGGGACCGGGTTGGGCCTGTCGATCTGCCACCGGATCGTCGCGGCCCTCGGCGGGGACATCTCGGTCGAGTCGGAGGTGGGACGAGGGTCCACGTTCCGCGTCAGACTTCCAGCGGGTGACGGGCAGCTCGAGGAAACCGCCTAGCGCTACGGACGTCGCGGCACGGCGGTATGAGGGACCAGGTTACGAGCGGAAGCGATGGCAGCCCGCCCGCGCCCCGGATGGACTCTGCGCCGCGCGAGTTTTGCTAGCGCTGCCACCTGGCATCGCCCTCATCCTGCAGCAGGCGCTCGCCGGATGGGCTGGCCGAGCGTGCCCACGCCCGCTGCATCGCACCCGGCGATCCAACGTATCCCCGAAGCTTCTGGCTCACGCTAAAGGCGGGGTTCTGGGCGGGACTTGGCGATGACCGCGTCTCGAGCCAGACACAGGTCAATCAGCCGCCATTCACGCTGTACCTGAGGACGCATCACAAGGGTTCCGGATCAGCCGACGTTCCGTATGCCTGCGCGCGTCCCGCTCTTTGCCGGCGCGGCGGCGCCGCTGCCCGCCCGCGCCGACTCGAGGAGCTTCACGAAGAGAAAGGCGTTCGGCACCTTGGCCAGGGCGAAGCCGGCGAATGCGAAGGTCTTGCCTCTCTGGCGAATCTTGAGCTTGCCCTCGTCGATGCTGACCTTCTCCACGTCCGAGAGCAGGCAGCGTTTCGT
>DATFTN010000131.1:0-20923 GCA_035261845.1 Myxococcales bacterium | reverse complement strand
CGCTCTCGACGGCGTCGCTTCCAATTCCCAGGGACAGGTCACACGGGACAGGTGCTGTGAAGCTCCTTTGCGCAACCGATCGAAATCGCTTCGGCTTTTTCCAGCCCCTAAAGAAAAACCTCAACCTGGGCGTGCACCCCCTCGCGAGTAATGTCGGACCGGTTTGCTACACACGAGGCATGGCGAAGAAGGCCAAGCAGCTTGCGCTCGACCTCCGCACGTGGGGCGGAAAACGAAAGCGGGCGGGCCGAAAGCCCAAGGGTGCGCGAGCCGGTGTGTCTCAGAGCCCGCGTGCGGCGCTCGCGTCGCGCCACCCCGTGCACGTGACATTGCGTGTGCTGCCTCACGTGTGGAACTTGCGTAGCCGCCGCTGCTTCAGCGCCATCGCGGCCGCGTTCGCGGGCGCCCGGCTGCGCAACGGTTTCCGGCTAATCCACTTCTCGGTGCAAGGAAACCATCTGCACCTCGTCGTCGAAGCCGCGGACGCGCGGTCTCTCTCGCGCGGGGTGCAGGCGCTCAGCATCCGGATCGCAAAGCGGCTGAATCGCGTCATGGGTCGCCGCGGGCCAGTATTCGCCGACCGCTATCACGCGCACGTGCTGCGCACTCCCTCCGAGGTCGCGTGGGCGCTCGACTACGTGCTCGGTAATTTCGCGGTACATGCCCGGAGGCGAGGCGACTCGTCCGCGGACGCCGAGCTAGACCCGTACTGCTCAGAGTCAGTCGAGGTGCGGCTCGCTGCAAGGCCGCCGCTCGTCTGCGAGCCAACTACCTGGCTGTTGTGCGTGGGCTGGCGAAGAGCCGCGTGACTGCCGGATCGAAGAGGCGACGCTACTTCTTCGTGTCCGCCCGCTTGGTGGGGGCTGCGAAGAACGACACGTTGTCCTCCGCGCCTGGCGACGTGGCGGGGTCGCCGCGGACGGAGTCGACCAGCGCCTTGTGCGTGTCCAGCAAGGAGGAAAGCTGCTGCAGGAACGTCAGGCGGAGGCGCTTCAGATCGTCGATCTCCTTGATCAGCTGCAGGCGCTTCTGCTGCGCCCCCTGCACGATCTTCTCGCCCTGCAGCTCGGCCTCGGAGACGACGATCTGGGCTTCCTTGCGGGCGTTCTCCCTGACGTCGTCGGCCAGCTTCTGCGCGGTGGTCAGCGTCTTCTGCAGGAGCTGCTCGCGCGAGCGGAGGTCCTCGATGTGGGAATCGCGCCGGCGCAGCTCCTCGTCCTGCTTGTGGAGCTTGCGGATCAGCTCCTCCATCTCGGAGGCGCAGAGCTCGAGGAAGGCGCGCACTTCCTTCTCGTCCACGCCGCCCAGGCGCAGCTTGCGGAAGGCCTTCTGCTGCACGTCGAGCGGAGTCAGCTTCATGCTCAAGAGGATACTCTCCCGGTCAAGCTTTGCTCCCGCGGGGGAGCCTGTTGCGGCAGGGCCGCCGCCACCCCGTCGCGCCGCTCGGCCTTCACCCGGTACATCGCATCGTCGGCGCGCCGGAGCAGCTCCTCCGGGACCCGCGCGTCGTCGGGGAACGAAGCCACGCCCAGGCTGGCGGTGAGCTGCAGCGGCCCGTAGGGCTCCTCGGCGAGGAACTTCCAGCGGGAGATTTCCCCGCGCAGCCGCTTGGCGCACTCCATCGCCTGGTCCTTGCTCGTCTCCGGCAGCAGGATGACGAACTCGTCGCCGCCGTAGCGCACCGGCACGTCGGTCGAGCGCAGCGTGCCGAGCAGGAGCCGCCCGACCTCGGCCAGCACCCTGGAACCGGCCTGGTGCCCGTGCCGGTCGTTCACCTGCTTGAAGTGGTCGAGGTCGAAGAAGATGAGCGACACGGGGTGCCCGAATCGCGTCGCGCGCACGATCTCCAGCTCCAGCGTGCGCTTGAGCTGGCGCGAGTTGAAGAGCCCGGTGTGATCGTCGAGAACGGTCAGCTCTTGCACCTTGGCGAAGTTCTGCGCGTTCTCGATCGCGATGGCGCTGAACTCGGCGACGGTGCTGAGGATGCGCAGGTCCTCGGCGTCGAAGCTGCCGTCCCCCTCGCCGTTGACCAGCTCGATCACCCCCAGCACCCGTCCCTTGAAGGTGAGCGGAACGCAGAGGATCGACTTGGTGTGGAACCGGGAGGTCTTGTCGAAGCGGGCGGCGAAGCGCGGATCGGCGGTGACGTCGTCGACGATCAGCGGCGCGTTGTGCTCGGCCACCCAGCCCGCGATGCCCTCGCCCCGCTGCAGGCGCAGGTGCATGAGCATCTCGCTGCCGGCGCCCACCGCGGCCTTGAAGTACAGCTCGCCGGTCTGGGGGTCGCGCAAGAGCAGCGACCAGTTGCGCGGCTTGAGGAGCTCCGACACCTTGGCGAGGATGAGGTGCATCACTTCGCCGATGTCCAGCGACGAGGTGAGCGCCTTGCCGATCTCGTTGAGCACCGCCAGCTCGTCCACGGTGCGCTGCAGCTGGCGGAGCAGGTCGCGTGCCTGCATCTGCCGAGTGTAACATCGGCGCCCCTCGATCCGCTTTTCCTGCTTGACGCAGGCGCCGAGGCTGCTACAGCGCCACACATGCGTCTGGTGCTCTGCTCCGGATCGCCCCGCCGGCGGGAGATGCTCTCGCGCCTGGGCCTGCGCTTCGACGTCGAGGTCCCGCGCATCGCCGAGGAGCGCGCCCCCGGCGAGCGGACCGACGACTACCCCGAGCGGCTGGCCCGGGAGAAGGCGGCCGCGGGCCTCGAGTCCTGGCGCAAGCGCGGCGGACAAGGCCCGGCGGTGGCCCTGGCCGCCGACACGGTGGTGGTCTTGGGCGGGGAGGTGCTGGAGAAGCCCCGCGACCGCTCCGAGGGGGAGCGGATGCTGCGCAAGCTGTCCGGCGCCGAGCACCGGGTGATCACTGGCGTGTGCGTGGCGACGGACAGTGAGATCAGGTCGCGCTCGGTGGTGACCGGTGTGCGCTTCACCGACCTCTCCGACGCTGCGCTGCGCTGGCTGCTCGAGTCCGGCGACGGCGACGACAAGGCGGGCGCGTACGCGGTGCAGGGGCTGGCGGGCGCGTTCGTGGACCGCGTGGACGGCAGCTTCTCCAACGTGGTCGGACTGCCCCTGACCGAGACGCTGCAGCTCCTGGCAGGCGCAGGCCTGAGAATGCCGTGGGGATAGCCGAGAACCTCGCCGCCGTGCAGGAACGCATCCGGTCCACCTGCTCCCGGGCGGGCCGGGATCCCCGGAGCATCCAGCTCGTCGCAGTGAGCAAAGGGCAGCCGATCGAGGCTGTGTTGCAGGCATTTGCCGCCGGCCAGACCGTCTTCGGCGAGAACTACGCGCAAGAGCTGCACGCCAAGGCGGACGTGCTGCCCGAGGCAGAGTGGCACTTCATCGGCGCCTTGCAGACCAACAAGGCAAAGATCGTCGTCGGGCACGCAGCGCTCGTGCACACCTGCGATCGGCTGGCGCTGGCCAGGGAGCTCTCGAAGCGCGCCTTCTCGAAGAACCTCACCCAGCGCGTCCTCCTGGAGGTGAACGTGGGCCGGGAGCCGCAGAAGGGCGGCGCGCTGCCGGAGGAAGTGGAGCCGCTGTACGCGGCGGTGCGGGAGCTGGATGCGCTCCGCTGCGAGGGCCTGATGTGCATGCCGCCCGCGAACCAGGATCCCCGCCCGCACTTCCGCGCGCTCCGCGAGCTGCGCGATCGCCTGGGGCTGCGGGAGCTGTCGATGGGCATGAGCGCCGACTACGAGGTGGCCATCCAGGAAGGGGCCACGATCGTGCGGGTCGGCACTGCGATCTTCGGGGAGCGGCCGCGCCGCGCTTCTTAGGGCAATCCTGGTTCGCGAGACTTACCGCAGCCCTATCGGCGGCGAGTGCCACATCTCGTAGAGCGGCACTCCCATCAGCACCGCGAAGCTCGCCAGGAGCGCCGCTCCGCTGATCGGGTAGAGCCAGGCCAGCGCGCTTCCCGCGAAGTACACGCACCAGGGCGCCAGCAAGTGGAGCACCGTGGCCGCTCCGGAGGCGCAGATCCATCCCTTCTTGGCCCGTGCGCCCACCCCGGTGAGCAGGAAGAGGTGCCCCAGGACCAGGAGGTAGATGGGCATGGAGAACAGGTGGAAGTGCGTGACCTCGAGCAGCTTGCGCGCGGACATGCGGGGCGCCGGTGCCGCCTCGCCGGGCGCGGCCGCCGGGGCCGCTCCCGGCTGGTAGTAGCCCACCAGCTGGGCGTACAGCTGGGCGGGCGTGGCGTGGGCGCTGAACCGGACGATGCCGTCGTACAAGCCCGCGCAGCTGAGCAGGCCGGCCACGGTGAGCGCGCAGAACGCCGTGTAGAGCGCTTTCACCGGGCGGGGAAGGGCCGCCGCCCGGGTGGCCGGTGAGGCGAACTCCCGCATGCTAGGTGGTGCGCATCGCCTCGGTGGCGGCGATGGGCCGGCCGTCCAAGAAGAACTGCGCGGTCCCCTCGATCAGGAAGGAGACCCGCTCGCGGAGCGGCAGCGCCTCGAACTGCTTGCGCGACAGCGAGCGCGTTCCCCCGCCGGAGGCGGGAACCACCACCTGGTCGTATCCCTTGCGCACTTCGGCAGCGACGCTGGTGTCGACTGTCATGGCCTCCTCCTCAGCCGTCGGTGGGATCGTTGGCGGCCCGATCCACCACCGACGAGTTGCGCCACTGGTTCTCGGAGAGCGCCTCCAGCTCGGCCCCGCGATCCGCCATCACCCGCATGTCCTTGACGCCCCTGAAGCAGGACGGGACGAGGATGGAGATGCAGAACACCACCCAGAACGCGTGCTCCAGGAAGCGCCACCACTCCGGGTTGGGGATGCCGTACACCGATTCCGGCCAGAGGATCCCGCGCAGGAGGTGGTCGGTCGCCACCACCACCGTCCCGGTGATCAGGACCGGCCAGTCCCGGTAGAAGGAGAGGAAGGCCAGCGATCCGAAGACGTGGAAGTGCGTCTCGATGCGGCCGCCGGTCAGATGGATGAGCAGCGCCGACCAGAGCATCTGGCCGGCGGCGATGACGTGCCGGGTGAGCGTCTGGCCCGGCCGGAACCAGGCCAGCGCCACCGGCAGGCTGGTGATCGCCGCGCCCAGGATCAAGGCGACCCACACGTGCATGTGGACCGTCTTCACCTTCCCTTGCCAGCCGTACGGCGAGAAGACGATGGCGATGAAGATGGCGAAGATCCATTGCACGATCATCAGCCCGGCAAACATCCGGTCCGTCGTGCGGAAGATCTCCTGCCGGTGTGCCTGGTACCGCGCCTCGGCCCGCTGCACGATCGCTTCCGTCGCGGCCTTGGTCATCTCGAGTGCTTTCCTGGCTACGCTCATCTCTCACTCCCCCTGATTGGTCTTGGTGCCGGCGCGCGCCAGGCGCACCGGCCGTTCTTGTTCGAGCGCGCACCCGAACACGGGCGCGTCGGCGCGGTCGGCCGCGCCGGTGGTCAAGAGCGACGCGATCCGCTCCTGGCCGAAGCTGTCTCCCTCGTGACCGCGCGCCGCCGTGATGCCGCCCTGGAAGAGCAGGCGCCCGCCCGCGCCGTAGAGGACCACGCCGCCGGAGGTCGCCACCGCGAAGCGGGAAGCCTCGCGGCCGTCGAGGTCGCTCCGGACCTCGACTCCGGGGATGCGCCGGGCGCTGCTCCACAAGTCACCCGAGCTCCAGTCCGGGGGCGCGTCGCGCGGGGTCCAGAAGAGCACCGTCGCGTCGATGCGGTCGTGAAAGCGGGCCATCATCCGGGCCAGCTCGGCCATGGTCGCGCGGGTGCAGACGCAGCGGGGGTGCGCGAAGAGGAGCAGCGTGGCCCGCTGCGCGCTGGGCGCCACGGCCGAAGCGGCCGGCCAACGGACCGGGGCGGCTCGTTGAGCAGGTCCCGGCGTGCTCTTGTAGCTCCACAGGATGGCAAACCCGCCCGCGACCGCCGCGAGCCACGCGGCAGCGCCGAGCCAGGCCAGCCTGGTGGCGAGCCTGGGACGATCCGAAGAAGCGGGGGCGCGCTCCATCGCAAAATATTCTCACGGATTGATGCGATTGGATCCAATTCGGAACTGAACGAATCGGCTATCGATCGGTAACCGATTGAAAGAGCGTGTGGGCCCACCGGAACAGGTGTGTTGAATCGTGGCGGGATCGGGGCCATCGTGCTCGGGGACAGCGATCGTCACCGCCGTCCTTGCGGAAATGCCTGCCGCGCCGCTATGAAGGCGGCCCGGAACGGAGGACCGATGGCGTTCGTCGACGCGAAGCTGCAGGCCGACATCCGCGCCTTCAACGAGCGCGGCCAGCTGGGCCCCGACCCGCTCGCCGCGCGCTACGCCGGGCGGCGGGCGGGCTACTCGCTGTTCGCCCGCCAGATGGCCGAGCAGGACATCGAGGCGCTGCGCCCGTACTTGTTCTGCTACGCCCGGCACGGGATCCCGCGGAAGCCCGGTGACCCGAAGACGGCCGTGCGCAACTACATCGCGGGCGAATGGCGCGCGCCCGCCTCGGGCGAGCACGCCGAGATGGCCTCGCCGGCCGACCGCCGCGTGAAGCTGTTCGACGTGCCGGCCAGCGGGAAGCAGGACGTGGAAGCCGCGCTCATCCACGGCGATCAGGCGTGGAAGTCGCTGGCCTGGGCCGAGGAGGGCCTGGCGTACCGCAAGCAGGTGGTGAAGAACGTCTCGCGGATCCTGAACTACTTCACCGAGGAGTACCTGGAGGAGATCCGCCAGCAGATCCCCAAGACCAGGCTGGAGGCGGAGAAGGACTTCTTCGAGGCGAAGCGCGCCTGCGACCACCTGGAGGGCAGCTTCGAGGCCGCCATCCAGGGGGAGATGGTGCCCGACATGTTCGCGGGGCAGCGGTTCTGGCGGGACGCCTGGCTTCCCGCCGGCCTGGCGGTGATCGTGACCCCGATGAACTTCATCTGGGGGATCCCCACCATCCACCTGGCGGGCGCCTACCTTTCCGGTTGCCCGTGGATCTTGAAGGGGCACCCGTTCGCGGCGCTCACCAACACCTCCATGTTGCGCGCCTTCCTCGCCGCCGGCGCGGACCCGCGGTTCGTCCAGAAGGTGGAGGGGTTCGGCAAGGGAATCGCGCCGCTGGCGACCGACCATCGGGTCGCGGTGGTGGCGGTGACAGGCTCGTCCGACACGGCACGCGCGATCTCCGCCGGGCGCGGCCTCCTGCGCACGCGGTTCGAGGGGGGAGGCTGCAACTGGGCCTGGGTGGACGACGGGTATTCCGACGACGAAATGCAGAAGATCGCCGCGCGCCTGACCTACGCCAAGTTCGGGCTCTCGAGTCACAAGTGCACCGGGCTGCACGGGATCTCCGCCTCCCGGGCCACGCTGGATCGGCTGGTGCCGCTCCTGGCTGCCGAGATGGACTGCTGGACGGTCGCCGACCCGCGCCGCCCGGACGCGGCCGACAGGACGCTGGGGCCCTTGATGGTCCACAAGGCGCAAACGGCGCTCGACCTGGTGTCCGAAGCGCGCAAGGCCGGTCTCAAGATCGTCCGCGACGGCGGCCGCGCGCCGGGCGAGTACGGTCAGAACGCCGAGGCGGTGAAGCCGGCGCTGATCGACGGCGTGACTCCCCAGACCACGCTCGAGCACGATTGGGACGGCAAGGGCGTGCGGAAGTACCAGCTGGCCACCACCGAGCTGTTCATGCCCATCCTGGTGACCATGGCGCTGCCCGACTTCGACGCGTTCGTGCGCTTCTCCCTGTTCGACAACCCGCACGACCTGGCCACCAGCATCTGGACTCGCGACGATCGCAAGCTGACCCGGGCGCGGCGGACGCTGGCGGGCATGATCAAGGAGAACGACGGCACCGACAGCGCGCTCGAGTGGGAGGAATTCGGCGCGGGATCCATCGGCGAGAGCGGGAACATGGGCGTGGGCGAAGTGCGAGCGACGATCTCCATCTATGCCAGGCGCCAGAAGGGGCGCCATTTCGTTTTTTAGCCGCCGCAGTCGCCGCCGATAGGGCGGCGCTGTGCTCTTGGAAGGGCCGGAACGGCGTCATGCTCTTTATTTCGCGGACTTCATGGAATCGATCGTAGTGCGTCCGCTCGGGTTTTCGCTCGACGGCGATCGCCTCGAGGGACGGGAGGGGGACACCGTCGCCTCGGCGCTCTTGCGCGCGGGAGTCACCACCTTCACCCGGTCGATCAAGTTCCACCGGCCGCGGGGGCCTTTCTGCCTGTCCGGCTCGTGCGGGCAGTGCCTGTTGCGGGTGGACGGCGTGCCCAGCCTGCTCGCCTGCCGCCTGCCGCTGCGCCTGGGGATGCAGTGCGCCCGGCAGAACACGCCGCTGGGAGCCGATGCGGACGTCCTGCGCGCCTCCGACTTCCTCTTCCCGGAGGGGCTCGACCACCACCACCTGCTGGTGGGCTCGCGACTCCTCGGCCGCCTGGCGCTGGAGGTGGCGCGCCGGCTGGCGGGGCTGGGGCAGCTGCCGGACGAGGCGCAGCCGGCGATTCCGGGCGCCCTGCGCGAGGAGCAGATCGCGGTGGTGGGCGGCGGACCGGCCGGCATCTCCGCGGCGCTCGCCGCCGCGCACCGCGGCGCCCGGGTAGTGCTCCTCGAGCGCGACGCGCGCCTGGGCGGCGCCGCCCTGCTCGGCGTGGAGCCCGAGGCGCCCGGAGCCGGGTGGGCCGCCGAGCAGGGTCGCGCGCTGGCCGCCGCGAACGTCGAGGTCGTCCTCGAGGCGGAGGCGATCGGCCTCTACCCGAACGACGCCGCGGCCGCGCCGCGCAAGCCGGCGCTCCTCGCCGTCCGCCGTCCGACCGCCCTGATTGCGATCCTCGCGGACGCCGTCGTGGTCGCCACCGGCGGCGTCTCCCAGCCGCTCCCGTTCCCCGGCGTGGACCGCCCGGGCGTGTACGCGGCGCGCGGGCTGCTCGGGCTGGCCCTGCACTCGGGAGTCCGCGTCGGCGAGCGGCTCTGCGTGGTCGGCGAAGGCGGCGAGCTCATCCAGTGCGCGCGCGCCCTCCGGCTGGCCGGATACAGGCTGGCGAGCGTGGTCGAGGCGGGAGGCGCGTGGCCGTTCCCCTCGGGCGAGGCCGCCCCGCAGAGCGCGCCCGATCTGCCCCTGCTCCGCGCCAGGGAGCTGCGCGCGCGCGGCAACCCGGTCAAGGAGCTCCGCGCAGGGGAGGAAGCGATCGCTTGCGACGCCATCGCGGTGGCGCTGCCGCCGGCGCCGCTGCACGAGCTGGCCTCCCAGGCGGGCGCGCAAGCGCGCTTTTCCGCCGAGCTGGGCGGGTTCCCCGTGGTCGTCGACGCGTCCGGGCGCACCAGCGTGCCCTGGGTGTTCGCGGCCGGCCGGTCGGCCGGAGCGGGCGGCCCGCGGGCGGCGGAGTCGGGCGCGCGCGCGGGCGTGGGCGCGGCGGATGCGGCCCTGGCGGGGCGGCCATGAACGACAAGGCCATCGTCTGCGCCTGCGAGGACGTCACCAGGAAGGAGCTGGAAGACGCCATCCGCGGCGGACACGCGGACGTGGAGAGCATGAAGCGCTACACCGGCCTGGGAACCGGCCCGTGCCAGGGCAAGAGCTGCCTGGCCGCCGCCATGCGGCTGTGCGCGGAGCGGGCGCGCCTGCCCGCTCCGGCCCAGGTGCCCTTCCGGGCCCGGCCGCCGCTCTCTCCCACCTCGCTGGCGGCGTTCGCCGGGCTGCCCGACGAAGTCGTGCGATGGCGGGAATCGCCGCTCTTGCCGCCCAAGGCGGCCGTCGCCGCCCACCCCCTGCAGCCTCGCGAGCCGCCGCCTCCCAAGGCGCGGGTGGTGATCGTCGGCGGCGGCATCATGGGGCTCGCGCTCGCCTGGAACCTGGCCGGCCGCGGCGAGACCGACGTCCTGGTCCTGGAGCGCGGCTATCTCTGCGAAGGGGCCTCGGGCCGCAACGGCGGGGGCGTCCGCGCGCAGTTCACCCAGCCGGCGCACGTCGAGCTGGCGAAGGAATCGATCGAGTTCATGGGGCGCTTCGCCCAGGAGCTGGGCATCAACGTCTGGCTGCGGCGCGGCGGATACCTGTTCCTCGCCGGCGATCCGGAGACCTTGCGGCTCCTGGAGACTGGCGCGCGACTCCACCGCGCCCACGGCCTCGCCACCCGCATCATCGACGCCGGCGAGGCGGGCGAGCTGGTGCCGCAGCTCGACACGCGCAAGTTCATCGCAGCCTCCTGGAACCCGGATGACGGCGTCGTCTTCCCCTGGCCCTTCCTGTGGGGCTACGCCGACGGAGCGCGCAAGCGGGGCGCGCGGGTCGAGGTCTTCACCCGGGTGACCGGCCTGGACGTGGAGGCCGGCGCCGTTCGCGCCGTGCACACCGACCGCGGAACGGTGCGCGCCGACCGGGTGGTGATCGCCTGTGGAGCCTGGAGCCCCTCGGTCGCGGCGATGGCCGGCGTCGCTCTGCCCAACGTGCCCTACCGCCACGAGATCGTCTCCAGCGAGCCGCTCAAGCCTTTCCTGGGCCCACTGGTGACCATGCTGGGGAGCGGCCTGTATTTCTCCCAGTCGATGCGCGGGGAGATCGTCGGCGGCATGGGCGACCCGGCCGAGCCGTCCGGGCTGAACCAGACCTCGTCGCTGCGCTTCCTCGCCCGGTACGCGCGCGCTTTGATCGACCTGGTCCCCCGGTTGGGCCAGGTCAAGCTCCTGCGCCAATGGGCGGGTTGCTACGATGTCACTCCCGATCACTCTCCCATCCTGGGGGAGACGCCGGGGGTGCGGGGCCTCTTGCAGATGAGCGGCTTCGTCGGCCACGGATTCATGATGGCGCCGGCGGTTGCCCGCCGGATGGCCGCTTGGATGGGCGGCGAGCCGGACGAGCTGTTCCAGCGGTTCAACGTCTCGCGCTTCGCGGAAGGCCGGCTCGAGAAGGAGGCCCTGATCATCGGCTGAGCCACTTACTTGCCAGCGGCTTTCGGGCGCGCGCAGTATGCGCCCTGGAGGGCCAATGTTTCGAAAATTCCTCAGTACCGATAACGATCCCGCAGCACTCGTCATGCGGCTCACGCTGGCGGTCGTGTTTTTTGCGCATGGCGCCCAGAAAGTGCTGGGCTGGTGGGGCGGCTACGGCGCGACCGCGACCATCCAAGGATTTTCCAAGATGGGGCTCCCGCCGGTGATCACCGTGCTGGTGATGGTCGCGGAATTGGGCGGATCGCTGCTGCTCATCCTCGGCTTCCTCACTCGCCTGGGGGCCTTGGGCATCGGGTGCGTGATGGCGGCTGCCACGCTCATGGTCCACTCGAAGGTGGGCTTCTTCATGAACTGGGCGGGTACGCAGAAGGGCGAGGGCTTCGAGTACCACCTGCTCGCTCTCGGCCTGTGCATCGCCGTCTTGATCAAGGGCGGCGGCGCTCTCTCCGTCGATCGGGCGCTCAGCCGCGACGACGCGGGCGCGGTGGCCATGCCTGCGGCCCCCAGAATGTAATCCGCGGCGGTCGGAGACCAAGTCTGAAGAGCACAGCGCCGCCCGAATACGGCGGCGCCCGGACTGAGTCTGAAAAGCACGGCGCCGCCGAATACGGCGGCGGCCGGCGGCTGATAGACTCGGCCGCCATGGTCACCAAGAAGAAGCTCGGCTTCATCGGCGTCGGGAACATGGGCGAGGCGCTGGTGAAGGGGCTCATCGCCTCGAAGGCGGCCGCTCCCGCGCAGATCCTGGTCAGCGCCCGCCGGCGCGAGCGCATCGACGAGCTGGAGAAGCTCTACGGCGTGCGCGGCGGCTCGAATTCGGAAGTGGCGCGCGACAGCGACGTGGTGGTGCTGGCGGTCAAGCCGCAGATCCTCGACCAGGTCCTGCGCGGCATTTCGGGGGACGTCTCCCGCGACAAGTTGATCGTCAGCGTGGCGGCGGGAGTCCCGATCGCGGCGATCGAGCGGCGCCTACACCCGCCGATGCGCATCGTCAGGGCGATGCCCAATACGCCGGCGACCGTGGCTGCAGCGGCCACCGCCCTGGCCCTGGGCGAGCACGCCACCGACGCGGACCTGGCCACCGCCACGACCATCTTCGACTCGGTCGGGCTCACCGTGGTCCTGGAGGAGTCGCAGCTCGACGCCGTGACCGGCCTGTCGGGCAGCGGTCCGGCGTATCTGTTCCTGATCATCGAGGCGCTGGCCGACGCCGGGGTGAAGGTGGGGCTCTCGCGCCGCGCTTCCTTGCAGCTCGCCGCGCAGACGGTGCTGGGCAGCGCCAAGCTGCTGATCGAGAGCGGCCAGCACCCGGGCCTGCTCAAGGACGGCGTCACCAGCCCGGGCGGGACCGCCATCGCCGGGCTGCACACGCTGGAGGCCGGCGGATTGCGCAACGTGCTGATGAACGCGGTCGAGGCGGCCACCCGCCGCTCGCGAGAGCTGGGGGAGGAATTCCTGAGGAAGCTGTGATGACCGACGAGATCGACGACCTGAAGGCGATCGAGCGACTGCGCCAGGCGGACGTCGTGGCCAGCAAGGCGTACGACGCGGAGGGGCTGGCCGCGCTGTTCACCGACGACGCCGTGGCGCTGGGCCCCGGGCAGCCCCCGGTGCGCGGCATCGCGGCCATCCGCGCAGGCCTGAGGCGCATGGTCGCCTCGCTGGACATCGAAGTCCTGGACTACTCCGAGGCGTTCGAGGAGACGCTGCTCTTCGGGGATACGGCCGTCGAGTGGGGCCAGATCGAAGGAGTCGAGCGGCCGCGCGGAGGCGTCGAGGTCTCCCGCTCGCGCGTGCACGTCATGCGCATCCTGCGGCGGCAGCCCGACGGCAGCTGGCGCATCCACCGCACCATCTACGCGCCCGCCGCGGCGCCGGAGGGCCGGCGATGACCGCAAACCTGGGCGCGCTGCTCGCGCAAGTGCGCCTGGCGGGCGACGGCGCCGGAGAGGACGCCGTCGCCGCCGCCGAAGAGGAGATGGACTGCAAGCTGCCGCAGGACGTCAAGGCGCTCCTCCGCGAGCACGACGGGGGCGAGGGGACCTTGGGACCCAGGCAGCGGCCCATCCAGCTGTGGCCGCTCCAGCGCATCCGCGCAGAGTGCGAAGCGCAGGAAGTGACGCGGGCGGTGCCGGGGCTGGCCCTCTTCGCTTCCGACGGGGGCTCGGAAGGCTACGGCTGGTTGCCGCGCCTCAAGAAGGGGAAGTACGGGCGCATCTCCCTGCTGGCGGCCGGCGCGCACGAGTTCGAGCCGCTGGGCGACTCGCTGGAAGAGTTGCTCCACGCGCTCGCAGAGGACCGCTGACTCACTTTAGCGATGCTCAGGAAGGGAGCGCGGCGACGAGCTTTTCCGGCGCCACGTGATCTCCCTGGTGCCTGCTCGCGTAGCGGAACAGCACTTCGCCGCCGCGGGCGACCACCAGGGACCCTCCTTGCTGCCAGGCGTCGCCCTCGATCTTGCCGGTGCCCAGGCGCTTGCGGAGCGCGCGGAAGAGGTTGACCAGCGCCCGCGGTCCCAGCGTGGCCCAGACGCCGCGCCGGAATCCGGCCAGGCGATACGACGCGCGGCCCGGGTCGGTCAGCACCCGCGCCTCGCCGGCCAGCTTCAGCCGATCCACGAAGGCCTTGGCCATGGCGGGGAGCCCGTTCCCCACGATGGCGACGTTGGCGCGCTTCCGGCGCATCTCGCTCAGGAGCGGCCGCAACTCGGCCACCTCTTCATGGCAAGCCGGTCAACCGAAGTGGCGGACCCAGATCACCACGGCGGGCCGGTCGGCCCAGAGCGAGCCCAGGCGGACGGGATTGCCGCCTTCGTCCTTCACTTGCGCGTCGGCCAACGCCGGATCGACTTTCATCAGTAATCGTCCGGGTTGTAGTTCTCGTGGCCGGGCAGCGTGTCGTAGTCCAGCATGGCGACGTTCTCGACGATCTTGGACTTCTTGCGCAGGCGCAAGAGCCAGCTCTGGTACAGCTCGCCCTGGCGCTGGCCCTCGAGGCGCTCGCGCAAGGATGCCTTCTCCTCTCCGAGCTTGGAGAGGTCCGCCCGCTCCCGCGTCTTGAGGCGGAAGACGTACCAGGTGTCGCCGTCCTGCACCGGAGCCTCAGGCACGCCGCCGGGCGAGGTGAGCGCGAACACCGCCGACGACAGCTTCGGCGAGAGGCCGACGCCGGGGACGTAGCCGCCCACCGGATGGAAGGGCTCGGTCTCCTGGGCCTGCGGGGTAGTGAAGCTGGTGAAGTCGAACTGCCCGGGTGCGGTCTTGCGGGGAGGGTACAGGTCCTTCAGGTCCTTGCCCGACTTGACCGCGGCCAGCGCCTCCTGCGCCTTCTTGCTGGCCAGCTCGGAAGCTTTCTGCGCCCGCAGCTGTTCCTGCGCGATCTGCTGGCGCACCTCCTCGAGCGGCTGCACGCGCTCCGGCTTCTTCTCCTCCGCCTTGAGGACGTGGAACCCGGTGCGGTCCTTGAACGCCGCGGAGACCTGTCCCGGCTCCAGTTTCGCCGCCTCGTCCTCCAGCGTCTTGCCGTAAGGGGACGCGCCGCGCGAGACGAACCCCAGGTCGCCGCCGCTGTCCTTGGTCGGGTCGTCGCTCTTCTCCTTCGCCACCGCCGCGAAGTCCTTGCCGCCCTTCACCTCGGCGAGAGCGGCGTCGATGCGCGCGCGGGCCGCTTGTTCCTGCTCGACGCTGGAGCCGGGCGGCAGCCGCGCCGTGATCACCCGCACCTTCACCGCCGGCGGCTGCGTCCATCGGGTCTTCGCGTCCTTCTCGTACGCCGCCTCGATCTCCTTGGCGTGCGCCTTGGCGTACTCCTCGGCCTCCGCAGGGGTCGCCTGCGCCTGGTCGCGGAACATGAAGCCGGTGAACTTGACGTACGCCATCGACGCGCTCTCGTGCTGCGCCACGAACCAGGCGCGCACCTCGTCGTCGGAGACCTGCGCGCCGTTGAGCACCGACTGGAGCACCTTGGCCCGGAGCATGTCGCGCCGCCAGGCGTCCTCGAACCTCGGGACGCTCATGCCGTAGCCGTTCTCGACCAGGCGCTTGTAGTAGTCGAAGTCGAACCTGCCGTTCTGCTGGAACTGGGGGGACTTGGCGATCGCGTCGGACAACTCCTCGTTGGTGACCACGATGCCCAGGTCCTTCGCCTGCTGCGCGATCAGCTCCTGGTCGACCAGCGAGCTCAGCGTCGCGCGCCGCAGGTCGTCCTGCTTGGCGTTGTCGGTGGTGTACTTGCCCCCGCGCTGCTGGGACATCTGCCGGAAGCGCGACGCATAGGCCTGGGCGAAGTCGCTGGCGGTGACCACGTCGCCGTTCACCTTCGCCGCCCAGGTCTCCGGGGTCCGGGTACGGAACCCCGACGACCCGCGGCCGAACGAGAAGATGAAGGTCACGATGATCGCGCCGAAGACGAGCACGATCAGCGACGACCGCGCGTTGGACCGCATCACGTCGAGCATCTGAGAAAAGCTCCTGCAATTCGCCGAAGTGCACGCGAAAGTGCTGTACGAACAGCCGCTTGAAAGCTTGACAGGGTAGGGGAACCAAGCCTGTGATGCAAGCAGGAAAACCGGGAATGGGCGCCATCTGGCGCCGCTTTCACGGACAGCCGTGCGCTCCCTCCTTCGACGCTACCGCGAGCCCGTCTTCGTCGCCTTCCTGTTGGCGGTCCCGTTCGCGGTCTTCGCGGCCAGGGCGCGCAAGCCGATGGGGCACAACTACCTCGATCTGGCCATCCTGGCGCTCACCGCGCCGGTTGAAAAGGCCATCGTGGTGGCGGTGAACGGCGTGGAGGACGCCTGGGGCGGTTACGTGGCGCTGCGCGGCGTCCGGGAGGAGAACCTGCGCCTGCGCCGCGAGGTGCTCCGGACGCACGACGAGGCGAGCGCCCTCTCGGAAATGAAGGCGGAGAACGAGCGGCTCAAGCGCCTGGTCGAGTACGCCGACCGGAACAGCCCCACCCGCTACCTGGTCGCCGAAGTGATCGCCGTGGGCGCCTCTCCCCACAGCCACGTTCTGCGCATCGCCCGGGGCATCGCCGACGGCGTGACCCAGGGCGCGCCGGTGGTGGCCCCTGAAGGGGTGGTGGGGCAGGTCGCGGTGGCCACGGCCCACTACGCCGACGTGCAGCTGATCATGAGCCCCATTTCGGCGATCCCGGCCATCTCGCAGCGGACGCGCGGCCGCAGCACGGTCAAGGGAGTCGGCGACGTCACCCGCTGCAAGCTGGAGTACGCGCTGCGCACCGACGATCTGCAGGACGGCGACCTGCTGCTCACCGCCGGCGGCCCCGGGTTCTTCCCCAAGGGATTGCCCATCGGCCGTGTGGTGAACGTGGTCAAGCGCCCCACCGGGATGTTCACCTCGGCGGACGTGATCCCGGCCGTGAGCTTCTCCCGCCTGGAGGAAGTGATGGTGATGCTGGGCCACGTGCCGCCTCCGGCCAGCTCCGCGAACGCGCTGCGTGGGGAGCCTTGAGTGAAGCTGCGCAACGCGCTGGTCCTGGGTGTGTGCCTCCTCGCCTCCATCCTGGAGTCGACGCTTCCGTTGCTCCTCCACTTCAAGGCGGTGCGCGCCGACCTGCTGCTCTCGGTGGTCCTCTACCTCGCCCTGAACGACGAGGTGGTGCAGGGCGCCGCGCTCTCTCTCGCCGCCGGGTACCTCTCCGATCTCACCTCGGCCACGCCTCCCTGCCTCTACACCGTGCTGGCGGTGCTGACCTTCGTGGTGGTGCGGCTGGCAGGCAGCGCGATCAAGACCGACGGCGGTCTCCAGTCGGCCGCCGTGGCGTTCGCCGCGAGCCTCATCCACTCCTCCCTGGCGGCGCTGCTCTTCTACTTCGTGGCCCCCGGCAGCGAGGGCCTGGTGCTCCAGTTCGTTCCGCTGTTCTGGAGCGCCCTGGGCACCGCCGTCGCCGCCCCGGCGGTGTTCTCGGTGCTGCGCCGCCTCGACGCGAAAATGGTGCCCGCCGAAGGCACCACATTGGTGCACTGATGCCGTCGATGCTGGGACTCGTCCGCCGGGACGCCGACGAGATCCGGGAGCTGCGCCCGCGCACGGCGTTGGGAGCGCTGGTGGTCGTCTGCGCGCTCCTGGTGCTGACGGTGCGGCTGTACCAGCTGCAGATCCTCCGCGGCGACGAGTACAGCGCCCAGTCGGTGAGCAACTTCCGCAAGTCGCTCTTCGTCCCGGCCGACCGGGGCATGATCAAGGATCGGCAGGGGCGCATCCTGGTGGACAACCGCCCCTCCTTCGACGTCTTCCTCACCCCCGCGTTCTGCAAGGGCAAGGAGCGCGACGAGGTGATGACGAAGCTCGCCAGCTACCTGGAGATGACCCCCGAGGACATCGACCGGATGAAGCAGGACTACCAGCGCTCCTGGACGTCGAAGGACAAGCTGGAGAAGTTCAAGCCCTACCTGGCCGAGCTGGACATTCCCCGCGACCACGTCGACGTGCTCGAGGCGCACCGCAACGAGCTCTCCTGCGTCGACCTGATCCCCACGCCGCACCGCAACTACCGGGTGGGGCCCAGCCTCGGCCACGTGATCGGCTACATGAGCGAGGTGACGCCCGAGGAGCTGGATGAGAAGCCGGACGATTTCCGCCGGGGGCAGACCATCGGGCGCCGCGGGCTGGAGCGCCGCTGGGAGCGCGAGCTGAGCGGCCAGGACGGCCGCGAGAACGTGGCCGTGAACGCCCGGGGCCAGCACCTGGGCAAGGAGATGGACGAGCTGCTCATCCCCGAGAGCGAGCGCCTGATCCCCGCGGAGCCGGGGAACAACCTGGTGCTTTCCCTGGACGAGCGGCTGCAGGAGGCCGCCGACGCCGCGTTCCTGGGCAGGGCGGGCGCGGTGGTGGCCATGGAGGCGAAGACGGGCTTCATCCTGGCGATGGTCTCGCGGCCCTCCTTCGACCCGAACAAGATGTCCGGCCGCATCACCCGCGCCGAGCTGCAGAAGATCAACGAGGACCCGCTCAAGCCGATGCTCAACCGGGTGATGAACGAGAACTACCACCCGGGGTCGACCTTCAAGGTGGTCACCTCGCTCGCCGCCCTCGAGGAGGGAGAGATCACCCCGACCTCGACGCTGTTCTGCAACGGGGGCTACTCCATGGGAAACCACCGCTGGCGCTGCGGAAAGCCCGAGGGCCACGGCCTGCTCACGCTCCACTCCGCGCTGCAGAGGTCGTGCGACGCGTTCTTCTACGCGCTCGGCGACCGCGTCGGGCTCGACGCCTTGAGCGACATGTCGCACCGCCTCGGCTACGGGCAGCCCACCGGCCTCGATCTGGGGCGCGAGATCCCGGGCATCATCCCGGACTCGAAGAGCGTCAACCCGGCGACGGGCTCGGTGCGCTCCCACGCCATCAACGCCGCCATCGGGCAGGGCGAGATCAACGTCACGCTCCTCCAGCAGGCCGTCGCGTTCGCGGCCGTCGCCAACGGCGGGACGGTGTGGACCCCGCAGATGGTGCGGCGAATCGAGACGCCCGAAGGCAAGGTGGTCCGGGAGTTCGAGCCCCAGCCGGATGTCAACAACGGCCGCGGGGGGAAGCTCGACGTCAAGCCGCAGAACCTCGCCGCCATCCGCGAGGCCCTGGTCGCCGTAGTCAACGAGCCCGGCGGCACCGCGTACCGGTCGCGCCTCGCCGACCTGAAGTTCGCCGGCAAGACGGGCACCGCGCAGGTGATGAAGCTCGGCCAGAAGCAGAAGCTCGACCCCGCCACGCAGGCATACCTATCGCGCGACCACGCCTGGTTCGTGGCCATCGCGCCGGCCGACGACCCGGAGCTGGTGGTGGTGGTCTTGAACGAGCACGGCGGGTGGGGAGCGGAGGCCGCCGCCCCGGCGGCGGCGAAGGTGGTGAAGGCCTATTTCGAGCTGAAGAAACGCGACGCGGTGGCGATGAAGGCGGTGCAATAGATGTCGCTGGCGACGGAAAAGAAGCTCGATCACCTGCACTGGCCGCTGGTCCTATGCACCATCCTCATCTGCACCCTGGGCGTGTGGAACCTGGCGAGCGCGACGAAGAGCGCACTCAATCCGATGTGGATCGCGCAGTCGAAGTGGATGTTCTTGGGCGCCCTGGCGGTGGGGGCGTTCCTCTTCATCGACTACCGCTTCCTCGCCACCGCCGCCTGGCCAACCTATTTCGCGTCGCTGGCGCTCCTGGCCGTGGTGGCGTTCCACGGCAAGAAGGTGCTCGGCGCGCGTCGCTGGCTGCAGCTCGGGCCCATGCAGCTGCAGCCCAGCGAGTTCGTCAAGCTGGCCCTGATCGTGCTGATGGCGCGCTTCTTCTCCCGGGACGACGTGTCCGCCCGCAAGGGCCAGTACGGTCTCTTGGACCTGTGGCGGCCGTTCCTCTTCGTGCTCCTCCCGGTGGCGCTGGTGATCAAGCAGCCGGACCTCGGCACCGCGTTCGTCACCTTCTTCATCGCGATGACGATGATCGTGTTCGCCAAGGTGCAATGGCAGAGCCTCACCGCGCTCTTCGCGGGAGGCATCGCCGCCGCGGTGTTCGCCTGGGAGCGGCTCCTCAAGCCCTACCAGAAGAGCCGCATCGTCACCTTCCTCGATCCCCAGGCGTACGCGAAGGGAGCCGGCTACCACGCCATCCAGTCCGTCATCGCGGTCGGCAGCGGACAGTGGAGCGGGAAGGGATGGGGCGAAGGGACCCAGAACCAGCTCAGCTTCCTCCCCGAGCAGCACACCGACTTCATCTTCTCGGTGTGGGCCGAGGAGCACGGCTTTCTCGGCGGCGTGCTGCTCTTGTCGCTCTACGGCTTCCTGGTGCTGACGGCCTTGGACGTGGCAGCCAACGCGCGGGACAAGTTCGGCAGCTTCCTCGCCATCGGCATCGCCGCGCTGTTCTTCTGGCACGCCTTCATCAACATCGGCATGGTGACCGGCATGATGCCGGTCGTGGGTGTTCCGCTGCCTCTGTTCAGCTACGGCGGGTCCAGCGTGCTGGCGGACCTGCTCGGGGTGGGGATCCTGCTCAACGTGTCGTTGCGCAGGTTCATGTTCTAGCGTCGGGGCGGGAGCGGCCCGAGGCGGTGAACAACGTACTGAAGTCCGTCATCGAAGCTTGCAAGCAGTTTGCAGCGTTTTGCTTTGAGCTTTTCGACGACAGCCGGATCCGAAAAAGTCCTTCCAGTTGCGGTTGAGAAAGCAGCACTCGTCCACGGGATGGCTGTCCAAGTGTCCGAGCACGAATGCCAGGACCAAGGTTAGCTCTTCATCTACTTTGATGTGAGTCGATCGACGCTCTTCATGCCGGCGAGCTAAGCTCTGCCGCGCTTCGAAAATAGATACCGCCGGAATGACAAACGTCAGTGACCCGGCCTGGCTTGACGTAAGAAGCTGGTCGCAACTCCGCGCCTCGCCCTGATCGAACGCAAGCTCAAGCAGGAAGTTAGTCTCGCCGTAGACCCTCACTGTCGTGATCTTCCTCGTTTGCTACTTCACCCTGGCGAATGCTTTCGAGTAGGTCTCTCGGAAAGCCGGGCGCTGGCGCACCACGCACGAGATCACCGAGCCAGCTTCCGACGAGCAACTCAAACCCCTCGGCGCTAATCGCGTCAGAGGAAGTTCCAGCACGCGCAAAGTAGGGGTCCAAGAGCGATTTCATCGGAATCGCAATCGGATCGGTTCCGTGCATCGACGAACTGGGCCAGATGTACAGGTCGTCAGGGGTAACGACCGCGAAGAAAGCGTCTCCCGCACGCGACCTCACGTAGTGGAGAAGGTTGTCCCGAAGTTCCCTCGCCCAAGACGCACTGGCCTTCGGGCGTTTCTTGACCTCTACGACTGCGCGCGCACGCCCATCAGCGTCTCGGATGACATAGTCGAATCGCATTGCGCTCAGAGAGTAACACTTCGGTCCGACACGGGTAGGGCGGGGGTGCACGCCCAGGTTGAGGTTTTTCTTTAGGGGCTGGAAAAAGCCGAAGCGATTTCGATCGGTTGCGCAAAGGAGCTTCACAGCACCTGTCCCGTGTGACCTGTCCCTGGGAATTGGAAGCGACGCCGTCGAGAGCG
>DATFTN010000130.1:0-2241 GCA_035261845.1 Myxococcales bacterium | reverse complement strand
GCGGAGGCCCAGGTGTCGCCGTGGCCCAGCTCGACTTCGAGGGGGACGGCGAGGTCGGCTGCCCCTTTCATTTCCTCGACGAGGAGGGGGCCGACCGAGTCCAGCTCGGAAGGGGGTGCTTCCAGGACCAGCTCGTCGTGGACCTGGAGGAGCATCTTCGCCTGCAGCGCGCGCGCCGTCAGGGCGCGGTCGACGCGGAGCATGGCGCGCTTCACCAGATCGGCGGCGGTGCCCTGGATGGGCGTGTTCACCGCGGTCCGCTCCGCCGCGCTGCGCGCCGCCGGGTTCTTCGAGTTGATGTCCGGCAGGTAGCGCCGCCGCCCGAAGAGCGTCTTCACCCGCCCGCTGCGGCGCGCCTCCACGATGGTGGCGTCCAGCCACTCCTTCACGCGGCGATAGCGGGCGAAGTAGCGCTCGATGATCGTGTGCGCCTCGGACTGCTCGAGCCCCAGGCGGTGCGCGAGCCCGAAGGAGGAGAGCCCGTAGGCGATCCCGTAGTTGATCATCTTGGCGATGTCGCGCTGCTGCCGGGTCACCTCCGCCGCGGGCACGCCGAAGGTCTCGCCGGCCGTGCGCGCGTGCAGGTCCTCCCCGGAGAGGAAGCTGTCGCGCAGCACGGGATCTCCCGAGACGTGGGCGAGCACCCGCAGCTCGATCTGGCTGTAGTCGGCGCTGAGCAGCTTCCACCCCGTGCGGGGGATGAAGGCCTCGCGGATGCGCGCGCCGAGCGGCGTCCGGATGGGGATGTTCTGCAGGTTCGGGTTGATCGACGCCAGGCGTCCGGTCGCGGCCACTGCCTGATCGAAGGTCGTGTGCAGCCGGCCGTCCTTGCCGAGCGCCGCGGGGAGCGCGTCGAGGTAGGTCGACTTGAGCTTGGTCAGCTGCCGGTGCTCCAGAACCTTGGCGGGCATCGGGTGCTGCTGCGCCAGCTCCTCGAGCACTTCCTGGTCGGTGGAGGGCCCGGTCTTCCCGCGCTTGAGCACCGGCAGCTGCAGCTTCTTGTAGAGGATCTCCGCAAGCTGCTGGTTGGAGGTGGGCAGGAATTCCTCTCCCGCGAGCTCGGTGATCTCGCGCAGGAGCTGCTCGATCTGCGTGCCCAGCTCGCGGCCCAACGCCTCGAGGCGGGGCACGTCGAGCGAGATGCCGGTCAGCTCGACCCGCGCGAGCACCTCCTCGAGGGGCAGCTCCAGCTCCGAGTAGAGCTGCCACAGCTCGGGGTCGCCGCGCAGGTCCTCTTCCAGCGCGGCGGCGAGCCGGCGAGCGCCCTCGACGAGCGCGCACGCCGCCGCGCCCACCTCGTCGACGGGGACCTCCGGCAGCGGCGTCGCCTTCTTTCCCTTGCCGGTCTTCTCGCAAAGCTCCTTCAGCAGGGGCAGCTCGCAGGAGATGCGCTCCCGCGCGGTCTGCGCCAGCGAGTGGTCGCGGCCGGTCGGATCGAGCAGGTACGAGGCCAGGCGCGCGTCGACGGAGAGCCCGCGCAGGTCGACGCCCGCGCGTTTCCAGGCGACCAGGTCGCGCTTCAGATCGTGGCCGTCCTTGCGAAGCTGCGCGTCCGTAAGGAGTGGCCGGAGCAGCGCGATCGCCTTGCGCGCGTCCAGCTCGGCCGGAGCGAAGAGCGCCCCGGACGGCCCGCTGCGCGGCCGGTGCCCGAGCGGGACGTACACGGACTCGTCGGGCAGCGAGATCGCCACGCCCAGCAGCTCGTCGTGCAGCGGCTCGTCGGCGCTGGTCAGGGTCAAAAGGCCGATGCGGCCGGCTTGCCGGGCGCGGGCGACCAGCTTCTCCACTGCGGCGAGGTCGGTCGCGATGGACCTCGCGCCGGAGGGCGGCGTCGGCGCGGGTCGGGGCAGGTCCTTGATCAGCCGCACGAACTCCAGCTCGGTGAAGAGGGCGCGGGCCTTCTCCTCGTTGAGCGGCTTGCGCAAGAGGTCCTCCAGCTGCACGGGCAGGGGAAGGTCCTCGTGGAGCTGGATGAGCTTGCGTGCGCGGCGCACCGTCTCGAGGTTCGCCAGCGCGTTCTCGCGCAGCTTGGGCTTCTTGATCTCGCCGGCGCGCGACAGCACTCCCTCCAGGGTGCCGAACTCCTTGAGCAGAGCCGCGGCCGTCTTCTCGCCGACGCCGGGGATGCCGGGCACGTTGTCGATCTTGTCCCCGGTCAGCGCGAGCAGGTCGGCGACGAGGTGCGGGGGAACTCCCCATTTCTCCTCCACCTCGGCGGGGCCATACCACTTCTCGTACATG
>DATFTN010000129.1:0-2326 GCA_035261845.1 Myxococcales bacterium | reverse complement strand
CCGGCGCGAAGAGGAAGTCTCCGCCGCGCGGCTCGTCCGCGGTAGGGGACACGTGCTGGACTGACTCCGCCATGTACGCTCCTCGCGCACCCTCGCTTACAGTTGATGACGCTCGGCGTCATGTCAGAAGTTAGTGTCTCTAGACGCGCCGCGCAACTGCCCGCCTGTAGAGCAGCACCTAGCGCCCACCCGGCTGGCGAGGAAATCAGCCGATCGCCCGGCGCTCGAAGGTCCGCGCTCCCCACATCCGCAACCCGGCCGTGAGGACCGCGAGCGCCAGCTGCGCGGCGGGGAGCGGCATGTGGGGAGTGCCGGACGCACTGCTGCGCGCCGCAGGATCCGGAGCTGGCGCTGCGCGCCGGGCTGCTCGCGGTGACCTTGGCGATGCGCCAGCTGGTGGTCACCGCAAGCCCCTGCAGGGTTCGCGGCGCGTGCCGCAGGCGAAGCTCGAGTCCGAGCTCCAGCGGATGTTCCTCCGGTACCTCGGGATCGAGTGAGGCCAGCCGCCGCCGTATTCGGCGGCGCTGCGCTTTGCAGGCACTCGAGGCGCGTTGACCGCTCGGGGCGCGCGGTGTACCGGATCGGGCGCGATGGCGAACAAGGGCACCGAGATCCAGATCGGCGACGGCAGCCTGCACATCGGCGACCGGGTCGTATACCCGAACCAGGGGATCTGCCGCATCACCGGCGTGGAGGTGAAGCAGATCGCCGGCCGCGACTGGGAAGTCGTCACCCTCTCCCGCGAGGAGGACGGCGCCACGGTGATGGTGCCGCGCGCGAAGGTGATGGGCATCGGGCTGCGCAAGGTGGCGAGCGTCGCGGCCATCGACGACATGTTCGACCAGCTCGCCGCGCCCAGCGACGATCCGCAGCTCGACTGGAAGGTACGCCACCGGGAGAATGCGGATCGGATGACGGGAGGCGGGCTGCAGGGAACCCTCGACGTGCTCAAGGGCCTGCACGCGCTCAGCCGGGTGCGACCCTTGCCGCAGAAAGAGCGCGAGCTGTACGACAGCGCCCGGCACCTCCTGGTGGGGGAGATCGCCGCGGCGACGAACCTTCCCCTCCACGTGGCCGAGGACAACCTGGACTACGCGCTCTGGCCTCCTCCCGGCATGAAGCGCAAAGGAAGGCCGCTGCAGCCCGCCGCGCTGGGGGTACCCGACTCGAGCGGCCCGGCGCGGGCGGCCGCGCGGGCCGGCGACGACGGGATGGAAGACGAGGTCCCGTTCGGCGACGAAGTCGAGGTGGAAGGCGACGGCGAGACCAAGGCCGTGAAAGCCGCCGACCAGAACGAGTCCGAGATCGCCGACGAGAGCGAGACCAAGGACCTGGTGCGGCAGCGGGCGATGCGCGTCACCGCCGAGGAGGAGGAGCCCGAGGCGCTCGACGAGCTGGCCGAGGACGCGCTGGAAGCCACCCACGAAGACGCGGCGGCGCAGCCCAGCGCGAGGTTGCACGCGCCGCCCGGGACGACCCGGCCGCAGGCGATCGTCGCCAAGGCATTGGAGGTCGCGGCCAAGGCGATCGGCCCGGCCAAGCCGGCGGCCAAGGCGCCTTCCAAGGTGAAGCCTCCGCCCGCCAAGAAGGCGGCGAACCGGTCTGCGAAGGCCAAGCCGGCCGCCGCGCGCAAGCCCGCGGCGAAGAAGCCCGCCAAGAAAACCGCGGCCAAGAAGCCGGCGAAGAAACCCGCCCGGAGGGGCAAGCGATGATCCGGCTGGTCACGCTGAGCGAGTTCCCTTCCGAAGTGCTGGAGCACGTGGCGCGCCGCCTGCACGCAGCCTACGGCATGGGCTGCGAGATCGAAGGCGAGGCGGAGCTGCCCGAGTCCGCGCTCGCCGACGACCAGGAATCGTATCAGGCGCCCAAGCTGCTGGAGGAGATCGACGACGACACGCAGCTCTACGCGGACGACAAGATCGTCTACCTCACCAACGTGCCGCTCGCCGCGCCGGAAGGGCCGATGGGCAAGGGCCCGATGACGGGGTTCCCGCAGTTTGGCGGAGGGCGCGCGGTGGTCACCAGCCACGGCCTGGGCGCCAAAGGCGAGCTGCCCCTCGACGTCGGGCTCGCCAAGCGCGCCGCGCACCACGTGGGACATCTCTGGGACCTGCACCATTGCTTCGATCCGCGCTGCGCCATGCACCCGGAGTGGTCGCCAGGGTTCACGCAATATCCAGAGGTCGCGCTCTGCCTGTTCGACCGGGAGAAGAGCGAGCGGAAGATCAAGCTCGGGCAGTCGTAGTGGAGGGCCCCTCCGCGCCGGCCCGGCGCCGGAGCGATCGGGCGTGGTCCGCTCCGCTCCTGGCGATCGCGGCGGTGGGCG
>DATFTN010000128.1:0-32436 GCA_035261845.1 Myxococcales bacterium | reverse complement strand
TCCTGCGGCGTGCGGTCGCCGAGGGCTCGCCCGTGGGCAAGAAGGCCAAGGCGCTGATGGAATCGGGCAAGCTCGTGCCGGACGAAGTGGTGAACGAGATCGTCGACGAGGCGCTGGCCAGGCCCGAAGCGCAGCGCGGCTTCTTGCTCGACGGATTTCCCCGCACCGTGGCCCAGGCCACCGCGCTGGACGAGATGCTGGCGCGCCGCAGCCGCAAGATCGACTACGTCCTGAACCTGGACGTGCCGGCCGAGGCCCTGGTCGACCGGCTGAGCGGCCGCCTGAGCTGCCCCAAGGACGGCTCGGTGTACCACTTGCGGACCAACCCACCCAGGCGGCCGGGCCTGTGCGACAAGGACGGAACGCCGCTCGTCCAGCGGCCCGACGACCAGCCCGAAGCCGTCCGCCGGCGCCTGGCGGAGTATCAGAACAAGACTGCGCTGCTCACCGGCTACTACAAGCCGCGCAAGGTGCTGCGCACCATCGAAGGGGTGGGCACGCCCGAGGAGGTCGAGGGGCGGATCGTCTCGGCGCTCCGCGACCACCTCACCGGGGGGCCCGCGCAGCCGTAATGGGCATCGAGCTGAAGACATCCGACGAGATCGCCGTCATGCGCGAGGCCGGCCTCGTCGTTTTCGAAGTCCTCGAGGTGCTTTCCCGGCTGGTCGAACCCGGCATCACGCTGGAGGAGCTCGACCAGGCCGCCAAGCGCGAGACCGAGAAGCGCGGCGCGACCTGTGCCTTCAAGGACCTCTACGGGTTCCCCAAGCACATCTGCATCTCGGTGAACGACCAGGTCGTCCACGGCATCCCCGGCAAGCGAAAGCTCCTGGAGGGCGATCTGGTCAAGCTCGACCACGGCGCCGTGGTGCGCGGCTGGTATGGCGACTCCGCCCGCACCGTCCCGGTCGGCCGGGTGTCGCCTGACGCACAGAAGCTCCTCGAGGTGACCCGGGACAGCCTCGAGGCGGGCATCCGCGCGATGGTGGTGGGCAACCGGGTCTCCGACATCGGCGCGGCGGTCGAGTCGGTGGTTGCGCCGCACGGATACGGCATCGTGCGCGACTACGTGGGCCACGGGATCGGAAAGCGTCCGCACGAGGACCCACAGGTCCCCAACTACGGCCCGGCCCTCTGGGGGCGCGGGCAGCCGAATCCGCGCCTGCGCGCGGGCCTCGTGCTGGCGGTGGAGCCGATGATCAACGTCGGCACCCACGAGACCCGCACCCTGGGCGACGGCTGGACGGTCGTGACCAGGGACGGGAAGTACTCGGCCCACTTCGAGCACACCATCGCGGTCACCGAAACGGGACCGGAGGTCCTGACCCGCCCATGATCCCCCTTCTCGTTGCCGCCGCCGCAGGGCACGCCTACCTGCTTCCCTGGGGAGTGCTCTTCGAGCTGCCGGTTCCCGGCGAAAGGGCTTGCGCGATCAGCTCGCTGCAATTCGGGCCGTCGGACGGAAAGTGGCAGCGGGGCACCCAGCAGGACAAGCCCGTGTCCTGCGAAGTCCGGCAGCTGGTGCAGCCCGGCCCGCTCCTGCCGACCTGGACCGAGGCGGCGGAGATGGGCGAGGTGAGCGTCACCTACACCGTCCAGGGCAGCGAGGAGCCGCGGACGATCACCCTCCAGGCCGAGCCGCTCGATGCCAAGATGCTCGAGGGCCCCGCCGTGGCACTGGCCGCCACGGTGCAAAAGGTGAAGAACGACGTCCGATCGGTGGTCACGAGTCACGCCTCGCACCCGGTGCTGGTCGGGGACGCGATCGCCGGCCTGGGCAAGCCCAAGGACGGTTGCCGGGGGCCGGGTCCCTCGGCGGTGCTGCAGAAGGGGGAATCGCTCCTGGACGTGCGGCCCGGGCTGCTCTCGCCGTCGATGAAGGTCTGGGTCGCGGTGTTCAGGGGGCAGAAGCGATGCAGCTGGGTCCAGGCGGCGACCCAGCACCGCTGAGACGGGCGGGCGAGCGCCCGAGGCCGCCCGCGTCCTTGACACCGTGCGGCGCCCCTGTTATCAGCACCGGTCCCTTCCAAGCCGGGGAGGCCCCAGCCGCTGTTCGAAAGCGGCAGTCGGGGTGCGGCGCGGAAGGGTGCGAAATGCTCGGTTGTTGAAGTGTTTTCATGAGTTCCGGGGACCCGGGAGGAAGCCGTGAAGGTCCGCGCTTCGGTGAGGAAGATCTGCGTGAAGTGCAAGGTGATCCGCCGCAAGGGCGTGGTACGCGTGATCTGCGCCGCGAATCCGCGCCACAAGCAGAGGCAGGGATAGATGGCGCGCATCTCGGGAGTCGACCTTCCCCGCGAGAAACAGATCCAGATCTCGCTCACGTACCTGTACGGGATCGGCAACACCAGCGCGAAGAAGGTGTGCGCGCTGGCCCAGATCGATCCGACCCGGCGGACCAAGGACCTGACCGACGACGAGGTCCACCGGATCCGCGAGACGCTGGAGCAGAACTACAAGGTCGAGGGCGACCTGCGCCGCGAGGTGAGCCTCAACATCAAGCGGCTGATGGACCTGGGCTGCTACCGCGGCCTGCGCCACCGCAAGGGCCTGCCCGTGCGCGGCCAGCGGACCCACACCAACGCGCGCACGCGCAAGGGGCCGAAGCGCGGGATCGTCCGCCGCGCGGTCGCCGCCGCCCCGCCGCCGAAGGCATAACCAGAGGACCGACCCTACATGGCCGAAGAGCAAAAGCCAGCCACGCCCCCCGCTGCCGCGGGCGCTGCCGCAACGACGGCGCCGACGCCGAAGAAGGCGAAGAAGAAGACCAAGAAGAACGTGCAGACCGGGATCGTCTACATCCAGAGCACGTTCAACAACACCATCATCACCATCACCGACGTGAGCGGGAACGTGATCAGCTGGTCGTCGGCGGGCGCGCGCGGATTCAAGGGCTCGCGCAAGTCGACTCCGTTCGCCGCGCAGGTGGCGGCGGGCGACGCGGCCGCCAAGGCGATGGAGCACGGCCTCAAGAACGTGAGCGTGCTGGTGAAGGGCCCGGGGGCGGGCCGCGAGTCGGCGCTGCGCGCGCTGGCCGCCGCCGGCCTCAAGGTCTCGCTCATCCGGGACATCACGCCCATCCCGCACAACGGCTGCCGGCCGCCCAAGCGCCGCCGCGTGTAGAAGGACTTAGACGACGATGGCTCGCTATACCGAAAGCTCCTGCCGCATCTGCAGGCGCGAAAACTTGAAGATGTACCTGAAGGGCGACCGCTGCTACACGGACAAGTGCGCCATCGAGCGCCGCCCGTACCCTCCCGGCCAGCACGGCCAGGGTCGGGCCAAGTTCTCCGAGTACGGCGTGCAGCTGCGCGAGAAGCAGAAGGTGAAGCGCCTCTACGGCCTTCTCGAGACGCAGTTCCGCGGCTACTACGCGCGCGGCTCGGCGGCCAAGGGGAAGACCGGCGAGAACCTGCTGCAGCTCCTCGAGCAGCGCCTCGACAACGTGGTCTTCCGGCTCGGCTTCGCCGACACCCGCGCCGAGGCGCGGCAGCTGGTGCGGCACGGGCACTTCCGGGTGAATGGCAGGAAGGTGAACATCCCCTCCTTCCAGGTCAAAGTCGGCGACGAAGTCGCGGTCAAGGACAAGAGCACCAAAGTAGTCCGCATCAACGAGGCGCTGGAGGCGGTCGACCGCCGTGGCGTTCCCGCCTGGCTGGAGCTGGACAAGGGGTCGTTCAAGGGCACGGTCAAGGCGCAGCCCTCGCGCGACGACATCACCATGCCTATCCAGGAGCAGCTGATCGTCGAGCTCTACTCGAAGTAGGCAGTCGCAGTCGAAGCAACGCGGCGGACGACCCGATGGAGCCCGGAATCGACCGGGAGCAGGGCGGCGCCGCAAAGGAGAAGCAAAACGTGGCAGACGCTTTGATGACCAAGAACTGGCGCGACCTGATCAAGCCCCGCGGGCTGTCCGTCGATCAGGAGTCCCTCACCGACACCTACGGCAAGTTCGTCGCCGAGCCGCTCGAGCGCGGCTTCGGCATCACCCTGGGCAACGCGCTCCGGCGGGTGCTCTTGTCGTCCCTGCAGGGCGCGGCGATCACTTCCATCCGGGTGGAGGGCGTGGAGCACGAGTTCACCACCATCCCCAACGTCGCCGAGGACGTGACGGACATCATCCTGAACCTCAAGGAGGTCCTCCTGCGCATGCACACCCAGGAGGAGAAGACGATCCGCATCGAGGTGGAGGGGCCCAAGGAAGTGAAGGCGGGCGACATCGTGGTCGACCAGGACGTCGAAGTGCTCAACCCCGGCCACCACCTCTTCACCATCAGCGAGGGCGGGCGGGTGCGCATGGAGATGACCGCTCGGCGCGGCCGCGGCTACGTCCCGGCGGAGCGGAACAAGGTGGCGGGCGCGCCCATCGGGGTGATCCCGGTCGACTCGCTGTTCAGCCCGATCAAGAAGGTCAACTACCAGGTCACCAACGCGCGCGTCGGCCAGGTCACCGACTACGACCGGCTCTCCCTCGAGGTGTGGACCAACGGCAGCGTGTCACCCGCCGACGCGGTGGCTTACGCGGCGAAGATCGTCAAAGAGCAGCTGTCGATCTTCATCAGCTTCGACGAGACGCAGGAGCCCGCGCCGCTGGAGACGCCGGTCAAGGCGGAGGAGAAGCTCAACGAGAACCTCTTCCGCTCGGTGGACGAGCTGGAGCTGTCGGTGCGCTCGGCCAACTGCCTGCAGAACGCCAACATCAAGACCATCGGCGACCTGGTGCAGAAGACCGAGGCCGAGATGCTCAAGACCAAGAACTTCGGCCGCAAGTCGCTGAAGGAGATCAAGGAGATCCTCGCCGAGATGGGGCTCTCCTTGGGCATGAAGCTGGAGAACTGGCCGCCCAAGGCGCCGACCGCGCCGGCGCCGATGCTCAAGCAGTAAGTCGGAGGGAGAGCGAACGATGTCGCGCCACATGAACACCGGCCGCAAGCTGAGCCGGAACACCAGCCACCGCAGGGCGCTCCTCGACAACCTGGTGCGCAGCGTGATCCTGAGCGAGAGCATCCGGACCACGACCGCCAAGGCGAAGGAGGCTCGCCGGGTGGTGGAGAAGATCATCACCAAGGCGCGCGAGGGGACGCTGGCGGCGCGGCGCAACGTGCACCGCACCGTCCGCGATCAGGCGGCGCTGGCCAAGCTGTTCGACGCGATCGCCCCCCGCTTCAAGACCCGCCCCGGCGGCTACACCCGCATCGTCCACATCCAGAACCGGGTGGGCGACAACGCCCCCATGGCCATCCTCGAATTGGTCGAGAAATCCAAGACCGAGGAGAAGCCCGCCGAACCGGAAAAGAAGCCCAAGAAGTCCGAAGCGAAGGCCAAGGCTTCCGAGCCCGACAAGAAGACCGAGAAGAAGCCGGCCAAGCCGAAGAAGGAAAAGAAGCCCGAACCCGAAAAGCGCTAGCTCCCTCCCCACGCTCCTTCTCGAAGGCGGCAGGCCCCGTGGCCTCGCCGCCTTCCGTATTTCCCCGCCCCCAGCACTGGTCTAAGAGCGTTTCACGCAGAGGGCGCGGAGGAGGGGGAGGATGGGAGGAGCGTTTGGTTGGATCTCCAAATCGATCATTGGTGCTGCGATCGAAGTACATCGAGAGCTGGGTCCCGGGCTTTTTGAATCCGTCTACGAGGCGTGTCTTGCATACGAGCTAGAGCACAACGGCTTCAAGGTCGAGCGCCAGAAGACCCTGCCGGTCTCATACAAAGAGATCATTCTTGAGCAAGGCTATCGTCTCGACCTCGTAGTGCAGGACGAAGTAGTCGTCGAGCTGAAATCTCTCGAGCGAATACAACCGGTGCATGAATCGCAGCTCCTGACTTACTTGAAACTCTCACGTTATCGGCTCGGACTCCTGATCAACTTCAACGTACCTGTGCTGCGGCACGGGATACGGCGCTTAGTCAACAAGTTACCTGAAACAGAATCCTCTGCGCTCTCCCCCTCCTCCGCGCCCTCTGCGTGAAACGTTTGTAGCCCTACGGGGTGGAGAGGCGGACGCGGATGCGGGAGATCAGTTCGGCGTTTTCGAAGGGCTTGCGGATGAATTCCTCGGCGCCGGCGGCCAGGGCGCGTTCGACCACGTCCTTGCCCGGGCGGGCGGAGACGACGAAGACGGGCACTTCGGCGGTGCGGGGATCACTCTTCAGCTCCTTGCACAGATCGATGCCGTCCCGGTCCGGCATGGCGATGTCCAGGAGCACCAGGTCGGGCGGGCCCTGCTGCAGCTGCTCCAGCGCCGCGGCGGCGCTGGTCGCCACGCTGGACTCGATGCCTTCCAGCTCGAGCAGGGTGGAGAGGAAGGTGACGATCTCGGGATCGTCGTCCACGACCAGCACCTTGCTGGGGGGGCCGGGATTCATCACTTCAGCTCCGTCTCGTAATGGCCGCGATCGCAGTCGAGCGCCAGCGACTGCAGCGGCAGGTTCCTGGGGGGCCGGCGGAGGATCCTCCCCGAGCCGTCGTGGACGGCGAACGCCTTGTCCAGGTCGAGCGGCAGGCTCTCGCCGGCCGCGATCTCGTCCCGTGAGTGGGAGTAGATCCCGTTGACGACGATGCGGGCGCGCTTCCAGGCGAATCGCGAGTCGTTGCGCACGAAGATGAGGGTGGAGACCGGCAGGTCGACGTGCTGCACCTTCACGTAGACGCCCAGCGGGTTGGACGAGTAGAGCTGGCCGGCCAGCGTGGCTGCCACGATCAGCCCATAGCAGCCGAGGGCATAGGCGCGCCAGCGGGAGTGCTCGGGCCGTGCGCGAAAGTCGCCAACCGCCGTCGCCCCGCGGGTGCGGGCCCGCACGAAGATCCGGACCAGTCCACCGGCCAGGGCCGACAGCCCGCGGGCCAGGAAAGACGGGCGCTTGGGCGCGGGCGGCTCGGCCGGCCGGGCGCGGGCAGGCTCGGCCGCCGCCGGGGGGGTCGTCACAGGTGTCGGCGTCCGGGCAGGGTCGGGCCGGGCCGGGGCTGCCCGCGGAGTGACTGCGGGCATCGCCGCGGCAGGCACCATCGTTGCCGGCGTCGCCACGCGGGCGGCTGCGGTCCGGCTCGGGCGCGCCGCCACCCCAGCGGGGGTGGCCATTGGCGTCATCACCGGGATGCCGCCGGGAGTCGGAGGAACGGGGCGCGCCATCGGCGCGGAAGCCGCCCCGCCCGAGCCACTGGCCATGGGCGGGCGCGGTGTCGCGGCAGGCGTCCGGAGCGGCGCGCCGGGAGCCGGCGGGGAAGACCGGGCTGGCTGTGCCGGCGGCGGGACTACGCGCGGCGGTTGAGACGGGATGGGCGAGACCGGCGGCGCTGCTCCGGCGCGGGGCGGCTGAAGTGCCCGCGGCGACTGCGAAATCGCCGGTGCTGCGCCGGGAGCTGCCAGGGGAGCGGGCCGGGGCGATGGCGGCGGAGCAGCGCCTCCTGATGCAGCCGTGGGTCGTGCAGGCTGCGGTCCTGGGACGCCCGGCCTGGGAACCGGAGTCGCCGGCACCGCAGCGGGCGCGAGGCGCAGCGGCTGCGAGGGCGAAGGCCCCGATCCCGCCGGCGCGGCCTGCGGAGCGAGTGGCGCGACGGGAGCGGCCGCGCCCACTGCAGGAGCCCCGGGCGGACGTGGTGCCGCGTTCGCTGGGCGGGCGGGAGGCGGAGCGGATGGCGGTCGCGGCGGAGGTGGCGCCGGCCTTGCGGCTACCGGACGCTGTGCGCCCGGAGGCGGAGGGGGAGGTGGCACCGGCCGCGCTCCCGGAGGACGGGGAGGCGCGGGCGTGCCAGGCGCCGATGGCCGACCCCCCGCCGGCGGGGGACCCGACGAGACGGGCCGCGGTGGTGCCGGGGTTGGTCCAGCGCCTGGCCGCGGGACGCCGGGGGCCGCGCCGGGCGGACCTGCTGCCGGACCCAGTGGAGGGCGGGGGGTCTGGGCAGGCGCGGCTGGCCGGACTGCTGGCGTGCCAGCGGGCGCTGCGGCGCCAGGCTGCCCTGCCTGAGCCGCCCCCGGGGGCGGCTCAGGCAGGGCAGCCGGAAGCGTCCCGGAGGCCTCTTCGGGCTCTGAAGGCGAGGACGCAGCGCCGCCGGACGACGGCGGTTTTCCCGGTTCGCGCGGCTGCTCGGGCTCGCCCACTCTCGCATCGTACCGGATGAGCCGACCGAGGCAAGCCTGCCACCGGGCGCCGTCGGAAAGAGGTCGCCGCGGGGCCGGTAGGTTCGCGAACTACATCATAACACATCGTGATTACAGGTACTTGGCCGGAGGACTGTCGAGCTCGTCACAGCCTCGCCGGACCCTCGCCGAAGGGGGTCCCCCCCAACGCCCCGAGAGTCGCTCAACGCGTAGCGTCATCCGGTCGGGCCGCGAACCCGGCGGCCCGGCGAAACGCGGGGTCGGCAGCGAACGGGGCGAAGGCCGGGTCTGCCTCCATCTGCTCGCGCGATCGGTGGATCGCTTCCGCCGTGGCGCGGTCGAGCGCCTCGCCCTTCACCCCTTGCTCGGCAAAACGCTCCCGGGCCGCCTTCTCCAACCGTACGTTCGCAGACGCCAGGGCTTCCGCCGCGCGGGAGCGGTCGCCCCGGCGGGCGAGCCAGAGCGCGCGTCCGAACCATCCCTCCGGGGCGTCCGGGGCAACCTCCACCAGCCGATCGAAAGTGCGGCCCGCTTCCTCCACCTGCCCGTCCTGGAGCAGCGCGGCCCCGTAGTGGAACAGGGCAGGCACGTTGCGCGATTCGAGGTGCACCGCGGTCTCGTAGTCGCGGAGGGCCGCTTTTGCGTCGCCGGCGCGCTGGTGGAGATTTCCCCGCGAGAGGAGGAGGTACAGGTTCGTCGGTTGACCCCGCAGCGCAGCCGTGAGCTCCTCGCGCGCGTCGGCTAGCTTGCCCTGGTCGGTGAGCACGCGCGCGGCGCCGATACGCGCGGTGAACGCTCCCGGATCCCTGGTCGCGGCCTCCCGGTACGCGGCGAGCGCCTCGTCTTTCTTGCCCAGGTCGTAGAGCACGTCTCCCAGGCGCTCGAGCGGCAAGGGCCTCTTCGGCGCGAGCCGCGCCGCCTCGCGGTACTCCGCGGCTGCTTCCTCGCGCTTGCCGTTGTTCACCAGCACGTTGCCTCGCGCCAGGTGCGGGGCGGAGGGATCGCCCGTGCAGGCGGCGCAGGCGAGCAGGGTGGCGAGACAGCGCATCGGGGCGGGCGAGTCTATGCGAAAGCCGCGCGCGGCCAGCGTGAAAAGATGTCGCGGCCGCCGAAGCGATCGATTGGCGTGCAGCGAACAACCAGTGGAGCGCCGCGAACCTGATCCGCGCAGCGAGAAAGCCGCCATGGCCTACACGGACGACACGTTGACCGAGCAGGCGAACGGGTCGCCGCTGCCGCAGGCGGTGGCTCGCGCAGGAGCAGCAGGCCTCAGCGGGCGGCGGGAAGGCGGACGGCGAACGTCGCTCCCGAGTCCGTGTCCAGGAGCGACAGCTGGCCGCCGTGAGCCTGCGCGATCTCCCGCGAGGTCGACAGGCCCAGGCCATTGCCGCCCGGCCGGGTGGTGACGAAGCGCTGGAAGATGCGCTCGCGATCCTTGGGCGGCACGCCGGGCCCGTCGTCCGCGACCAGCACCTCGGCCTGGCCGTCGACCGCGCGAGTCGTCACCTGGATGCGGCTGCGGGCGAAATCGAGCGCGTTCAGGAGCAGGTTGAGCAAGAGCTGCCGCACCGCGAACGGATCGCACACCACCCGCGGCGGCTCGCCCGACACCTCCTGCAGCTGCAGCTCCTTCATCCGCGCCATCGGGCGCACCATCGACAGCGCGTCACGGACCAGCTCGTTGACGTCGCGCGCGATGCGGGCCCCCCGCTCGCCGCTGGAGTAGCTCATGAAGCTCTGCAGCTGGGCGACGGTGCGGCGGGTCTCGTTCTCCACCTCGCGCAAGTGGCGCATCACCTTCGGATCGGTGCCGGCCTTTTCCCCGGTGGTGCGCGCCAGCTCCCCGAAGCCCAGGATCACGGTCAGCGCGTTCTTCATCTCGTGCGCGAACCCCGCCGTGAGCAGGCCGACCGTGCTGGTCCGCTGCGCCCGCTCCAGCGCGTGCGAGATCTCCCCCAGGCGCCGCTGCAGGATCCATCCCGAAGCGACCCCGAACACCGCGAGCAGCACCACGGCCAGGTACATCAGGCCGCCCAGGTTTACGCCTTTCCAGAGGCCGACCACCAGGGCAACAGTGGCCAGAAGGAAGATCACCGGGCCCCAGTAGAGCGCAGCCATCGCCACGCGGCGGGCGGCTTGCGCGGCGAGCAGGCCGGGAGAAGCGGGTTTGCGAGGGGGCACGGAGCGCAACCTACCAGAACTTCCGGCCGGACCGCTTCGGGGGCATCATGCTTCCCGTGGAAGCGCTCCGAGGGCGCCGCGTGCTGCTCTGCGTGGGCGGCGGGATCGCGGCGTACAAGTCGTGCGAGGTGGCGCGGCTGTGCGGCAAGGCCGGCGCCGAGGTGCGCGTCGCGCTGACGCCGGCGGCGCAGCGGTTCGTGACCGCGCTGACCTTCCAGGCGCTCACCGGCACGCCGGCGTCGACCGACTTGTTCGACGCGCAGCAAGAGCTGGCCGCTGGGCACATCGCGCTGGCGGATTGGGCCGAGCTGGCGGTGGTCGCTCCCGCCACGGCGGATCTGCTGGCGCGGCTGCGAGCAGGCGTCGCCGACGAGGTGGTCACTGCGACGCTGATCGCGATCGACCCGTCGCGTTGGCTGCTCGCCCCCGCCATGAACGAGCGCATGTGGGCGAGCCCTGCCACGGCGGAGAACGTGCGGGTGCTGCGCGAGCGCGGCGCCCGGATGGTGGGACCCGCCGTGGGAGAGATGGCGGAGCGCTCCCATTCCGGGCCGGGCCGCATGTCCGAGCCGGCGGAGATCGTCCAGGCCATCGCCGGTGCCTTGGTCCCCCGCGACCTCGCCGGCGTGCCGGTGCTGGTGACCGCGGGGCCCACCCGCGAGGCGCTCGACCCGGTCCGGTTCCTCAGCAACCCCTCCAGCGGCAGGATGGGGTTCGCCCTGGCGGAGGCGGCGCGCGATCGCGGAGCGGAAGTGACGCTGATCGCGGGACCGACCGAGGTGCCGCCGCCCCCGGGCGTCCGCTTCGTCCGGATCGTCAGCGCGCAGGAGCTGCAGCAAGCGGTGGACGAGTCGCTCGACGGGGCGCGGGCGGTGGTGATGGCGGCGGCGGTCAGCGACCAGCGGCCGGTGCAAGCTGCGCCGCAGAAGGTGAAGAAGACGGACGGCGAGGAGCTGCTGCGGCTGGTGCGCACGCCGGACATCCTGGCGGGCCTGGGGGCCCGCTACGCCGCCGAGGCGCGGCGCCCGGTGCTGGTAGGGTTTGCCGCCGAGACCGAGAAAGTCGAGGAGCACGCCCGGGAGAAGCTGCAGCGCAAGAACCTGGACCTGATCGTGGCCAACGACGTCTCCGGGCAGGAAGCCGGGTTCGCCTCGGAGACCAATCGGGTAGTGGTGCTGGATCGCGACGGCGGCCGGGCCGAGCTGTCGGGCAGCAAGCTGGCCGTGGCGCACGCGATCTGGGACCGCGTCCGCGCCCGCCTCCGGTGAGGCCCCTGGCCCCGCCTTCCGTTATAGTCGAGGGGTGCAAAACGAAGTGCACGCCGAGCTGGCGGCCGCCGTGTCCGAACTGCGCGCCTACTTGAACTGGGCGGGGGAGGGCGGACCACTGATGGTGTCGTTCCCTTCAGCCTCTCCCTCTCCCTCTCCCTCGACCTCGACCTTGCCCTCTCCCTCGACCTCGATGCCCAAGCTCCCGATCGTCTCGCTCGAGTCAGTCCGCTCCGAGATGGGCGAATGCACTCTCTGCAAGCTCCACAAGGGGCGGCACACCATCGTCTTCGGCGTCGGCAACCCGCAAGCGCGGCTCATGTTCGTCGGGGAAGCGCCCGGCGAGGACGAGGACCTGAAAGGCGAGCCCTTCGTGGGCAAGGCCGGCCAGCTGCTCACCAAGATGATCGAGGCGATGGGCCTTGGCCGCGAGGACGTCTACATCTGCAACACGGTGAAGTGCAGGCCGCCCAACAACCGCAACCCGGAGCCCGACGAGCTGGCCGCCTGCGAGCCGTTCCTCAAGGGGCAGCTCGCCTCGGTCAAGCCGGAGGCGATCGTCACCCTGGGCAAATTCGCGGCTCAGGCGCTGCTGCGCGACCAGACCCCGATCACCCGCCTGCGCGGCCAGTGGCGCGAGTACGAAGGCATCCCGGTGATGCCGACCTTCCATCCCGCGTACCTCTTGCGCAGCCCGCAGGAGAAGGGGAAGGTCTGGGACGACTTGCAGTCCGTGATGAAGAAACTGGGACTGGAGCGCAAGCGATGATCCCCGCGCTCGCTGCCGCCTCGTTCGTCGCCTACGCCGAGCTGGTCGGCTCCGTGGATCCCGGCTCTGCGCGCTACCTGATCGACGCGATCCAGGACGCCGAGGCGCAAGGCGCCGAGGCGCTGCTCATCCGCATGGACACTCCGGGAGGGCTTCTCTCCTCCACCCGCGACATCGTGCAGGCGGAGCTGTCGGCCAAGGTGCCGGTGGTGGTGTGGGTGGGACCCCCCGGGGCGCGGGCGGGCTCGGCGGGCGTGTTCATCACGCTCGCCGCGCACGTGGCGGCGATGGCGCCGTCGAGCAACATCGGCGCGGCGCATCCGATCAGCATCGGGGGCGGGGGCGGGGGCGAGAAGAACTCCGACCTGGAAACCATGCTGAAGAAGATCGAGAACGACACGGCTGCGTTCGTCCACGGGATCGCCGAGCGGCGCTCGCGCAACGTGGACTGGGCGGAGAAGGCGGTCCGCGAGAGCGTCTCGATCACCGCCAGCGAAGCGCTGCGGGAGAAGGTCATCGACCTGGTCGCCGAGGACGTCCCGGAGCTGCTCCGCAAGATCGACGGACGCGAGGTGAAGCTGGGCGGAGAGACCCGCCGGCTGCGCACTGCCGGAGCCGAGCTGCGGACGGTCGAGTGGACCGTGCGCGACCGCGTGCTGCACGCGCTGGCCGACCCGCAGATCGCGTACCTCATCGCCATGCTCGGGGTGATCGGGATCATGCTGGAGCTGTTCCATCCCGGCACCATCGTCCCCGGAGTGGTCGGAGCGATGTGCATTCTCATCGCCGGGGTCGCCTTCCAGACGCTGCCGGTCAACGTCGGCGCGCTCGCGCTCTGCCTGCTGGGCGTGGGCCTGTTGGTGGCGGAGATGTACGTGGGCGGGCACGGCTGGTTCATCGGCGCGGGCATCGTCTGCATCGTGATCGGATCGCTCCTCCTCATCGGGCACACCGGCCGCGGTTTCTGGGCCGATGCGGACTTCGGCCTGGGGTGGCGGGTGGTGCTCCCGGTGGGCGCCGCGCTCGGCCTGATCAGCGCCACCCTGGTGTGGAAGCTCACCAGCAGCGCGGGCCAGCCGCTCCAATCCGGCGCCCCGGGGCTGCTCGGGGAGGAGGGCGAGGTGCGCGAGGCCATCGGTCCCGGAGGAGGGCGCGTGCTGGTGCACGGCGAGTTGTGGACCGCGCACGCGCGCGCGCCCATCCCGGAAGGCGCCCGCGTCCGCGTGGTGGGCGTGCGCGGCCTCACCGTCGAAGTGATGCCGCTCGAGCAGCAGCTCAAGGAGGCAACGTGAGCCCCTTCTGGTTCTTCCTCGTCCCCGTCGGGCTGTGGCTCATCGCCGGGCTGCGCGTCATCCAGGAGTACGAGTCGGGCGTCATCTTCCGCCTGGGTCGCTTCGCGGAGGTGAAGCGCGCCGGCCTCAACTGGATCGTGCCGGGCGTAGACCGCATGGTGAAGGTCGACCTGCGCACGGTCACGCGCGACGTGCCGCCGCAGGACGTGATCACCCGCGACAACGTGAGCCTCAAGGTGAGCGCGGTGATCTACTTCCGCGTCATCGACGCCGGCCGCGCCATCATCCAGGTCGAGAACTTCCTCTACGCGACCTCGCAGCTGGCGCAGACGACCCTGCGCAGCACGCTGGGCAAGCTCGAGCTGGACGACCTGCTCGCGCAGCGCGAGAAGATCAACAAGGAGCTGCAGCTGGTGCTCGACCTGCACACCGAGCCCTGGGGCATCAAGGTCACGGCGGTCGAGGTGAAGGCCATCGACCTGCCGCCGGAGATGCAGCGGGCGATGGCGCGGCAGGCGGAGGCGGAGCGCGAACGCCGTGCCAAGGTGATCGCCGCCGAGGGCGAATACCAGGCGGCCGAGAAGCTGGGCATGGCGGCGGACGTGATCGACGCGCACCCGGCGGCGCTGCAGCTGCGCTACCTGCAGACGCTGGTCGAGATCAGCGCCGAGAAGGCCTCGACCACCATTTTCCCGGTGCCCATCGACCTGATCCGGCCGTTCATCGACGCGAAGCTGAAGCCGCAGTCGCTCCCGACGCCGCGGTCCCCCGCCCACGTCGGGGCGCCCGCGCCGCAGATGCAGCCGCAGTCCCCGCAGCGGCCGCTGCCGCCGCGCACGCCTCCCCAGGGCGATCAGAATGGGTGACCCGTACGGGCTCCGCCGGGTGGTGCGCCCAAAGGGCGCGCTGCCGCAGCAGGCGGAGGTGCTCGATCCGCACCTCCCGCTGGGGCCCGACGAGCTGTCCATCGAGGTGGACCGCCTCAACGTGGACGCCGCGAGCTTCCGCCAGCTCTCGCAGGAAGCTGCAGGCGACCCGCAGCGCATCTCTTCCCGGGTGGTGGAGATCGTCCGGGAGCGGGGGAAGATGCACAACCCGGTGACCGGCTCGGGCGGCATGCTCATCGGACGCGTGGCCCAGGTCGGACCCGAGCATCCCGCTGCTTCCGAGCTGAAGCCGGGCGACCGCGTCGCGACGCTGGTCTCCCTCACCCTGACGCCTCTCTCGCTGCAACAGATCGAGCGCGTGCACCCGCGGGCCGAGCGGCTCGACGTGCGCGGCCAGGCGATCCTCTTCGCCACCGGGCTCTGGGCGCGCCTGCCCGAGGACCTCCCCGAGGCCGTGGCGCTGGCGGTGCTCGACGTCTGCGGCGCCCCGGCCTGGGTTGCCCGGCTGGCGCGCCCGGGCGAGCGCGTCCTGGTGGTCGGCGCCGGGAAGAGCGGGTCCCTTGCCTGCGCCCAGGCGCGCAAGAACGGCGCCCACGTGACGGCGCTCGACTATCGTCCGGACGCGCCGCGCAGGCTGGTCCACGAGGACCTGGCCGACGCGGCCATCGCCGTCGACGCCACGCAGCCGCTGGAGGTGTACGCCCGCGCGCGGCAAGAAGGCCTCTACGACCTGGTGGTCGACTGCGCCAGCCTTCCCGGGACCGAGATGGCGAGCATCCTGGCTGCGCGCGACGGCGGCGAGGTCCTCTTCTTCAACATGGCTACCAGCTTCACCGCGGCGGCGCTGGGAGCGGAGGGCGCCGGCAAGGACGTCCGCCTCACCATCGGGAACGGATACGCTCGCGGTCACGCCGAGCTGGCCCTGGAGCTGGTCCGCTCGACCCCTGCGCTGCAGCGCCTGTTCGCGTCCCGGGTGGGATGAGGAGCGCGTCCGCGATCGCGCTGGCGGGAGGCCGCAGCGCGCGCTTCGGATCGGACAAGGCGCTGGCGACCTTCGGCGGCGCGCCGCTCCTGGCGGCGGTCCTGCGCGGCCTGCGCGCGGAGTTCGAAGAGGTGCTGGTGGTGGGGAAGCGCGCCGAGCCGTACGCGCCCTTCGGCGCGCGCGTGGTGCTGGACCGATCCGAGCTGTACACCCCGCTGAGCGGTCTCGAGGCAGGCCTCGCTGCCGCCTCGTCGCCGCTCATCTTCTGCTGCGCGGGCGACATGCCGTTCGCGGCCGACGGAGCTCTGCTCGACGCGCTGTTCGCTGCGCTCCCGGGGCACGACGCCGCCGTGCCGGTGCACGCCGGCGCGCGCCAGCCTCTGTGCGCGCTCTACCGGCGCGACCCATGCCTCCCGGCGGCCACCGAGCTTCTGGCCCGTGCGGCCGTCGGCCCGAAGCGGCTGCTAGACTCGGTCCGCACGGCCTTCGTGGACTGGCCGGACGAGCGCCCCTTCCTCGACGCGGACACCCCCGAGCAGCTGGCCAGGCTCGAATCGGGCGGATGAGGACTCAGCCGCGCGCTGCGAGCGGCGGCAGTTCCTTCACGAACGCCACCTCCGTAAAGCCCAGCCCGACGAACAGTGCACGCAGCGACTGCTCCGCCGACGCACGCGCCCGGGCCTTGAGCTTCTCGTCCGCAGCCACTTCCCGTTCGAAGGCCGTGCGCGCCAGCTCGAACAGCTGCGCCGTCTCCTTCGAGTCCAGGTTCGAGCCGATCACCTCCGTCTCGGCGGGCTTCAGCTCCACCTGCACCTGCACGGGAGGCAGCACCACCTCGACGCGGCGCCCGGTGACCCGCAGGGAGGATGCGTCGAGCTTGGCCAGGTCGACGGCCAGGTGGGCCTCCGCGAACACGATGGCCTTGCCGCGCGGCGGCCGCAGGGTCCAGCTCGCCCACTGGAAGAGATCGCCCCAGACCGAGCCCGTCTCGCGCGGGTCGGGCGCGAAAGTCACCTTCTTGTAGAGCGAGACGTCGAGGGCCTGGAGCCGCGCCACCTCGCGCACCTTGACGACCAGCGCGGGTGCGTCGGGCAATGGCCGCTCGCGATGCGTGAAGTGCCAGACCGCGCCGGCGCCGAGCGCGGCGGCGAGCAGACACGCGACCGCGACGGGGACCAATGTGCGCATGCGGCGAGTGTACCTCAGCGCGCGCGTGTGCCTCCCTCCTACATCGACCTCCTTGCGGCCGCCTGCGGGTCGGGGAATCGTCGGGAGGTGGCTGGGGGAAAGCCGTCGCTGCTGCTGCTCGTCCTGTCGCTCACGGCGTGCCGGTCGAACAACGAGCTGAACACGCGGCCGTCGTTCGTGAAGGGTCAGATCACCACGACGACCTACGACGGCACCACCGATGACCTGCTGACCGGCGGGCTGGGCAAGTCGGGGCTCGGCTTTCTCTCTGCGGCCCCCGGATTCGTCAACCCGGCGAGCCCCACGCCGGCGGAGCTGCGCAGGCTGGCCATCTACCAGAACTACCGCGCGCTGGTGGACACCACCACCACCGGCGGCTACGGCGTGCTGTACGGCCCCAACATCGACATTCAAGGCGGAAACACCCTCGGCGAAGGGAAGATCGCCGGCGACGAGACGCTCGCCTTCGACGACGACGGCACCGGGCAGGTGAACGCGACCATGATGGTCCAGGTCCCGGCGAGCTTCGACGTGAACGACCCGTGCATCGTCACCGCGACCTCGTCCGGCTCGCGGGGTGTCTACGGCGCGATCGCGACCGCGGGTGAGTGGGGGCTCAAGCACGGCTGCGCGGTGGCCTATACCGACAAGGGCAGCGGGATGGGCGTGGATGACCTGGCGGGCAACACGGTGAACGTCCTGGACGGGACGCGCGGGGTCGCGGCGAGCGCCGGCGCGTCCTCGAACTTCACGGCGAGCCTGAGCGATGCGGACCGCGCGGCATTCAATTCGCAGCTGCCGAACCGGTTCGCCGTGAAGCACGCGCACTCGCAACAGAACCCGGAGAAGGACTGGGGCAGGTACACGCTGCACGCCGTGGAGTTCGCCTTCTACGTGCTCAACGAGAAGTTCGGCCGGCAGACGAGCGACGGAATGATGCGGACCCTCCACCCCGGCCAGACCATCGTGATCGCCGCCAGCGTGTCGAACGGAGGCGGAGCGGCGCTGGCCGCCGCCGAGCAGGACACGCAAGGCCTGATCAGCGGAGTCGTGGCAGGCGAGCCGCAGGTGCAGGTGGTCGCGACCGCGACCATCCAGCGGGCCGGCGCCACCGTGGCGGCCTCGGGCAAGTCCCTCTTCGACTACACGACGTGGGCGAACCTCTACCAGGCCTGCGCCACGCAAGCGTCGGCCTATTCGGGGCTCACCACCCTCACGCTGGGACCTTCCTTCGACGCGACAGCCGCGGGCAAACGCTGCCTGTCGCTGCGAGACAAGGGTTTGCTCAGCGCGCAGACAGGTGACACCACGACCCTCGGGAACGAGGCGCTGACGAGGCTCAACCAGTATGGCTGGGAGCCGCAGTCGAACCTGCTGCACCTTTCCCATTTTTCTTCCTACGCGACGCCCGCGGTGGCGGTCACTTACGCGAACGCCTATGCGCGCGCGAGCGTGAAGGACGACCTGTGCGGGTACAGCTTCGCCATGGTGGACACGAACGGCGCGCCGCAGGCAGTGTCCGCCAGCACGGGCAACCAGAACTCCTTGGCGCAGATCTTCGCCAACGGAAACGGCGTCCCGCCCATGTCGACCATCCAGCTGGTCAACGACAATTCGCAAGGCGGCCCTCGCCGGGACCAGGTGTCGCTCAACGCCTCGAGCGCGAACGACTACAACGCCGACGGCGCCGCCTGCCTGCGCAGTCTGGCGACGGGTACGGACGACGCAGGCGCGCCGCTGACCGGCGCCGCGCTGGACAGGGCGAATGCCGTCAAAGCAGGCATCCAGCAGGTGCTGCGGACCGCGCGGCTCCGGGGCGTGCCCACCATCCTGGTGCAGGGCCGCGCCGACGCGCTGGTACCGGTGAACCACGCCTCGCGGGCGTACTTGGGGGCGAACAAGATCGCGGAAGGCCCCGGTAGCCCGACCGTCTACTACGAAGTGGACAACGCGCAGCACTTCGACGCCTTTCTCGTGTTCACCGCGCTCGCGACGCGCTACGTGCCGCTGCACCCCTACGTGATCCAGGCCCTCGACCTGATGTACGCGCGGCTCAAGAACGGCGCCGCCCTGCCTCCCAGCCAGTTGGTGCACACGACTCCGCGCGCCAGCGTGTCGGCGCAGATCTCCACGACCAACGTGCCGCCGATCCCCACCGCCCCGGCCGCCGCGGACTTGATCACCTTCGCGAACGGCACCCTCAGCGTCCCGTAGTCTCTGCGCCGCGGCGAGAACCGTGCCTTGCCCGCGGGGAGCGGGTAGGGTAGTCGCCGGTTCTTCACGGAGGAGACTTGGCGCAGCTCTTCGTCGAGCTGGGGAAGGTCGTGCGCGCGCGTGAGCTGGCCCAGCAGGCCGCTCGCGGAGTGCAGTCGTTCATCGACCGGCACAGCACCGTCGCCATCGAGCGCACCGTGCTGCGGCTCCTCGGCATCGGCGGAGCGGGCGCCCGCGGCGCGCCGCTCGCGAATCTGCTGGTCGAGAAGCTCCGCGAGGCGAAGGTGCTGCACAAGGGCGCCGCGTATTGGCTGGGCCGGGCGCTCAAGGCGAGCCCGGGCCGCGACCCGCTCCACGCGGTGGAGCGCATCGCCGCCCACCCGGAGAAGCTGCCGCCGCTCACGCCGGCCGAGGACGCCGCCCTGCGCGAGACGATCCGGGCCGACGCCCGCGCCGCCGCCCGCGAGCTCCGCGACCAGGTCGAGAAGCGCAAGCAGCTCAAGCGCAGCCTGGACGTGGGCAGCTTCCCCGGCGCGCCCTGGAAGTACGTGATCGTCGCCACCGGCAACATCCACGACGACGTGGAGCAGGCGCGGGCGGCGGCACAGCAAGGAGCCGACGTGATCGCGGTGATCCGCAGCACCGCGCAGTCGCTGCTCGACTACGTCCCGCACGGCCCCACCACCGAAGGCTACGGCGGCACCTACGCGACGCAGGAGAACTTCCGCATCATGCGCGACGCCCTGGACGAGGTCTCGCGCCGCCTGGGGCGCTACGTCCACCTCACCAACTATTCGAGCGGCCTGTGCATGCCGGAGATCGCCTACATGGCGGCGGCGGAGCGGCTCGACATGCTGCTCAACGATGCCATGTACGGCATCCTCTTCCGCGACATCAACATGCAGCGCACCTTCTGCGATCAGTATTTCTCGCGCCGGATCTGCGCGTTCGCCGAGATCGTCATCAACACCGGCGAGGACAACTACATCACCACCGCCGACGCGGACGAGGCGGCCCACACGGTGATCGCCTCGCAGCTGATCAACCAGAGCTTCGCGCACCTGGCCGGCATGCCCGACGAGCTGATCGGATTCGGCCACTCCTTCGAGATCGACCCGGCCCGCGAGGACACGCTCCTGCGCGAGTTCGCCATGGCGATGATGGTGCGCGAGCTGTTCCCCAAGAGCCCCATCAAGTACATGCCGCCCACCAAGCACAAGGAGGGCGACATCTTCTTCAGCCACGCTTACGACGTCATGTCCGACCTGGTGGCCATTTCCACCCGCCAGGGCATCCAGCTGCTCGGCATGATGACCGAGGCGATGCACAATCCCTTCCTGATGGACCGCTACGTGGCGCTGAAGGCGGCCGCCTACGTGTACCGGGCCGCCCGGCACCTGGGGGAGGAGATCTCCTTCCGCCCGGACGGAATCGTGGCGCGCAGGCAGCGGGAGATCTTCGACCAGGCGCTGGCGCTCCTCGAGGAAGTGGCCGGGGACGGCATGATGGCGGCCATCGGGAAGGCCCGCTTCGGCGATACCGCGCGCACCGAGACGGGCGGCAAGGGCCTGGACGGCGTGTTCGAGCGCGCCCCCGACTACTTCAACCCCTTCCTGGAAATCCTCGAGTCCGGTCGAAGCGCCGCAGGCGCCTCCGAACGGGGCCCCCTGGGGGGCGAGGGCCGGGCGTGAGCGAGAAGCAGCTCATCCGGCCCTACGGCGATCGGAAGGACGACGGCGTGATCCAGCTCTCCTTCGTGCTGCCGGTGCCGGCCTCGGAGAAGGCGAAGGAGGCGGCCGCCCAGGTGGCGAAGAAGCTGGGCCTCTCGCACGTCCTGGTCGCCTCGATGGAGAAGGCGGGGGAGGGCTACAGCTTCTTCGTCGTCTACGGCCGCACCCACGTGCAGCTCGACTACGGCTCGATCGAGGTGCCGGTCGTCGAGCATCGCAAGCACCCGTTCGACGAGCTGAACGAGGTGATCGAGCGGGACCTGGGCCGCAAGATCGTGGTGGTCGGCGCTTGCATCGGGACCGACTCGCACACCACCGGGATCGACGCCATCATGAACATGAAGGGGTACGCCGGCGATTACGGCCTGGAGCGCTACCGCATGTTCCGCGCCATCAACCTGGGCTCCCAGGTGGAGCCCCGCGCCCTGGTGCAGAAGGCGCAGGAAGTGCAGGCCGACGCGGTGCTCGTCTCCAAGGTCGTCACCCAGCGTGAAGTGCACAAGGAGGATGCCCGGGCTCTCCTCGAGTTGGCGAAGGAAGCCCGCATCTTCGAGAAGACCATCTGGATCTTCGGCGGACCGCGCGTCGATCACAAGACGGCGCTGGAGCTGGGCTTCGACGCGGGGTTCGGGCCGGGGACGAAGCCCAGCGACGTGGCCAACTACATCTACTATCGCCTCCTCGAGCGGCTGGGGCGGGCCCCGGCTCCGCAGCCCACGGCCCACGGCACGCAGGACGCGATCATCCAAGGAGGGACCACCAAGCCATGAGCGGCGTGGGATTGAAGGCGGTGCACCGGCTGCGCTTGTCCGCGCACGATGCGCACTACGGGGGCGGCCTGGTGGACGGCGCGCGCGTGCTCGGCCTGTTCGGCGACGTGGCGACCGAGCTTCTGGTCCGGCTCGACGGCGACGAAGGGCTGTTCCGCGCGTACGAGTCGGTGGAATTCCTCGCCCCGCTGCGCGCCGGTGACTTCGTCGAAGTGGAAGGCGAGATCGTCTCCACCGGAAAGACCAGCCGGAAGATGCGGTTCGAGGCGCGCAAGGTGATCTCTCCGCGCACCGACTTCTCGGACTCCGCGGCCGAGGCGCTCGACCCGCCGGTGGTGGTGTGCCGGGCGGTGGGCACCTGCGTCACCCCCGCGGCCAGGCAGCGGGCTCCTCGTCGCTGACAGGGCCCGCGCGCGTGCGCATCTTGCGCGGCGGACATTTTTCAAGCCGCGGAGGCTTCGCTGACCCACTGAGAGGCTGTCCGCAGCTCGACGCGGGCCCGGCCAGACAGCAAGTTGCGCCGCGGGATAGGATGCCTTCATGCGCGGATCACCCGCCATCCTGACCGCGGCGATCTGCGGCGCGGAGACCACCCGCGAGCAGACGCCCTACCTGCCCATCACCGCCGACGAGCTCGCTGCGGAGGCCCAGCGATGCGCGGCCGCGGGCGCCTCCGTGGTGCACTTGCACGTGCGCAAGGACGACGGCACGCCCACCCAGGACCGGGCGCTGTTCGAGAAGGCGATCCGGGCCATCCGCGCCCGGTGCGACGTCATCGTGCAGACCAGCACCGGCGGCGCCGTGGGCATGAGCGCCGACGAGCGCGCGCAGCCGCTCCAGTGCAACCCGGAGATGGCCACGCTCAACGCCGGCTCGCTCAACTTCGGCGACGACGTGTTCCTCAATCCGTTCCCGATGGTGCGCGAGTTCGCCCGGAGGATGCGCGAGCGGGGCATCGTCCCCGAGCTGGAATGCTACGACGCAGGCCAGGTGGAGAGCTGCCTGGCCCTGGCCAAGGAAGGCGCCATCGCGCTGCCCGCCCACTTCGATTTCGTGCTGGGCGTGCGCGGGGGATTGAGCGCCTCCGAGGAAAACCTGAAATTCCTCCTCGGCAAGCTCCCCCAGGGCTGCAGCTTCAGCGTGGCGGGCATCGGGCGGTTCCAGCTGCCGATGGCGGAGCTGTCCCTGCGCCTCGGCGGACACGCGCGCTGCGGTCTGGAGGACAACGTCTACCTGTCCAAGGGCGTCCTCGCGAAGGGCTCGTTCGAGCTGGTGGCGCGCGTCGCCGAGCTGGCCCGGGCCGCCGGCCGGACCGTGGCCACGCCGGCGCAAGCGCGCGAGCTGTTGCGGATCCCGGCCGGCGGCTAGACTGCGCCCCCATGCGAAAGTTCCTCTTCGTCGCGTTCGCCCTCGGCTGCGCCACCGGACAATCCGTCTCGCCTGGCCAGCCGGCTCCCGCCGCGGCGGCGCCGGCCGCCCCCGATGTCTCGACCGCCGCGGCCCCCGCCGTCCCGCAGGCAGTCTCCGGATCGGCGCGGCTCCCGTACCCGCCCACCCGGCGCGCCGAGGTCGCCGACGCGGTCCACGGCGTGCCGGTCCCCGATCCCTACCGGTGGCTCGAGGACGAGAAGTCTCCCGAGGTGCAGGAGTGGATGCGGGCGCAGGACGGGTTCGCCCGCTCCCAGCTGCGGAGCCTGCCGGGTCGGGCCGACATCGCCCGCCGCCTCTCCGAGCTGCTCTACGTCGACGTCCTCGGCGCCCCCCGGCACCGGGGAAGCCGCTACTTCTACGCGCGCCAGTTCGCCACCAAGGAGAAGGCGGTCGTCTACGTCCGGGAGGGCCGCGGCGGTCCCGAGCGCGTCCTCCTCGACCCGAACGGCTGGACCGAGGACGGCAGCGACGCTCTGGGCGGCTGGTGGCCGTCGTGGGACGGGCGGACCGTGGCGTACACGGTGCGGCACAACAACTCCGACGAGGCGGTGCTGTACCTGCTCGACGTGGCCAGCGGGAAGAAGTCCGAGGTGGACGTCATCGAGGGCGCGAAGTACGCCGCCGCGTCGTGGACCCCCGAGGGCGACGGCTTCTACTACACCTGGATTCCGGTGGACCCGGGCATCCCCGTCGCGGAGCGGCCCGGCTGGCAGACCATCAAGTTCCACCGGGTCGGCGAGGACCCGCGCAAGGACCGGGTGGTGGTCGACAAGCTGGGCGATCCGACCACGTTCCAGAGCGCTCGGCTCTCCAAGGACGGCCGCTGGCTGGTGCGCACCGTCGCGCACGGCTGGGGCCGCAGCGACGTCGACTTCCGCGACGCCCGCAAGGCCGATGCCCGCTGGACGCCTCTCGCGGTCGGGAACGACGCGCTCTACGAGGTCGAGGTGTTCCGCGGGCGCTTCTACGTCTCGACCAACGAGGGAACGCCGCGCTGGCGCATCTTCGCCGTCGATCCGGCGCATCCCGCGCGGAAGGACTGGAAGGAGATCGTGCCCGAGCGCAAGGACGCGACGCTCGACAGCACGCGCCTCGCGGGCGGGAAGCTGGCGCTGGTGTACCTGAAGGACGCGGTGACGCACCTCGAGGTGCACGACCTGGGCGGGAAGCTGGTCCGCGAGGTGGCGCTGCCCGACGTGGGCACCGCCAGCAACCTGGTCGGGCGGGAGGACGAGGACGAGGCGTATTTCGAGTTCAAGTCGTACACCCATCCGCCGGAGATCTTCCGCACTTCCGTGGCGAGGGGCGGGGCCGAGCTCTACTCGCGGGTGAAGTTGCCGGTGGATCCGTCGCTCTACGAGACCGAGCAGATCTTCGCGACCAGCAAGGACGGAACGAGGGTGCCGGTCTTCGTCGTGCATCGCAAAGGCGCCGTCCGCGACGGCAACGCGCCCGCGCTCCTCTACGCGTACGGCGGGTTCAACCTCGCGATCACGCCGGGCTTCCGGGGGAGCATCTACCCCTGGTTGGAGCGGGGCGGCGTGTACGCCGAGGCGGTCTTGCGCGGGGGGAGCGAGTACGGCGAGGAATGGCACCGCGCCGGGATGCTGGGGAACAAGCAGCACGTGTTCGACGATTTCATCGCGGCCGCGGAGGAGTTGGTGAAACGAGGATTCACCCGGCCCTCGCAGCTGGCGATCCGAGGCGGGTCGAACGGCGGGCTCCTGGTGGGCGCCGCGGAGATCCAGCGGCCGGACCTGTTCGCGGTGGCGCTCTGCCACGTGCCGCTGATCGACATGCTCCGCTACCACCTGTTCGGATCGGGGAAGACCTGGATCCCCGAGTACGGCAGCGCCGACGATCCGGAGCAATTCAAGTACCTTGCCGCGTACTCACCGTTGCAACACGTGCGCGACGGCGTGAAGTACCCGGCGACGCTCTTGCTCTCGGCGGACGCCGACGATCGGGTCGACCCGATGCACGCGCGCAAGTTCGCCGCCGCCCTCCAGCATTCCTCCACCGGCGGCCCCGTCCTCCTCCGCATCGAAAAGCATTCCGGCCACGGCGGCGCCGACCTGATCAAGGCCACCATCGAAAAAACCGCCGACGAATACGCCTTCACCCTCTCCCAACTCACCTCTCCAGCCTCTCCGGCCACAGCGGCGCGCTAACAGCGTTTCACGCGGAGGAGGGGAGGAGGGGGAGGGCGCGGAGGAACAACTCGTGTTCACACCACAAAAGGTTCCTCCCTTCCTCCCTCTCCTCGGCGCCCTCTGCGTGAAACGCTCGTAGTCATTCACACGGGGCTGATTTCGCGTTTGCGGGAGGGGCGGTCGACTCGTTTGCTCTCGGTGAGGCGGAGGTAGTGGGCGAGGAGGGGGCGGGTGTCGCGGGGGTCGATCACGTCGTCGAGGTAGCCCAGGGCGGCGACGCGGTAGACGTCGATCTTGGGGCGGATGCGGTCGGCCAACTCCTTCTTCAGCGCGTCGGGGTCCTCGGCTTGCGCGAGCAGCTTGTTCGCGGCGATCGCCACCATCCCCTCGGCGCCCATCACGCTGATCTCCGCGCCGGGCCAGGCGAGCAGCGCGTCGGGCTCGTAGGCGCGCCCGTTCATCACGTAATAGCCGGCGCCGTACCCCTTGCGCAGCACCACCGTCAGCTTGGGCACCGTCGCGGAGGCGACCGCGTACAGCATCTTCGCGCCGTGGCGGATGATCCCTTCCTTCTCCACCTTGGTGCCGACCATGAACCCGGGAACGTCCTGCAGGAACACCAGCGGGATCTCGAACGCGTCACACAGGTTGCAGAACCGGGCCGCCTTGTCCGCGGCGTTCACGTCCAGGACGCCGCCCAGGTGCATGGGGTTGTTCGCCACGACGCCCACGCTGCGCCCGTCGATGCGGGCGAGCCCCGTGACCAGGTTGCGCGCCCAGCGCGGCTTCAGCTCGAACAGCTCGCGATCGTCCACCACCGAGGCGATCACCTTGTGGACGTCGTACGCCTGGCGCGGGTTGTCCGGGATGACGTCGAGCAGGGCCTCGTCGCGGCGATCGACCGGATCCACCGAGGGGCGTCGCGGAGGCTTCTCGCCGGAGCGGAGGGGAAAGAACGACAGGTACTTGCGCACGGCGGCAAGGCAGGCGGCGTCGTCCTCCACCTCGAGGTCGGCGCACCCCGAGATCTCGGTGTGCACCTTGCTGCCGCCCAGCTGCTCCTCGGTCACGTCCTCGCCCACCACGCTCTTGACCAGGTAGGGGCCGCCGATCGCCATCGACGAAGTGCCTTTCACCATGGGCACGAAGTCCGCCAGGGCTGGGATGTACGCGGTCCCCGCCGCCCCGGGACCCACCATCGCGGCGACCTGAGGGACTACGCCCGAGAGCACCACCTGCTCGCGGAACAGGTAACCCGTGTCCGCGAAGGAGCTGACGATGGCGGATTCGTCCGCGTCCGCGGAGAGCCGCGCGCCGGCGGAGTCGACCAGCCAGATCATCGGGATCCGCTCGCGCAGCGCCAGCTCCCGCAGGCGCGCGACCTTTCGCTCGCCGACCGGCCCGATGCTGCCGCCGTGCACCGTGAAATCGTAGGAGGCGACGCAGCAGGGCCGCCCGTCGATGAACCCAGTCCCGCACACCACGCCGTCCGCGGGAGCGGGCCGCCGCGCCTCCTCGGGGAGCTGGCCGAGGTCCGTGGCCAGGAGCCCGATCTCGACGAAGCTCCCCGGATCCAGCAGCAGGTCCAGCCGAGCGCGCGCATCCAGCTTGCCCCGCTCCCGCTGGCGGCGCAGCCGCTCCTCGCCGCCCATCCTGAGCGCTTCGGCCTTGCGGCGGCGCAGCTCCTCGACCTTGTCGCGCATCGACATACCTGCTGCGCAAATTACCACTTCTTCCCTACATTTTCTCCTTCCCAATCGATAATCCGACCGTTTGACCCTCTGTAGAATGGTGGTCTAGCGTGAGCTGATCCAGATGCCCCCGACCTCGGCCTCTCCGCACCCTTCGCTTGCCGCCGAGGCCGACCCGCTGCTCGGTCGAGTCGTCAACGACCGCTATCGGATCGTCGAGGTGCTCGGTCAGGGCGGGATGGGCCGCGTGTACAAGGCCCTGCAGTCGCCGCTCGACCGCATGGTGGCGCTGAAGATCCTGGCGGCCGGCCCCGACCGCGATCCGAACTTCTACAAACGCTTCTTTCTCGAGGCGTCGGTCACCGCCAAGCTGACCCACCCCAACACCATCACGCTCTACGATTACGGGCGCACGGAGGACGGCATCTTCTTCATCGCCATGGAATACCTGGACGGGCGGACGCTCTCGCAGGCGATGCAGCAGGAGGGGCCGCTCTCGCAGGAGCGGGCGATCCACGTCGCGCAGCAGATCTGCCGATCGTTGCGCGAGGCGCACGCGTTGGGGATCATCCACCGCGACCTGAAACCGGCGAACGTCATGTTGCTGCGGCAGTACGACGATCACGATTTCGTCAAGCTGCTCGATTTCGGGCTGGTGAAGTTCTTCCACGCCGAGAACCCCGACTGCGACATCACCAACGCCGGCACGTTCATGGGTTCGCCGCACTACATCGCCCCGGAGCAGGCCCGCAACCACGGCCCAGACCAGCGCTGCGACATCTATTCGCTGGGGGTCCTGCTCTACCAGATGCTCACCGGCAAGGTGCCGTTCACGGCGCCGAACCCGGTGGACATCATCCTGAAGCATCTGCACGAGACGCCGGTCCCCCCGCGGCAGGTCCGGCCCGATCTTCCGATCGACCCGCGGATGGAATCGATCGTGCTGCGTTGCCTGGCGAAGGAGCGCGCCGGGAGGTTCCAGTCCATGGACGAGCTCCTGGGGGCGCTCAAGGCCCTCCGCCAGCAGCTCACCGGGAGCACGGGACCGCTGTCGACGCCCTCCACCCCGGACGCGGTCCGCCCGGTGAGGCCCGTGCGGCCCCCGCCGCCGCCGCCGGCCGCGCTCGAGGAGGCCCCGCCGGAACGCCTGCGCTTTGCCGGCGTGGGCGAGGCGCGCGGGTCCATGCGTTCCCTCTGGATCGCGACCGGCGTCGCGATCCTGGCCGCAGTGGCGCTGACGTGGATCTGGGGCTGAGCGCCGTCGTCCGAGCTTGACCGCACGCGCTGCGGCGCCACGCGGCGCTACAGCGTGACTTCCCCGGCACCCAAACGAAACGGGTCCGGAGACGCCTGGGGCGTCCCGGACCCGTCTAGGTGCGCGCGGGCTTGAAGCTTTTTGTCAGCCGCGCGGCGACGCGGGATCGTCGTCGAGCATGTCGTTCGGCGACGGGATCTTGCGCAGCTCAGACTTGGAGATCTTCCAAGCCTGTTGCACGACCCAGCTGAGGGAGCGGTCGAGCCGCTGCGCCTGCTGCTGGATCTCGTTGAGCATGTCCTCGGGGAAGTACAGGCTCTGCTTGCGCGCGTCGTTGGCCGACATGCTATTCGCGCTCCTCGCCCGGTGCGCGACCCTCGGCGCCGATGACGTCGTTCACCGAGGGGAAGCGCATGATCTCGTTGCGTGCGATCTTCCACGCCTGCTGCACGATCCACGAGAGCGACCGGTCCTGCCGGTTCGCCTCCTCCTGGATTTCCCGCAGCATGTCCTCGGGGAAGTAGAGGCTCTGCTTTCGCTTGTCAGTACCCGCCATCAACACCCTCCGGTGCGCCGCCGCGCGATGCGGCGTGTGACTACGTGCCAGCACCCTGTCTAGACTTGGACGACAGCGGGGTCAAGGATCCGCCTTGTAGGTTCTACGCGTAGCGGCTGGACACCCCTGTAAATCCTTCCGCAGCCCGAAGCCGACTCTGCGGAAAAGTGCGGCGAGGTCCGTCGCGGGCCCACTCGTCGTCTCGCGAGCTTGCGATCGCGTTCCCATCGCGGGGCGCCCGGTGTGTCGAGTGCAGTGCGGGCCCATGCCGGATTTCGCGTGGCATGCGGTTCGCACGGATCGAGAGTCGAGAGGTGGCCGATGTCGATCAGCGGACTCATCACCACGACGGACGTGCTGAAGTACAGCGCGACCATCGTGCGCGAGTTCGGGGCCGCCACCTATCTGCGCTGCTGCCTGGCGATCCTGCGCCGGCGCCGCACCACCTTCCTCAGCTTGGTGTTCTCGCATTGAGCCCAGGGGCCGGACGCGGATGTCCTGCGTCCGTCAAGGTGCTGACGAAACCGTCAGCGCCATGACCAAAAAAAGGCTGACCAGGCTCTCGCCTGGCCAGCCCCGATGGGCTCGGAGGGGGAGGGGGGGACCCCCAAGCCCACTGCCCGTCAAACTCCCGGCCTTCCGCCGGCTCACCGTCCAGAACCCGTTGTCCGCGCCCGTTGTTCCCCGCCGCCGGTCCGGTGCCCTCTCTCGCCCCGAGAAGTTGGGTTTGAGACAGGCGAGGCGCAAGGGCACAGGGATGACAAACCCCCGAAACTCCTCTGAGCAAGCATAACGGACGCGTCCTATCGCCGCATCCCGCGAAGTGCCGGGCAGGCAGGCAGCGCCCCGGTCCGGGAGCGCGGGCGCCGCCTCCGGCGCATTCCAGCAGCCCCGGCAATTTGCGAGTGGGGTTCCAGGGCCCGAGGCCCACCTGCACACGTCCGGTAGAATCGCAGAGATGCAGAACGACCCGGTCGAGCTGGCGGTGCTCGCCTCCGCGGACTTGCTGCCGCGGGGGGCGTCCGTGCTCGCCGCGTGTTCCGGCGGCCCCGATTCGGTGGCGCTCACCGCCGCGCTGGCCCGGTGCGCGCCGGCGCTGGAGGTGCGGGTCGCGGTCGGGCACGTGGACCACGGCTTGCGCCCGGACTCCGCCCGCGACGCCGAACAGGTCGGCGAGATCGCGCGGCGACTGGGTCTGCCCTTCCACATCCTCCGGCTCGAATCGCTGGAGATCTCCGAGCTCGGCGTGGAGGGAGCGGCGCGCGAGGCGCGCTATGCCGCGCTCGCGCAGCTCGCGGATCGGGCGGGCGCCGACCGCGTGGCGACAGCGCACACGCGGCGCGACCAGGCGGAAACGGTCCTGCTGCGCCTCGCGCGCGGGGCCGGAGCAGGAGCCACAGCCGGAGTGCGGCGGAGCCGCGCGCTGAACGGATCGATCCTGCTCGTGCGCCCGCTGCTTGACGTCCCGCGAGAAGCAACGGAGGCATATTGCCGCGCGCGCGGCCTGCCCACCGTGCAGGACGCCCACAACGACGATCCGCGACGCGCGCGGGCGCGGCTGCGCGAGCTGATGCCGCGGCTCTCTGCCGCGTTGAATCCCCGGCTCGAAGAGGCGCTCGCCGGCGCGGCGCGCATCGCTGCCGAAGAAGATTCGCTGCTCGACGCCCAGGCGAGAGCGGCCCTCGCCGACGCGGACAGCGGAAGCGGCTTCTCGACCGTCCAGCTCGCCCGGCTGCATCCGGCGTTGCTCCGGCGCGCCCTCTTGGTGGCGGCGCACGGAAACGCCCGGCCGGAACGGCAGCACCTCGAGCGGTTGGCGAGCTTCCTCTTCGAGGGCAAGAGGGGGCGGCTCGACCTGCCGGGCGGGCGAGCGGTGATCGAGCGCGGCGCGATTCGCTTCGAGGCGAACGATCCGTTCCCCGCGCCGGCTGTCGACGTGCGGGTCCCCGGTCCTGGCGTCTACGGGTGGGCGGGCCGAGCGCTTCATGTAGGTGCGGGTGGGCAAGCGGTCGATCTCCGTTTGGCGCGCTTTCCCTGGACGGCGCGGAAGCGGTTGCCCGGCGACCGCTTCCGGGTCGCCGGCGGCCGCGAGAAGAAGCTGGGCGACCTCTGGCAGGCGGCCGGCGTGCCTGCCTCCCGCCGCGATCGCATCCCGCTCCTGGCCGACGCAGCCGGCCGCGTCTTCTGGGTCGAGGGACTGCCGCTGGGGCCCGCCTGCGCGGCGCCGCCGCCCGATGCCGTGCGGTTCGAATTCGGGCCGGAAATGGACGCCTTGCGCTAGAGGTTCCTCGGCAAGCGGCGGAGCGTCCCCGCTTTTGCTACCATCCCGTCCCGACAGGCCACCGCGGAGGAGCCTTAGGTGAGACAGTCGTACAAGACCTTCTTTCTCTGGGCGGTCCTCATCCTCCTCTTCTTCTCGTTCTACTCGATCTTCTCTCGCCGGCAGGGCACCGAGCCGACCGAGATGCGGGCGAGTGAGTTCTACGCGGCCGTCGAGCGCGGCGAGATCGCCGAGGTGACGGTCAAGGGGAACACGCTGCAGGGCAAGCTGAAGAACCGGCAGGACTTCCGCACCGTCTCGCCGCTCGACACCCAGCTTCTCGACAAGATGCGCCAGAAGGGCGTGAGCCTCTCCTTCGAGAAGGAAGACTCGCAGTCGCTGTGGGCGCAGTTCCTGGTCTCCTGGATGCCGCTCGCCATCATCTGCGTCCTGTTCATCTTCTTGATGCGCCAGCTGCAGGCGGGCGGCGGCAAGGCGATGAGCTTCGGCAAGTCGAAGGCGAAGCTCCTCAGCGAGAACCACAACAAGGTCACCTTCGCCGACGTGGCCGGGATCGACGAGGCGAAGGACGAGCTGGAAGAGATCATCCAGTTCCTCAAGGACCCGAAGAAGTTCACCAAGCTGGGCGGGCGCATCCCCAAGGGCGTCCTCTTGATGGGGTCGCCGGGGACGGGCAAGACGCTTCTCGCCCGCGCCATCGCCGGCGAGGCGGGCGTGCCGTTCTTCAGCATCTCCGGCTCGGACTTCGTCGAGATGTTCGTCGGCGTGGGCGCCAGCCGGGTGCGCGACCTGTTCGAGCAGGGGAAGAAGCACGCGCCCTGCATCATCTTCATCGACGAGATCGACGCCGTCGGCCGGCACCGCGGGGCCGGGCTGGGCGGAGGCCACGACGAGCGCGAGCAGACCCTCAACCAGCTCCTGGTCGAAATGGACGGCTTCGAGTCCAACGAGGGCGTGATCCTGATCGCGGCGACCAACCGCCCCGACGTCCTCGACCCGGCGCTGCTCAGGCCGGGCCGGTTCGACCGCCGCATCGTGGTGCCGCGTCCGGACGTGAAAGGACGAGAGGGCATCCTCAAGGTCCACACCAAGAAGACCCCTCTCGCGCCGGAGGTCGACCTCGACTCGATCGCGCGCGGGACGCCCGGCTTCTCCGGCGCCGACCTGGAGAACCTGGTCAACGAGGCCGCGCTGCTGGCGGCGCGCAAGAACAAGGAGCGCCTCGACAACGGCGACTTCGAGTTCGCCAAGGACAAGGTGATGATGGGCTCCGAGCGGCGGAGCATGATCATCAGCGAGAAGGACAAGAAGATCACCGCCTGGCACGAGGCGGGCCACGCGCTGGTGGCGCGGCTGGTCCCCCAGTGCGACCCGGTGCACAAGGTGACCATCATCCCGCGCGGACCCTCGCTCGGCCTGACCCAGATGCTGCCCAAGGAAGACCGGCTCAACTGGGACAAGTCCTCGGTGCTCGACCGCATCTGCATGGCGATGGGCGGCCGGATCGCCGAGGAGCTGGAGTTCCACGAGATCACCTCGGGCGCCAAGAGCGACATCGATCACGCCACCCAGTTCGCGCGCAGCATGGTGTGCGAGTGGGGCATGAGCGAGAAGCTCGGGCCGCTGGCGTTAGGCGAGGAACAGCAGGAGGTCTTCCTCGGCCGCGAGTTAGGGCACCGCGCCCGGAACTTTTCCGAGAAG
>DATFTN010000127.1:0-7491 GCA_035261845.1 Myxococcales bacterium | reverse complement strand
GCTCATCTCCTGGCGCGAGAAGGGAAGCAGGGTCGAGTACCTCGGTGTCGAGGACGTGGACGGGACGCCGGCGCACAAGCTCCGCGTCGCGCTCAAGGACGGCGACGTGCAATACGTCTTCCTCGACCCGGATGCCTTCCTCGAAATCCGGATCGTGAAGGAGCGCCGGGTGCGCGGCGCCGAACAGGTCACGGAGGCCGACCTGGGCGCGTACGGTCAGGTCGCGGGCGTCTGGATTCCCACCTCCATCAACCAGGGCAGAAAAGGCGAGTCGAGGACGGCGCACTTCATCGTCGAGAAAGCCGAAGCCAACGTGGCGGTCGACGAGCGCATCTTCGAGTACCCGCAGGGCGTCATCACGCGCGAGATCGTCGCCGGGCCCGACGCTCGTCCGCCCTCGTTCGAAACGCCGCCCCTCGCAGCGCCGGCCAAGGTCTCGTTCGACGAAGGCGTCATCTCCGGCATGGGCGCGCGCAACATCGGCTCAGCCGCGATGAGCGGCCGCGTCTCGGCCGTCGCAGCCGCCAACGTGGACGGCAAGACGCTCATCTACGTCGGCGCCGCGAGCGGCGGTGTCTGGAAGAGCCAGGACGGCGGCACGCGCTTCAGGCCGGTGTTCGACAAGCAGCCCGTGCAGTCGATCGGCGCGATCACCATCGACCCGCGCGATCCGAAGACCGTCTGGGTTGGCACCGGCGAGACCTGGACGCGCAACTCCGTCTCCATCGGCGACGGCATCTACAAGTCCACCGATGGAGGCGAGACGTGGACCCACATGGGACTGCCCGAGTCGGAGCGCATCGCCCGCATCCTCGTGCATCCGAAGAACTCCAACCTCGTCTACGCCTGCGTCACCGGCAAGCTCTGGAGCGACAGCAAGGAGCGCGGCGTGTACCGCACCAGCGACGGCGGGAAGACCTGGTCCCTGATCTCGAGCTACGCGGGCAACGCCTCGACGGGCTGCTCGAGCCTGACGATGGATCCGAAGAATCCCGACGTGCTGTTCGCCGGCACCTGGGACTTCCGCCGCAAGGGCTGGACGTTCCGCTCGGGCGGCGACGGGCCGAAAGCGCCCAGCGGCAGCGCTCTCTTGCGCAGCGCCGACGGCGGAAAGACCTGGAAGACGGTCGAAGGCAACGGGCTGCCGCCACACCCCTGGGGCCGCGTCGAAGTCGTGATCGCGCCGTCGGCGCCGAGGCGCGTCTACGCCGTCATCGAGTCGGAGCACTCGGCGCTCTACCGCTCCGACGACGGCGGCAAGAAGTGGATCGCCCTCGATCGCAGCCAATCGATGGTCTGGCGTCCCTTCTACTTCGCGCGGCTGGTGGTCGACCCTACGAACCCCGACCGGCTCTTCAAGACCAACCTGAACCTCATCGTCAGCGAGGACGGAGGGCGCAGCTTCTCCGATACCAGCGGCGGAGCGCACGGCGACTGGCACGATCTCTGGATCGACCCGCAGAACCCCAAGCACGTCATCGGCGGCGACGACGGCGGGCTCTGGCAGTCGTACGACGGCGGAAACCGCTGGTGGATGCAGGAGAACCTTCCGATCTCGCAGTTCTACCACGTGGCGGTGGACGGAGCGGACCCGTACAAGGTGTACGGCGGCCTGCAGGACAACAGCACGTGGGTCGGCGACTCGGCGTACGGCGGGGGCATCAGCAACAGGCGCTGGGAAAACCTCTACGGGGGCGACGGGTTCTGGGCGGTGCCAGACACCTCGGATCCCGAGGCGGTCTACGTCGAGTCGCAGGGCGGGTTCATCGGCCGCGTCGATCGCCGGACCATGTCGGCGCGCGACGTGCAGCCGAAGGCCGACTACAAGGAGAAGCTGCGCTTCAACTGGAACACGCCCATCGCCGCGAGCCCGACGAACAAGGGAGTCGTGTACGTCGGCGCGCAGTTCCTCTTCCGTTCGAAGGACCGCGGCGACACGTGGGACCGCATCTCGCCGGACCTGACCACCAACGATCCCGAGAAGCAGCGCCAGGAGGAGTCCGGCGGCATCACCGTGGACAACTCCTCTGCGGAGACGCACACCACCAGCACGGTGATCAGCGAGTCGCCGCTCGACGCCAACACGATCTGGGTCGGCACCGACGACGGCAACGTGCAGCTCACCCGCGATGGCGGCGCGCACTGGTCCAACCTGGTCGGGAACGTGCCGGAGCTGCCCAAGGCGAGCTGGGTCTCCTGGGTCGAGGCCAGCCGGTTCGAGCCGGGAACCGCCTATGCGGCGTTCGACCGGCACACGTTCGGCGACATGACCCCGTGGGTGTACCGGACGCAGGACTTCGGGAAGAGCTGGACGCGCATCGCCGGCCCCTCCGGCGCCGTGCGCGGCTACGCGCACGTAATCAAGGAAGACACGGTGAAGAAGGATCTGCTCTTCCTGGGGACCGAACTGGGTCTCTTCATCTCCATCGACGGCGGCCGGAGCTGGGCGGAGTTCCGCGGCGGCGACTTCCCGCGCGTCGCGGTGCGCGATCTGCAGATCCATCCGCGCGACGGCGACCTGGTGCTGGCGACGCACGGCCGCGGCATCTGGATCGTCGACGACCTGTCGCCGCTGCGGGCGCTGTCCGACGACGTGCTCGCGAAGGAGGTCGCCTTCCTTCCGGGGCGGCCGGCCCAGCAGCGCATGTCGGCGCAGGGCGGGTGGTCCGACGGCGACGCGACCTTCGTCGGCGAGAACCCGCCGAACGGCGCGATCATCACCTACTACCAGCGCGCGCGGCACCTCTACGGACCCATCGAGATGGACGTGCTGGACGCGCAGGGCAAGCTCATCGACACCATCCCGGTGAGCACGAGGCGCGGGCTCAACCGGGTGACCTGGACGATGCAGCACAAGCCGCCGCGTGTCCCGCGCGCCGCGACGGTGACGAGCTGGGGCTCGCGCGGGCCGCGCGTCATGCCCGGGACGTACACGGTGCGGCTGCGCAAGGCGGGCAAGGCGCTGGACTCGCATGTAGAGCTCGTGCTCGACCGGCGGGCGACGTACTCGATCGAGGACCGGCGCAAGAACTACGAGGCGCAGCTCAAGGTGGTGGCGCTGTTCGGGGACATGAGCGGGCTGGTCGACCGCATCGACGCCGCGCAGAAGGGCACAGCGGAGCGGTCCGGCAAGCTCCCCAAGGGCGACCCGCTGGCGGCGCGGCTTTCGGCGCTGCGCGACAAGCTCGAAGACGTGAGGAGGAAGATCGTCACCACCAAGGAAGGCGGAGCGATCACGGGCGAGGAACGCATCCGCGAGCACACCGACCATCTGTATGGAGCGCTGCTGCGGTACGAGGGCAAGCCGGCGGCGTACCAGGAGGCCCGCATCGTCGCTCTGCGCCGCGAGCTGGAAGACGTCCAGCGCGACTTCGACCAGCTCGCCGCGACGGAGGTCAAAGCCCTGGACGCGGCGCTGCGCGAACGCAGCTTGCCTCCCATCCCGACGACCTCCGCGAGCGCGACCCTGGGCGGCGCGGGCCCGACGACGGCCGCGCCATCCGATTCCGGCGCACGAATCCCGTGACGGCTTCCGCCATGCAGATCCGGGCACCCTACGACGCCTCCGGGCGATGACCCTGAGCGGCGCTTCGTCCGATTGTCGTCCGACCGGGCGGGCGGTCGCGAAAGCTGCTAGCCTGCAGTCCGACTGCGGGGCGTTCCTCGTGCTTGCGGCACGAGCACCATTCCCCGGCGTCCCCGCCGCCTAGGAAGGCCCCATGGCCTCTGGCGCAAGACAGCCGTTCCCGACCGGTATCCCGAGCCTCGATACGCTCCTGGGCGGTGGCATTCCCCGACGCCAGGTGCTCACCATCACCGGAAATCCAGGCAGCGGGAAGACCGTTCTCGGCAGCGAGATCGCATTCCTCACCGCCGCGCGCGGGGTCTCGGTGGTCATCGCCACGGTGACCTCGGAGCCGCACGACAAGCTGCTCGACTCGCTGTCCGGATTCACCTTCTTCCGGCCCGAGCTTCTCGGGGAGCAAGTCTTCCTCATCAGCGCCTGGGCGCCGCTGAAGAAGGGTTCCAAGGAAGCGCGCGATCTGATCATCGACACCGTGCACGAGCGCTCCGCCAAGCTGCTCCTCCTCGACGGCGTGCGCGCGATCCGCGATCTCTGGCAGGACGAGCCGAGGCTGCGCGAGTTTCTGTACGAGCTGAGTATGGGGCTCGCGGCGGTGGACTGTGTGGGGCTGTTCACGACCGAGTACTCGGTCGACGCCCTGATGGCTCTGCCGGAGGCGACCACGGTCGATGGAATCGTCTCGCTGACGATGAAGCGCCACGGCGTCCGGCGGCTGCGCAGGATCGAGGTCGTCAAGCTGCGCGGCCGCGCGCACTTGACCGGTGATCATTTCTTCGAGATCGGCAGTGAAGGGATTCGAATCATCCCCCGCCTCGAGGCGCTCCCCCCCCCGAATGTGGAATTCGCCCCGGACCGCGCGCGCGCCGCCTTCGGCCTGCCCGAGCTCGAGGCGCTGGTGGATGCAGGCCTGCCGATCGGGAGCAGCACCATGCTCGCCGGCAGCATGGGTATCGGCAAGACTCTCTTCTCCGCCTGCTTTGCGCTGGAAGGGGCGCGCAAGGGGGAGAAGGCGGTCTTCGTCTCCTTCTTCGAAGAGCTCGAGATGGTCGCCGCCCGGGCGCAGCGCATCGGCCTCGACCTCCAGCCCTCGCTCGCGAGCGGAGGGCTGCGGTTCCTGTACCTGCCGCCCCTCGAGTTGGAGGCAGACACCCTCATCGATCGGGTCCTCGCCGAGATCGCGCGGCTGGGGGCCCGGCGCCTCGTGATCGACGGGCTCGGTCCGCTGGAGCTCTCCATCTCCGACGCGGATCGGCGTCACGACCTCCTCGCCGCGCTGAGCATGCGCCTGCGGCTCGCGCGGGTGACGACGGTGTTCACCAAACAGGTGGCCAAGGTCGCCGGCCCCGAGCTCGATTTCAGCGACACGCCGATCGCGACCCTCGGAGCGAACCTCCTTCTCCTCCGCTACGTCGAGCTGCGCGGCCGCATCCACCGCATCCTGTCGGTGCTCAAGATGCGCGACAGCAGCTACAAGACCGATCTGCGCGAGTTCGAGATCACCGACCAGGGGATTCGCGTTCTCGCTCCGCTCCGTTCTGTCGAAGGACTGCTCACCGGCCAGGCGCACCCGATCGGATCGACCGTCGGCGAAGAGGACTCCTGATGGGCCTCGTGCTGATCGCTGAGGACGAGGCGGCGATGCTCGAGATCTGCGCCGACATCGTCGAGGAGCTCGGGCACCGGACGCTGCGCGCGCACGATGGAGAGGAGGCGCTGCTCCTCGCGCGGACGGAGCGGCCCGATCTGGTGATCAGCGATCACATGATGCCGCGGCGGACCGGGGTGCAGCTCCTGCGCGCGCTCCGCTCCGACCCGGGGCTGGCGGCGATCCCGTTCCTGCTGCTCAGCGCCGCGCGCCCGAAAGGCCTGGAGGAGGCAAGCGCCTTCCTTCCCAAGCCGGTGGACGTCAGCACTTTCGAGGCGGCCGTGGAGAAGATGCTGGGCCCGGCGCCGGAGGCGGCGCAGCAGGAGGATCGGCGCCGGACGGATCAGCGTCGCGGAAACGACGCTGTTCGCGAAGAAATGCTCAACTGGCTGGCGCACGAGATCAAGACGCCGCTGGGCGCGGCACGGATGAGCGCCCAGCTCCTGGAGCGCCGGCTGGGCGAGGCGCAGACGTCCCATTCCGAGAAGAAGCTCTTCGCGACGATCATGCACCAACTCGACCGGATTCAGACGCTCGTCACGTCGATCCTCGATGCGGCCCGGCTATCCGAAGCAAAGATGGAGTTGCAGCTGGTGCGCGCCGACCTGTCCGCGTTCCTGCGGGAGGTCGTCAGCGATTGGTGCGAGCTCCAGCCGCAGGCGACGTTCACGCTGGCGGGCACCGAAGACCGCCTCGACCTGTCCTTCGATGGGGAGCGCCTCCGCCAGGTGCTGAACAACTTGCTCGCCAACGCCGTCAAATACGGTGGGCCCGCATCACGGGTGCAGGTCACGCTGTCCTCGTCGCCCAGTCATGCGCTCGTCGAGGTGCAGGATTGGGGCGAGGGCATCGCTGCGTCGAAGCTGCCGACCATCTTCGAGCGATTCCACCGCGCCGACACGACCAATGGCCGCGGGCACGGCCTGGGCCTCTTCATTGCGGCCGCGCTCGCGCGCCTGCACGGCGGGACCCTGGCTGCGCGCTCCGAGCTTGGAAAAGGCTCGACGTTCACGCTGCGCCTTCCCTTGGCGCGCTAGACGACTTCAGCCAGCTTCCCCCGGTTCCGGGCGTTTCTCGATGTGCCACGAAGAAGACCGCCGCACCCTTCCTCCGCGGAGCGCATCCAGAGCGTCAGGATGCGCGCGATCGTGTTCGACAAAGCCGGCGATCCCGGCGCCGTGCTGCGGCTGGGTGAAGCGCCCGAGCCGGTGCTCCAGCCCAACGGAGTGGTCATCGAAGTGCGCGCCCGGGTGATCCAGCCGGCCGATTTCCTCTTCATGCGCGGGGTCTATCGGGTCCGGCCGGTCTTCCCGCAGGTGGCGGGATTCGACGGCGCGGGCGTGGTCCTCGAGCTGGGCCGGGAGGTGCGCGGCCTTTCGGTGGGACAGCGGGTCGCCTTCCGTAGCGTGGGCGCCTGGGCCGAACGGGCCGTGGCGCCGGCCGAGCGCGTCTACGCTGTGCCCGATGACATTGCCGACGAGGTCGCCTGCCAGTTCCCCCTCAACCCGCTCACGGCCTGGGGACTGCTCGATGTCTGCTCCCTCTCTTCCGGCGTGCGCGTGCTCGCAACCGCGGGACGCTCCGTGACCGCTGCGCTGCTCGCGGCATTGGCGCGGCGCCGCGGGATCCAGCTGGTGCGCGTGGCGCGCCGAGACCGCGGATACGCCGTCGTCGGCGAGGAGGAGCCCGGCCGCACACCCGCCTCGCTCTCGGAGCTCCTCGGAGCGCTGGCTGCCGAGAAGCCGTTCGATGCCGGCCTCGACGCGGTGGGAGGCCCGAACACGCTCGCGCTGATCGGCGCCATCGCGCGCGGCGGCCAGCTCGTGTCCTACGGCGTCCTGGACGACGCCCCATTCCCCATCCGGGCCTCGACGGTGCTCTACCGCAACCTGACCTGGCGCGGGTTCGGCATCGATCGCTATCTCCGGGAGCTTCCGGCGGGCGCGCTCGCCGAGGCGACCCCGGTGCTGTGGGACGTGCTGCGCCGCGATCCGGCCTGCGCGCCGGTGTCCGCGCGATACCCGCTCTCGGAGTTCCGGACGGCGATCGGGGTCGCCCAGCAGGCGGGCGGAGGAGGCAAGGTCATCCTGACGGGAAGCTGAGCAAGTGCCACACACCCGGGTAGGTCAGCGTCCAGAACAGCCGCCTCTACTCGCAGGCTGGTTCCTTGGGCTCGGGCCCCTCGTGCTTCTCCATCGCCCCGCCGCAGCGCGTGCAGGGCGGCAGGAGCTGTCCCTTCTTGACGTGCATGATGTGCCCG
>DATFTN010000126.1:0-4905 GCA_035261845.1 Myxococcales bacterium | reverse complement strand
CGCTCTCGACGGCGTCGCTTCCAATTCCCAGGGACAGGTCACACGGGACAGGTGCTGTGAAGCTCCTTTGCGCAACCGATCGAAATCGCTTCGGCTTTTTCCAGCCCCTAAAGAAAAACCTCAACCTGGGCGTGCGCGCCACCCACAGCGATGTCGGACCCCCCTGCTAGACGGTCTGCATGCGCTGGTCACCGGGAGAGGCGGCGACGGCCGCCGGAGCCGAGCAGGGCAGTCGTCTCGCGGCCGAGCTGGGGCTCCTGCCCGCCGTGGGACGCGCGTTGTGGGCGCGCGGCGTGCGCGACGCGGAGGCCGCGCACCGCTTCCTCACCCCCAAGCTGGAGCAGCTGCCCGATCCATTCGGGCTCAAGGGCATCGAGACCGCGGTCGCCCGCCTGCAGCGTGCTCTGGAGGCCCGCGAGACCATCTGCGTCTACGGCGACTACGACGTGGACGGCGTCACCAGCACCGCGCTCCTCGTTCGCGTGCTGCGCAAGCTCGCCAGCTGCGCTCCGGCCGGCGGCCCCTCTGCGCGCATCGAGTACTACGTTCCCAACCGTGTCCTGGAAGGCTACGGCCTCAACCTCGAGGCCCTGAGGAAGCTGGCAGCGCGCGGGACGCGCCTGTTGGTGAGCGCCGACTGCGGAGTGACGGCCGTGGCCGAGATCGACGCGGCGGCGCAGTTGGGGCTCGACGTGGTGGTCATCGACCACCACACCTCGGCCCAGACCGCGGAGGCGCTCCCACGCGCGGTGGCCATCCTGAACCCGCACCAGCCGGGATGCGCCTTCCCCGGCCGCGAGCTGGCGGCGGTCGGAGTCGCCTTCCACCTGCTGCTCGCGCTGCGCAGGCGGCTGCGCGAGGCGGGGTGGTTCGCCGGGCGCGCCGAGCCGAACCTCCGCGAGCACCTCGACCTGGTCGCGCTGGGCACCATCGCGGACGTGGTGCCGCTCACCGGGGCCAACCGGGTGCTGGTCCACTACGGTCTCCGGGAGCTGGCGCGGGCCGCGCGGCCCGGGGTGCTGGCGCTGAAGTCGGTCGCTCGGATCGCGGGCGAGGTGACCTGCGGCGACGTGGGCTTCAAGCTGGGGCCGCGGCTGAACGCCGCCGGGCGGCTTTCGGACGCGTCGGTGGGAGTGCGCCTGCTCCTCTCCGAGGATCCGGCGGAAGCGCGCGAGCTGGCCGAGCAGCTCGACCGGGCCAACGCCGAGCGCCAGGACCTCCAGGCGCGGATCGCGGACGAGGCGGTGCGCAAGGCGCAGGAGATGGGCGACCGGCGCGCGCTGGTCGTCTCCTCCCCGGGCTGGCACCTGGGGGTGGTGGGCATCGTCGCGAGCCGTCTCGTCGATCGGTTCCACCGCCCCGCCCTGGTGCTGTGCGAGGACGAGGGGGGCACAGCCAAGGGGTCGGGGCGCAGCATCGAGGGGTTCCACCTGTACGACGCCCTGGCCAGCTGCGCGGTGCACCTCACGCGATTCGGCGGGCACCGCCACGCCGCGGGCGTCACCTTGCCCACCTCGGCGGTGCACAGGCTGGCGGAGGCGCTGGAGACGGTCGCGCGCGAGCGCCTCGCCCCCGAACAGCTCGAGCCCCGCTTGCGCATCGATTCCACGGTGCGCCTGGAGGAGATCGATCGCGCCCTGGCCGAGCAGCTGCGGCGGCTGGCGCCGTTCGGCGCGGGGAACCCGGAGCCGGTGTTCGCCTGCGACGACCTGGAGGCGCTGGAGGTGCGCACGCTTCCCGATCGGCGCTCCGGAGGGCCGGGGCACCTCAAGCTGCGGCTCGCCGCACCGGTGCCGGGCGGCTGGTCTCCGCGAGTGTCAGACGCGCCTACCGGCGCTCCGATCGACGCGATCGCGTTCGGGATGGGCGGAATACCGATCGCGCGTGGCGCGCGCCTGCGCGCGGCCTTCCAGATCGGCGTGGACAGCTATTTCGGGGAGGAGCGGGTGCAGCTCAGGGTGAAGGGCGTGCAGACCTGACGGTCGATCTCGTGCCGGCCATCGTCCCCGTGCTCGAGGCCCGAAGACCGATCGAGTACGTGCACGAGCACGATCGCGTGGAGCGCGCGATACGGCGCCTCATGCGAGACCCCATCTGACCTTGCCGTGCGTGAAGAGCGCCCCGGCGCGGGCGGCCTCCTGCATGCGGATCCGCTCCGCGGCGCGCTCGAACTCGTGCTTGCACCGGTCCGAGCAGAAGAAGTAGCGGCGCTTCTTGTACTCGCTGCTCGGTACGCCGTCGCCGCTCTCGACGCGCACGCCGCAGATGGGGTCGTGAGGTTTCCCCGAAACCTTCTTCCCCTCGCCCGAGTTCACTCCCGCCCCCGTCCGCGCCTTTGTCCGGTTGTGCAACCGGCGCGCCCCCCCGCCCGGGTAGCCGGGCGCGGTGCGCCTCCTTCTTCCTCCCCTGGGTACGGGCCTTCCCACCCCGGGTCGCCTTGCGTTCCTGGCCGGCCGCCGTCCGGACGACGCGGGGCGCCTGCCCGGCCCGTCCGGTTCCACCCGCCGATTCGCCCGAAAAGATCTGCGCCGGACGCGTCCGCGCGGCCATCTGCGGCGCATTCTCCTCCTGGGCCCGCAGATGAGCCTGTGCCCGCAGCAGGAGCCCGGCCCCGAGCAGCAGCGCACAGGTCGTCTGCGCGGAGAGGAACAGGCGTCCCATGCTTGCTCGGGATGTGCAACGGAGGCGCCAAAGCGCCCGCCGAGGGCCGCTCGCCCGCCCCGATGCCTCGCACGAGGCGGCGAATCGTGCTACCGAACGCCCTCCCCAGTGGTAGCCCCGGAGGACGCCCAGGCTTGGCCGAGTTCATCCGCGACTTGAAGCGCACCCATTCCTGCGGCGAGCTGACCGCCCGGGAAATCGGCCGCGAGGTGGTCCTGTTCGGCTGGGTGCACAACCGGCGCGACCACGGCCGCGCCGTGTTCATCGACCTGCGCGATCGCGCCGGGCTGACGCAGGTGGTCTTCGAGGAAGACGCGGGCAAGGACCTGCAGGAGCTCGCCCACGAGCTGCGCCTCGAGTACTGCATCGGCGTGCGCGGCAAGGTGGTCTCGCGCGGCGCCAACGTGAACCCCAAGCTCACCACCGGCGAAGTGGAGGTGCACGTCGCGCAGGCGCAGATCTTCAACCGCAGCGAGACCCCGCCCTTCCTGATCGAGGACCGCATCGACACCGCGGAGGAGAAGAGGCTCCACTACCGCTACCTCGACCTCCGCCGGCCGGCGGTGCAGCGCCCGCTGCTCCTGCGCTCGCGGATGAACGCGGTCACCCGGCGGGTGCTCCACGAGCGCGGCTTCCTCGAGCTGGAGACGCCGTTCCTGGTCCGGTACACGCCCGGCGGGGCGCGCAACTTCCTCGTCCCGGCCCGCCTGCAGCCCGGCAAGTTCTACGCGCTGGCGGAGAGCCCGCAGCTGTTCAAGCAGCTCTTCATGGTGGCGGGGTTCGACCGGTATTTCCAGATCGTCAAGTGCTTCCGCGACGAGGACTTGAGGCTCGACCGCCAGCCGGAGTTCACCCAGATCGACCTGGAGATGTCCTTCGTCTCGCAGGACGAGGTGTTCGGCGTGGTGGAGGAGCTGGTGACCGCGCTGTGGCGCGAGGTGCTCGGGGTCGAGATCGCCCGCCCGTTCCTGCGCATGCAGTACGAGCAGTCGATGCGGGAGTACGGCAACGACAAACCCGACTTGCGCTTCGGGATGAAGCACACCGACCTGACCCGCCTGATCGCCGAGCACCGCGGCGCCGGCGTGGCGATGTGGTCCACTTTCGCCCAGCCTGTCCCCGGTCACGTCGTCAAGGCGATGGTGGTGCCGGCGAGCGCCGGGCTGTCGCGCACCGAGACCGACAAGTTGGAGGAGATCGCCAAGGGAATGGGCGCCAAGGGGCTGGCGCGGGCGAAGGTCGACGAGCAGGGCAACTGGACCCAGAGCCCGCTGGCCAAGTCGGTGACCCCGCAGGCGCGCACGGCCATCAACCAGGCGGCGGGCGCGAAGCCGGGAGACGTCCTGCTGTTCCAGTTCGGCAAGGAGGCGCAGGTCCACACGGTGCTGGCGAACCTCCGCCTGCACCTGGGCAAGAAGCTGGGCCTCATCCCCGAGCACGGGCCGCGCGATCCCAAGGACCCGGCGAGCTGGAGCTTCCTCTGGGTGGTGAACCCGCCGCTCTTCGAATACGACGAGGAGCTGAAGAGGTACGTGGCCGCGCACCACGCCTTCACCCGCCCGCGGGACGAGGACGTGCAGTTCCTCGAGTCGGACCCGGGGCGCGTCCTGTGCCACCGCTACGACCTGGTGCTGAACGGGTTCGAGATCGGCGGAGGGTCGATCCGCCTGCACGATCCGGTGGTGCAGCAGAGGGTGTTCGCCGCGATGGGGATCGGCGCGGAGGAGGCGGAGCAGAAGTTCGGCTTCCTGCTGCAGGCCCTCCGTTTCGGCGCCCCGCCACACGGCGGGATCGCCCTGGGCATGGACCGCCTCTCGATGCTCCTCTCCGGCTCGGAAAGCCTGCGCGACGTGATCCCCTTCCCCAAGACCCAGAAGGGCACCGATCTGATGACCGACGCCCCGGGCGACGCCGACCCGAAGCAACTGCAAGAGCTCCACATCGCCTCCACCGCCAAGAAACCGGACTAAAGCGTTTCACGCAGAGGGCGCGGAGGAAAGGGAGGAGGGGAGGAACCTTGTTGTTCAAACGAATTGCTCCTCCCCTCCTCCCAATCCTCCCCTCCTCCGCGTGAAACGTTCTAGGGTTGATCAGGCGGCGGCTTGGGAGGAGGCTTGCGCCAAGAGCCAGGAGCGGGAGTCGGACCAGAGGGTGTCGCGGAAGCGGCGGTGGAAGAAGCCGAAGTGGCCGATGGAGCGGGCGCCGATCGAAGAAGGCTCGACGTAGAGGAGCTCGCGGGAGGCG
>DATFTN010000125.1:0-20962 GCA_035261845.1 Myxococcales bacterium | reverse complement strand
TGGGGCGCGCCGGGATGCGCTTTTTCCAGGGTGCGCTGCAGCCGCTTCAGCTCCTCCATCAGATTCGATTTGGTGTGCAGGCGGCCGGCGGTGTCGCAGAGCACGGCCTGGATGCCCTCCGTCTTGGCCCGCGTCACGGCGTCGAACAGCACTGCTCCGGGATCGGAACCGTCCTTTCCCCGGACGATGGGCGCGCCGGCGCGGTCGGCCCAGACGTCGAGCTGCTCGCCGGCGGCGGCGCGGAAGGTGTCGCCCGCGCCCAGGATCACGGTCTTTCCGGACTGCTTCAGCCGTCCTGCGAGCTTGCCGATTGTGGTGGTCTTGCCCGTGCCGTTGACGCCGACCACCATGACGACCTGGGGCGGCGGCGTCCCGGGCGGGAGGTCGGGCAGGCCCCCGTGCCCGGATTCGCCGGGCGCCACGCCCAGGGACAGGATCCGCTCCACCTCTTCCCGCAGCGCGGCCTTCACCCGCGAGACATCGGACAGCTCGCGCCGCTTGAGCCGCTCCCGCACGGAGTCGAGCAGCCGCGTGGCGGTGCGGACGCCCACGTCCGCGGAAAAGAGGATCTCCTCCAGCTCGGCGAGGGTCGCGTCGTCCAGCTCCTTGGCGGCCCCGACGAACGCGTTGAGCCGTGCGATGAACCCACTGCGGGTCTTCGCCAGGCCCTCCGCCAGGGTGCGGCCTGCCTCGGCCTCGGCCAGCTTCCGCCGCGCCTTTTCCTGCGCGGCGCGCTCGGCCGCGATCCGCGCCTCCTCCGCCTCCCGGGCGGCCGCCTCGGCTTGCGCGCGCGCCGCCGTTTCCGCCTCGCGGCGCGCCTTCTCTTCGGCCTCCGCGACCTTGCGGCGCTCGTATTCGAGCTTGCGCTGCGCGTCGGTCAGCTCGCGCCGCCGCCGGTCGATTTCCGCTTGCGCTGCCTGCTCGCCGGCGAGGCGCGCTTCCGCCGCTGCGAGCGCGTCCTGGGCCGCCTGGAGCTGCTCGCCGGCGCGCTTCTCACGCGCGAGCCTCTCCGGCGACAGCGCCGCCGGGACGGGCGGCGGCGGTGGCTCGGGCCGCGCGGCCGGCTTCTGCGCAGGGAGCTCCGCGGGAGGCTTGGGCGCCCGGCGTCCGACGGCCACCCGCGCCAGCAGGGCGACGAGCAGCGCGGTCGCGATCAGCAGCGCGGCGACGATCGCGATGGTCTGGAGGTCGATCGGCAGAGCGAACACGGGCACCTCGAAAGACCGCGCACCTTTCCCCGCGCGCCGGCTTCCGTCAAGGCCCGCCTGGACACCGCGGACGGTCAGGTCGTAGCCGGCGTCGCGACGGCAGGCCTCGTTTGTTCATTCCCGTTCTCCGCCGTCCAAGCTATCGCGCACGTTCTTCCAGTCTTCGTCGCGCACGAGCGTCACCACCGCGATCGGGCGTCCGTCCTCGAGCGATGGCATCACGCTCACCACCGTGAATCCCGGGTTCGCCTCCGAGGCGTCCGTGGCCACGGCTTGGAGCGAGCGTCTCGCCTTCGCCATCGCATCGCGCTGTTCGGCGGCGTGGGCGCTTCGCGCGTTCCGGCCCTCGATCGCCTCGACCCGGGCCACGGCCCCCGTCGCGTAATCAACGATCACTTCCGATAACCGACCCTCCCTCAGTGTGTACACCGAAAGCTGCAGCGCTCCGCGCTCCAATTCGTATTTTCCGGAAATCGGAGTTCCTTCGCGTTGCGCTACCGCGAAACCTTCGGCGAGCGACATGTGCGTCCCTTTCAGGGCCCTGGCCAGATCGGCTTTCCCTTGCGAGCTGGGCGTCTTGTCTGCCGCGACCGCATCGGCAGCGGCCCACCTCAACGGGAGCGCCAATCCCGCAATCGTCGCGCCAACTGCCCAAGTCAACGCAAATACCGGTCGTGCGGCTGCGATCGTCTTCATCTCCGTCCTCCTTCTGCAAGAACGCCGACTGCAACGATGCAGGCACTGTACGAGCGAGCGGCGCGGCGCCTACTGAAGACTGCCTGACGCCTTGGTAAGAAATGCCCCGGGTTCCTGACGGAGATTTCAGGAAATCGTCAGTGACTTGGTGAACGGCGCGTCCGACGACGACCTTGCGCCGACGGCGGGCGCGCTACTCCGGCAACGACCTCGGGGCCTTGCTGCTCGGCACGTCGATTGCGGGGGCTTTGGCTCCCACCGCCGGCGAGATCGCCACTGCGTGCCACTTGCGCTTGCTCCCGGTGCTCACCGCGCACTTGCTGCCGGACGGGTCGCAGGCGACGACCTGGTAGTAGACGGCGCCCGGGGTCTGGGGCGGCAGCTCCGCCTTGAAGCCGCCCAGCCCGCCGCTGGCGTCCGGCTGCATGTCGGTGACCTGCTCCTGCCCGTCGCTGCCGCGCCACAGGACCTGGGCCTTGCCTGGCACGCTCGGCTCGTCGCCAGGCCCGGTGATCTGCGCGCGCACCGTGAGCGACCGTCCGGGAAGGACGCGCGCGGGCGGATTCACGGCGAAGCCGAACGGCTGCTCGACCGGCCCCGCCGGCTTGAAGGTGATCGCGAACCAGGTGTTTGGGCTGCCGTCGCCGCCGAAGCTCTGCTTGCCGTTCTCGTCCTTGGCCGCGAGCAGGTACTCGAGATTGCCGTGCGCCTTGTCGCCCGGGATCTTCGCCTCGTAGGTCTCGCCCTCCACGCGGCTCAAGGCGAGCCGGGTCAGGGTGGACTCGCCCTGCTTGCGCAGGAACACGCCGCTGAAGGCGATGGGGGCATCGCCGTGCACGCGCGCGCGCAGCGTGACCCCCTTGCCTTCCGGGAGCGGCCCCGCCAGCTTGCGGTGCTCGATCACCGGGGGCCCGGCCTTGCTGGCCACCTTGGTGGACCGGGCGTGCTTGGGCGGCGGGGGCGTCTCGCGCTGCGTTTGCGCCTCCTTCGGCGGGCTGGAGGAGCCGACCGCCACCGGATTCGCCGCCGCGCCGTACGTCGACGGCCCGTTGCCCAACAGGTCGCTGGACTCGATCCAGAACTCGGTGTCGGCCCCGCCCGAGAACGACACCTTGAACACCTCGTCGTAGTCGTTCTTGGTCATCGGCGCGTCCAGCCAGCGGCCTCCGCCCGTGCGGTGGTGGCAGGTGGCCATCAGCACCCCGGTCTCGTCGGTGATGCGCGCCTCGATGTGCACCTGCCCGCCGCGCTGCCCGGCCCGCACGTCCGAGATGACGGGCGGCCGCGTGTCTTCTGCGGCGCGGGCCGCGGGAGGCACGAAAAGCATCGCAAACAAACCGGCGAGGAGTAGGCGCATCCCGCAGGATTAACCCGCGCGGCAGGGCTGATCAACGGGGCGTCAGGCGGCGGCGCCCGCCTGGGCGGACAGCTTCACGCTGACCGTCTTGGAGATTCCCGGCTCTTCCATGGTGACGCCATAGAGCGCGTCGGCGCCCTCCATGGTGCGCTTGTTGTGGGTGATGACGATGAACTGGGAGCTGCGGCTCATCTCCCGCACCAGCTCGTTGTACCGGCCGACGTTCGCCTCGTCGAGCGGCGCGTCCACCTCGTCGAGGAGGCAGAACGGGGTCGGCTTGATCAGGAAGATGGCGAAGATCAGCGAGACCGCGGTGAGCGCCTTCTCGCCGCCCGAGAGCAGGTTGACGCTGGCCAGCTTCTTCCCCGGCGGCTCGGCGACGATCTCCACCCCGGGCTCGGCCGCGGCGGTGACGGGATCCTCCACCAGCTGCAGCTCGGCGTAGCCGCCGCGGAACAGCCGCGGGAACACCTGCTGGAAGCGCTCGTTCACCAGATGGAACGTCTCCCGGAACCGCTCCTTGCTGGCGCGGTCGATCCGCTCGATCGCCGAGCGCAGCTTGCGCAGCGAGTCCTCCAGGTCCTGCTTCTGGGCGGTGAGGAAGTCGAACCGCTCGCCCACCTCCTTCGCCTCGTCGATGGCGGTGAGGCTCACCTCTCCCAGCGCGTCGACCTTCTCCCGCAGGGACGCCATGCGCGCCTCGGTTTCCTCCGTGGGGAGGCCCAGGGCCTCCTCGCGCCGCGCCTGGGCCACCTCGGCGAGCTCCATCAGGTGGCGCTCGCGGGTCCCCTGCTCGAGGTGCGAAAGGGTGAGGCGGATCTCCTGCACCTTCAGCTCCGCTTCCGAGCGCCGGCGCGCCGCCTGCTCCAGCCCGCCCCGCGCCTCGCGCACTTCCTCGTCCCCGCCGCGCAGCCGCTCCTGGGCCGCGTCGTAGAGCGCCCGCGCCCGGCCCAGCTCCCCGCGCAGCTCCTCGCCGGACTTGAGCAGCGCGGACAGCTCGCCGCGGGTCACCTCGCCGCGCGCCTCGAGCGCGGCCGCGCGCTCCTTGCCCTGCGCGACGTCGGACTGCAGCTTCTCCCGCCGCGTCTCGATCTCCGCCCGCTGCTCGGCCAGCCTGGCCAGCGAGCGGGCCACTCCCTCCATCCGCTCCGCCACCGCCGCCGCGCTCACCTTGGCCCGGGTGACCTCCGCCTGCACCGCCTCGGCCTGCTCGCGCGCGCGCAAGAGGTCCGCCTGCAGGGTCCGCAGGCGCGCCTCCCGCTCCTCTTGCTCGCTCTCGCCGCCCGCCACCGCCTCGCGGCTCTGCGCCTCCTCGCGCTCGACCTCCGCCAGCGCCTGCTGCAGCTGCTCGATCTCGTGCCGAAGGACCTGGTCACGCTGCGAGAGCCTGGCCAGCTCCTCCTGGAGCCGCCCCACGTCGCGCTCCAGGCGCACCTGGGACAGCTCCTCCTCCCGCTCGTCGTGCTGCAGCCGCTTGACCTCGGTCTCCAGCGACTGGATGCGCGCGGCCAGCTCGTCCGCTTGCGAGGTGGTCACTCCCAGGCGCGCCTCCAGCTCCTGCACCGTCTCGGCCAGCTCCTGCACTTCGCGCCGCTTGTGCAACAGGCCGTCGGCGACCCCCTCCAGCGAGCCGCCCGAGACGATCCCTTCCCGGTCCACCACCTCGCCGTCGGCGGTGACGAAGGTACGCGCGCCGGGGTCCCTCGACCACAGCGCCAGCGCGGTGGCCAGCGTGTCGCAGAGGAACACGTCGGCCAGGAGGTACCGCTTCAGCCTCTCGTGCTCCGGCGCGCAGTGGACCACCTCCACGGCGCGCACGGTCCCTTCCGGCGTGGGCAGATCCGCCGCCTCCGGCACCAGCGGCAGCTGCTCCATCTCGGTGAGCGGGACGAAGCTCGCCCGCCCTTGGGCCGCCTGCTTGAGGTAGTCGACCGCGCGCAAACCGGCCGCGTGGCTCTCCACCAGGACCAGCTGCAGCCGCTCGCCCAGGACTGCCTCGACGGGCCGCTCATGGTTCGCGTCGGTGCGCAGGACGTCGGCCACCAGCCCGTAGACCCCGTCGCGCCGGCGCTCGTCCTCGTCGCGCAGCAGGATCGCCTTCACGCCCCGCCCGTACCCCTCGAAATTCTTCTGCAGCTCGAGGAGCGAGGTGAGGCGGCTGCGCCGGTCGGCCAGCTCCTCCCGCAGACGGATCAGCGTCGCCTCCAGGTCGCGCCGGTCGGAGAAGCCCTGCTGGAGCTGCTCCTCCCGCGCGGCGCGCTCCCCGTGCAGCGCGCGCCTGTGCGCCTGCGCCTCCGACAGCTTCACCGACAGCTCCTCGCGCTGCCGCGAGATTTCCTCTGCCCGAGCGCGCAGCTGCTCCGCCTCGGCTTGCGTCTTCTGAAGCCGCCCGGAGAGGTCCTGCCGCCGGCGCTCCAGGTTGACCAGGTTGGTCCGGTGGTTCGCCAGGCGGGTGAGGACGCCCACTGCCTGGTGCCTTTCCGTCTCCACGGCGTGCTGGGCGGAATGGATCCGCTCCGTCGCCTGCGCAAGGTCGGCCTCGGCCTGCGCCTGCCGGGTTTCGTCCTCGGCGGTCGCGTCGGCCAGCTTCTGCCGGTCGGCCTGGAGGCCCTCCTCCTCGCGGGTGAGCAGCGTCAGGCGCTGGCTGAGCAGGCCGATCTCCTCCTCGTGCTGCACCTGGCGGGCCGCGATCGACTCGCGTTCCCGCTGGGCGAACTGCAGCTCCTGCTCGGCGAGCCGCAGCTGCTTGTCCACCCCGTGCGAGCGGTCGGCCAGCTCCTGCACCTTGCGCTCGTCCTCGAGGAGCTGGAGCCGCTCCGCCGACAGCCCGGCCTCCAGGCGCGCCACCTGCGCGTGCACGACCTTCTCCGCGTCGGCCGCGTCGGACAGCTCGCGCGCCGAGGCCGCCTCTTGCTCCTTGGCGGCCAGCCACTGCCGGCAGGCGGAGAGCAGCTCCAGCTGGCGCAGCTCGCCCCGCAGCTCGCGGAAGCGCTCCGCCTTCTTCGCCTGCCGCTCGAGCCCCTGCAGGCGCCGGCCTACCTCGCCGACCACGTCGGTGAGGCGGAGCAGGTTCTGGTCGGTCGCCTCCAGCTTCCGCTCCGCCTGCTTGCGGCGGGCCTTGTACTTGGTGACGCCCGCCGCCTCCTCGATGATCGACCGGCGATCCTCGGGCTTGGCGCTGACGATGAGCCCGATCCGGCCCTGCTCGATGATCGAGTACGCCCGGGTGCCCACGCCGGTGCCCAGGAACAGCTCGGTGATGTCGAGGAGCCGGCAGGGCGCCTTGTTGATCTCGTACTCGCTGGTGCCGTCGCGGAAGAGCCGGCGCGCGACGGTGATCTCGGCGAAGCCCGCGTATTGCGGAGGGACCAGGCGGCCGTCGTTCTGGAAGGTGATCGACACCTCCGCCATCCCGGTGGGCGGGCGCGACTCGCTGCCGCTGAAGATCACGTCCTCCATGGAGCGGCCGCGCAGATGCTTCGCGCTCTGCTCGCCCATCGCCCAGCGGATGGCGTCGACCACGTTGCTCTTGCCGCAGCCATTCGGGCCGACCACCCCGGTGATGCCGTCGTCGAAGGAGAAGACGACGCGGTCGGCGAACGACTTGAACCCGGTGATCTCCACCCGCCGGATCTTCATCGGTCCGGGAACGTTCCACGAAGCCGCCGCTCTCGCAAGCCGAATCGCACGAACGCCACTGCGCAATGCCGGACCGTTTCAATCAGTGCCGAACCGTTTCAAACGGATCACCGCGGAGGCGCGGAGGACGCGGAGATTCGTTTTTCGAACCAAATCCTCCGCGCTCTCCGCGCCTCCGCGGTGATCCCTTCGCCTTCGTCGCAAGCAATCCGCGCAATCTAAGTGGGGCGGGGGCGGGAGACGGCGGGGCTAGTCTTGTCGCAGAAGCGCAGCTTGCGGCGGGCCCAGCGGCCGCTGTAGTCGACAGCGACGCGCGGGCCCTTCCACAGGCGGGGAGCCGGGCCGGCGCGCGGCGCGATGAAGAGCTCCGCGTCGGGATCGCACAGGTCGTCGCGGTTGTGCCGCAGCCGCACGTCGAAGGCCTTGCACAGGTTGCCCGGGCCGGTCGCGTCGTGCAGCAGCGGCAAGAGGCCCGGGGCAGCAGGAAGCGGCTCCGCGGCCCGGAGGAGGACCGCGCTGGCCTCTCCTTCCGGGCTGCACACCGCGTTCAGCATCGGGTGCACGCCGTAGATGAGGTAGACGTACGCGTGCCCCGGCTCGCCGTACATCACGTCGGTCCGCGCGGTGCGCCCGGCCCGGGCGTGGCAAGCCAGGTCGTGCTCGCCGACGTACGCCTCTGTCTCCACGATGCGGCCGGCCCGCCAGCCGCCGGGAGCGCGCCGCACGAGCACGCAGCCGACCAGGTCCGGCGCGACCGAAAGCGCGTTGCGCGCGAAGAACGAGCGGGGCAGGGGAGAGAACGGCGACGCCGTCGGTCTCGGGCTTCTCAATGCGGCCGTCCAAGAGGCGCGCGGGAGCATCAGCCCCCAAGCGCCTGGGCCAGGTCGGCGATCAGGTCGTCGGCGTCCTCCAGGCCGATCGACAGCCGCACCATGCCTTCGTCCACGCCGGCCCGGGCCAGCTCCTGCGCGGAATAGCCGGTGTGGCTGAAGAGGATCGGCAGCGACGAGAGCGTCTCCGTGCCGCCCAGGCTGGCCGCCCGCGCCACCAGCCGGAGCCGATCCCAGAACGCGAACGCGCGCTCCTTGGTCCCCAGGGTGAAGGTGACCATGCCGCCGAATCCGTTCATCTGCCTCTTGGCCAGCTCGTGGTCGGGGTGGGAGGGCAGGCCCGGGTACCAGACGCGTTGCACCGCGCGCTGCTCGGACAGCCAGCGAGCCACGCGCAGCGCGGTGGCGCAGTGGCGGTCCATCCGCAGCGCGAAGGTCTTCAGCCCGCGCAGAAGGTCGTACGCCACCTGCGGATCGAGGGAGGCGCCCAGCCGGTGCGAGATGAGCCGTAGCGGCTCCAGGCGCGCCCGTGACCCCGCCAGAACGCCGGCCAGGTGGTCCGAGTGGCCGTTCAGGTACTTGGTCGCGCTGTGCATCACCACGTCGACGGCGAGCTCCAGCGGCCGCTGCAGCGCAGGCGGTCCGAAGGTGGAGTCGATCACGCTGACCGTCCCCGCCTTGCGGCAGGCCGAGGCGACCGTGGCGACGTCCACCACGCGCAGGGTGGGATTGGTGGGCGACTCGAACACGCACACCTTGGCGGGGCGCGCCGCCACCTCGGTCGCGAGGCGTTCCGGCTCGACCGGCCGCAGCTTCACCCCGAACCGGCTGAGCACGTCGCGCAGCAGCTTGTACGTGCCCCCGTACAACGCCGTGGCTGCGATCACCTCGTCGCCTGCCGAGACGAGCCCCATCAGCGCGGTGGTCATCGCACCCATCCCGCTGCCGAAGACGATGGCCGATTCGGCGCCTTCCAAGAGCGCCACCGCCTCCTCGGCCGCGCGGACGGTAGGGTTCTCGTCGCGCGAGTACATGAACAGCCCGCTCGACCCGCGCGCGTACTCCTGCACCTGGGCTGCGCTCTCGAAGCGGAAGGTGGTGGACTGCACGATGGGGACGGTCAGGGGCGAGTTCCCGCCCTGGGGCGTTCCGGCGTGCACGGCCAGGGTCGAGAGGCCTGCTCGGGGCTGCGGCATGGCGCGCTTCTAACAGGAAACAAAAAAAAAGCCCCCGGGCGAGATGCCCGGGGGCCTGAAAGATGAAGCGCGATCACGCATCGAGGTGGCGGGGGGGTACCAGACCACGACGAGCGATGCGCTCCGGTCTCCCATAGTGCAGTCGGCGTGCCACCCGGCAAACAGCTCGGGTTTCGGCCGGTTGTCGAGGCGGGATCCAAGGCGCAGGGGCGGATTCCTTGCATATCCGCAATGGCGCATTTCAAATGTGAAAAATGTCGGTACGACGGAGACCGTACGGCTATTGTACGGCCAGGATCTGCTCGAAGTGCGGATCGCCCTTGAGCGCGTCGAACATCGGGTCGGCCGCGATCCAGCTGCGCACCTTGGCTGGGTCTTTCTCCAGCGCCTTTTTCAGGGCCTCGAACGCCTGGGCCGGTTTTTCCCAGAGGGAGTAGAGCGCCGCCACGTTGTAGTTGAGCAGGACGTCGTCCGGGTTCAGCTCGCGCGCCCGGCCATAGCAGCGCTCCGCCTCCGCGTAGAACCCCTTCTGGGCGTAGCAGATGCCCAGGTCGAGGTGGGCCTCGTAGTTCTCGGGCTCGAGGCGCACCGCCTCGTTCAGCTGGGCGATCGCGCCGCGGTAGTCCGCCTCGTCCATCAGCAGCGCCGCCAGCTCGTGCCGCGCCACCGGGTCGTCCGGATCCAGCTCGATGGCCGCCTTGAACTCCTCCTTGGCCTCCTCGCGCCGATCCTGATCGGCGTAGGTCATGCCGAGGTTCAGGTGGGCGTCCGGATAGTCCGGGTCGAGCTCGATCGCCTCCTTGTACTCGTCCACCGCCATGTCCGACGCATGGGTGGCGAGGAAGCAGGCCAGGTTGTAGTGGGCGGTGGCGCTGTCGGGCTCCAGCTCCAGCGCGGTGAGGTACTCCTTGAGCGCCTCCCGGTACAGCTTCTTCTCGCTGTACACGGTGGCGAGGTTGTCGTGGGCGTGCGCCGACTCGGGGTCCAGCTCGATCGCCTTCTTGAACTCCTTGATGGCCTCGTCGAGCCATCCCCGGTCGGCCAGCTCGATGCCGCGAGAGTTGTGCTCGTCGGAGCGGACCGTGCGGTCCCTGTCGCGGCTCATGGGCCCTTTTTCTAACATGGCGTGGGCGCTCAGTCGCCCCGCGAGGCGTTGTAGGTCCCGAACGTCTTCAGGCTCTTGTTCTGCCGCACGTTGGCTTTCACCGCGGTGTTGGTCGCCTGGTTGCCCGCCAGGGAATCGGTCGTTCCACTGAATAGCTCGCGGACGTCGCGGCCGAAGACGGTCACCACGCCGATGGCGGCGATCGCCACCAGCGCGACGATGATCAAGTACTCGGACATGCCCTGTCCCTTCTCGGACCCGAGCAGCTTCGGCAAACGGCGCATCGCCTCCCTCCTCCGGCGCGGGAAAAGCCCGCTCCTCGGGCTGCCACCCTACGGGACAGCCCCCGGTGCTCCCATCGGGCACCTGCCGGAGCGCCGGCGACCAGCTTCTGAACATATTCGCCGACAAATTGTGGCAGCGCGCATGCAGTCGTGCGATGTGCACCCACATGGCGGGCAAGCCCGCGCGTCGGTTGGCGAGCTCGTGCGAGGAGATGGATCGGATCCTCGCCGGTGCGCACGATCTGTGCGCGGTCGCCTGGGACGACTCGCCGGAGCCCCGCATCGCATGCGTCGCCGGGCCCGTGTTGCCCGTGCTGGGGACGGACGATCTGGTCGGCAGACCTGCCGGCCTCCTGTTCCCCGGGGGCGAGCGCGCCGCGCGCGACCTCGCGGAGACGGCGGCGCGCGGAGCATTCGAGGAGCACCGCACACTGCTGCGGGCGGGGCACCCGTTCCCGGCCCAGCTCCTGCTCAACCCCGCGCCGGGAGGCGTGGTCGCGCTGATCCGCGACCTGGCGGCCTCGCAGCAGCTCGCGGACGCGGCGCTGCGCGCCGACGATCTGGCTCGCTTCGCCTCGCTGGTCGCGCACGAGGTCCGCAACCCGCTCTCGGCCGTGAAGATCGCGCTGCAGACCCTGGAGCGCCACGGCACCCTCGGCTCCAACGACCTTCGCCGCACGAACATCGCGCTGCGCGAAGTGCTCAACATCGAGCTGCTTCTCAACGAGGTGCTGGAGTTCGCGCGCCCGCCGTCGCTCTCGCTGGTGCCGGGCGATCCCCGCGGGCCCGTGCGCGAGGCGGTCGAAGGCGTCGAGGCGGAGTGGTCGTCGCGGGGCGTCTCCTTCGCGGTGGAGGTCCCCGATCGGCTGCCGCCATTCCCGCTGGACCCGGTCCGGGTCCGGACCGCGGTGAAGATCCTCTGCCGCCAGGCAGCGGTTGCGGCGGAGGAGGCCGGCGGCGGCCGCGTCGAGGTGACCGTGGCCGAGGTCCCGCAGGGGTGGCAGCTCACGGTGCGCGATCCCGGCCACCCCATTCCGGCGGAGCTGCGCGAGAAAGCGTTCGTGCCGTTCACGCCGAACCGGGCGCGCGGCACCGGATTGGGCCTGGCAGTAGTGGCTCGAGTCGCGCGCGAACACCGCGGGGATGCTCGTTTCGTCGAATCGCCCGCCCCGGGCAATGTCATCTCCGTGACGTTCGCTGGATGATCCGTTAAGTTCGGGTCTCTGGACCGCATCCTCATCGTCGACGACGACCGCTCCATCCGCGAGCTGCTCTCGATGCACCTCGAAGAGCGCGGCTATGGAGTGATCAGCGCCGCCACAGGCGCGGAGGGCTTCAAGCTCGCCGAGGAGACTTCCCCCTCCGCGATCATCCTCGACATGCGCCTGCCGGACGCCTCCGGGATCGACCTCATCCCGGAGCTTCGCAAGCGCGCCGCCGAGACCCCCGTCCTGATGATCACCGCCCACCACGACATGGCCACCACCATCCTGGCGATGAAGGCGGGCGCGTTCGACTACATCCACAAGCCGATCGACATCCGGGCGCTCGACGTCGCGATCGACCGCGCCCTCGAGGTACGGCGGCTCTCACGCGGCACGGACTTCCTCTCGGTCGAGGCCCAACGCGCGGTGAAGATGGACGACATCGTCGGCACCTCGCCGGCGATGCAGCAGCTGTTCAAGGACGTGGGGCGGGTGGCCGCCAGCCGCGCCACCGTGCTCATCCAGGGCGAGAGCGGGACGGGCAAGGAGCTGATCGCCCGCGTCATCCACAGCTACAGCGCGGGAGCCAAGCCGTTCATCGGAATCAATTGCTCGGCGATCGTCGACACCTTGCTGGAATCGGAGCTGTTCGGGCACGAGAAGGGCGCCTTCACCGGCGCGGTCTTCTCGAAAATCGGGAAGTTCGAGCTGGCCGAGGAAGGGTCCATCTTCCTCGACGAGATCGGCGAGCTCTCCCAGAACCTGCAGGCCAAGCTGCTCCGCGTGCTCCAGGAGAGGGAGCTGGAGCGCGTCGGAGGCGTGAAGCGGATCCCCGTCCGGGCGCGGATCCTGGCCGCCACCAACCGGGACCTGTTGGGCGAGGTGCGGACGGGGCGCTTCCGCGAGGACCTGTACCAGCGCCTGAAGGTGGTGACGCTCTCCATCCCTCCCTTGCGCGAGAGGCCCGAGGACATCCCGCTTCTCGTGGAGCACCTGCTGGTCAAGATCAACCAGCGGCTTCACAAGAACCTGCGCCGGGTCCCGCGCGAGACGCTGGAGAAGCTGATGGCCCGCCCGTGGCCGGGAAACGTCCGCGAGCTGGAGAACGTGCTCACCCGGGCGGCCGTGCTCAACCAGGGAGATCTGCTGTTGGAGGAGCACCTCGTCGAGGCGTCGCGCTCCGAGCCGAGCCGGCAGGAGCTGACCCCTCCCGCCACCGACGGGCGAGTCCAGACCCTCGACGAAGTGGAGCGGGCGCACATCGAGCGCGTCTTCGCGATGACCAAGGGCCACAAGGGCCGGACGTGTCAGATCCTGGGCATTTCCCGGCCTACATTGGAACGAAAGCTGCGCAAATACCGCCTCGCCCCGGCCTCCGATTGAATGGTTCGTTCAGGCATTTCGACAGTCCGACTCTACGAATCGTTCAAGCCAGCGCTCGCGCGGCGGGAGGGAATTCAGTCAAGTACTTGAAATGACGAGTACCGAGCAACCGGCTGAGCTTGGCACAGGTGGTGCTCTTGCAGAGGAGGTCCCTTTCACTGGGAGTGACCCGATGATTCCACGGCAGCAGGTCGATACCCGGTACCAATTCGCTCAACCGCTCGCCTCTCCGAGCCTTCCGGCAGCCGACGTCGTCGACTTCCGCGGGTACTTCAAGGTCGAGACCTTCGCGCACGCCTCGGTGATCTACCGGCCGGGAATGCCAGCGGACAAGGTCTTCCTCCTCCGCAGCGGACGAGTGCGACTGCTCCGCCAGGGCAAGGGAAAGGGCCGCAGCGTTCTCGCCATCTTGAAGCCCGGCGACTTGTTCGGCGAAGTGCTCCGGCCGGAAGGCTCCGTGATGGAGGAGTTGGCGATCGCTTCCGGCAAGTGCGAAGTGTGGAGCATCGAAGGGCGGGATTTCCGCGCCCTGCTCGAGGCGCGGCCGGCGCTCGCGGTGGACGTCATCAGGGCGCTCAACGAGCGCGTCCGCCAGATGCGGCAGAGGGTGCTGGGCCTGACCCGCAAGGACGTGCCAGCCCGCCTGGCGGACATGCTGATCTCGCTGGGGCAGGCACACGGGGAGCGGATCGCGCCGGGAAACGAGCTTTGCCTGCACGGCATCACGCAGCAGGACCTGGCGGACCTGGTGGGGGCATCCCGGTCATTCGTCTCGACGTTGATCAACAAGATGAAGCGCGACGGGCTCCTCGCGAACCAGGGCCGGCTCCTGGTGCTCAAGGACGAGGAAGGCCTCAACAAGGTCGCTGCCCGGGAGAAGTAGGGCACACGAAAGGACGGCCCCTCGAGGCCTTCCCATCGGCAGCGTGGCGGCAGGATGCGATTTCCCCCACTCGCACCGTCCCACGCTGCCGGTTTTTTTTGCCGCCGCCGAGGGGGCGCTGCGCTTTTCAGGCGCTCGTCAGGCCTCGGCCTTGGACTTCTTCGGCTTCTTGTCCGACTTCTTCTCGGACTTCGCGGCGTGCTTCTTCTCCGCGGCGGCCTTGGCCTTCTTGGGCGGCGCCTTCGGCGCGTTCGCGTACTTCTTCTGGAACCGGTCGATGCGGCCCTGCGTGTCGATCAACTTCTGCTTCCCGGTGAAGAACGGGTGGCAGTTGGAGCAGATGTCCAGGTGCAGGTCGCCCGCGGTCGAGCGGGTCTCCCAGGTGGCCCCGCAGGCGCAGTGGACTTTCGACGTCGGGTAGGCGGGGTGGATGTTCTCGCGCATCGGAATGTCCCGTGAAAGGGCCGGAATGGATAGCGGAACGACCCAGGCAAGTCAAACCTCTCTTGACAAGCGAAGGCTGGCCGGAAGAGCGTGCGCGCTGCCAGCGGAGGCCCGCCTGAAGCTCTCCATCGTCATCCCGGTCTACAACGAAGAGCGCCTCGTCCTGGGCGTGTTGCGCCGCGTCGCCGCGGCGCAGGTCGACAAGGAGTTGGTGGTCGTCGACGACTGCTCGCGGGACGGCACCGGCGCGATCCTGGCTCGGATCGAAGCGGACCCCACGCTGGTGACCTCGGCCGATCCGTCCGGCCGCACCCAGGTCCGGATCTTCCACCAGCCCCTGAACCGGGGGAAGGGAGCGGCGCTGCGCCGCGGATTCGCGGAAGCGCTCGGCGACGTGATCGTGGTGCAGGACGCCGACCTCGAGTACGACCCCCACGAGCTGCCGCGCCTCTTCGCCCGGATCGAGCGCGGAGAGGCGGACGTCGTGTACGGGAGCCGGTTCGCCCGCGGCGGCGCCGGGTTTCCCTTCCTGCACACGGCGGCCAACCGATTGCTGACCGCGTTCAGCAACCTGGTGACCGGGCTGCGGGTGAGCGACATGGAGACTTGCTACAAGGCGATTCGCGCCGACCTTCTCCGCGGGCTGCCCCTGCGCGAGGACCGCTTCGGCTTCGAGCCCGAGGTCACCGCGTTGCTCGCCCATCTCTCGCGCCGCCGGCCGATCCGGCTGGTCGAAGAGCCGATTTCCTATCGCCCCCGCTCGGTCGCCGACGGCAAGAAGATCCGCCTGAAGGACGCCTTCCGTGCCGTGTATTGCATCTTGCGGTACGGGCTCGTGCCGCCGCCCTGGCCCAAGGAGCTGCGCGCCGCCGGCGAGGTCCGCGCCACCGAATGACCGGGGTGCCGCTGCGTACGGCGGCGGTCGCGGTGGCGGTGCTGGCCGTCGCCGGGGCGGCGCGCGAGGCCTGGTTCCACCTCGTGTCGGAGCCGATCGCCACGCTGCCCGGCGCCGCCCGCCAGCCGCCGCCGGAGTCTCGGTACGAGCAGGTCCGCCTGCTGCTGCCTGCGACGGGACGCATCGGCTACCTCACCGACCTTCCGGTCAGCACCGCCCCGGGAGCGCGCGAGGGCGCCGAGCTGGGCACCTGGCTCTATACGCAGGCGGCATACGCGCTCGCTCCGCTCGTCCTGGTCTACGGCGACGACGCGGTGGAGCCGGTCCTGGCCAACCTTGCCGATCCGGCCCACCTGGAGGAGCTGGCGAGAAGGCACGGTCTGCGGGTCGAAGCGCGCCTCGAGGGCGGCCAGGTGGCCCTGCTCAGGCGATGAGCACCTTCCTGGCCCTCGCGGCGATCGCCCTGTCCGGGCTGGGGCTCACCTCCCTGGCCGTGCGCCGCGGTCCGCTCCGATGGGCGTTGGCGCCGCTCGTCGGCCTGGGCGCCTGGTCCGCGGCGTACGCCGCCGCGCTGTTCGCCTTCGGGGCCGATCCGGCGGTGCGACTCTGGAAGGACGCCGCCCTGGCCCTGGCCGGCCTGGCCGTGCTGATCGCGCAGGCCAGGACCGCGCGCCTTGCGCCCGAGGAGGGACCGCCGATCGAGGATCGCGGCTCCAGGCGCGGGCTCTGGATCGCGCTGGCCGCCGCGGCGGTCCTCTCTGCGTCCCTCTTCGTCGAGCATTCGATCCGCCATCCGGACGGAGGCTGGGATGCGTGGATGATCTGGAACCTGCGCGCCCGATCCCTTGCGCGCGCCGGTCCCGCCTTCCGGGACGCGTTCTCTCCCGAGCTGCTCTTCTGGGCGCACCAGGACTACCCGATCCTGCTGCCGGGCGTCGTCGCCCAGGGTTTCCTCCTTGCCGGGGCGCAGCCGAGATGGATCCCCGCCGCGGTCGCGTTCGCCTTCGCCGCCCTCGCGGTCGCCGTCCTCGCCGGCGCCCTGGGACGCCTTCGCCCCGGCGGCAGCGGCCTCCTGGCGGCGATCGCGCTGCTGGCGACTCCCTGCTTCGTGGGGTTCGCCGCCAACCAGCAGTCTGACGTTCCCATCGGCGCCTTCTTGCTGGGAGCGTCGGCGCTGCTCGCGCTGGCGATCGAGGGCCGGAGTCCCCGCGCGTTCGTCCTGGCCGGGTTCTGCGCCTCTCTCGCCGCCTGGACCAAGAACGAGGGGGCGCTCTGCGCAGGTTTCTTCCTCGCTGCCCTCGGCGCGGTGCCTTGGGGGCCCCGGCGCGAACGCCTGCGCGCGGTCCTGGGATACGCGCTGGGCGCGCTGCCGGTCCTGGGTCTTCTCGCCTGGTTCAAGCTCCACGTGGCGCACGTCAACGACCTCCTGCACGACGCCTCGCTGGAGTCGCTGCTCGATCCGCATCGCTGGGCGGCCCTGGCTCCGGTGGTCCTGCGGAGGCTGGTGTTCTTCCAGAACTGGTCGCTCTGGCTCGTCGCCGAAGTGATCTTCCTGCTCGCGGTGCTGCCGCGCCTTCCGCCGCGCCCCGCGGCCCGCGTGGTGGGATCATCGATGGCGCTGGCGCTGGCGGCGACGGCGGTCGTTTACCTGCTCCAGCCGTACGAGCTAGTCTGGTTCGTCCGGGCGTCGTTCGATCGGATCTTCCTCCAGCTGTGGCCCTCGATCCTGTTCGCCACGTTCCTCACCTTGACCGGACCGGTCCCGCCGCGCCCGCTGTGAGCGAACGGGCGGCGCGGTGGGCCTTCTCCCTGGCGCTCGTCGCGACTGCCGCGCTGGTCGCGGCCCCTTGGCGGGGCCACGCGGATGACGTCGATGCGCAGGTCTACCTGGTCCTCGCCCGCCACCTGGCCGCGGACCGCGCCTGGTTCGACCTCCGCTACCTCCCCGACGTCTGGCCGGTGTTTCGCGAGCACCTGCCGTTCGGTCTGTGGCCGGCGGCCGCGGCGATCCGGTTCGGGGGCGAATGGGCGGTCGGCCCGGTGTACGCGGCCATCACGCTCGGAACGGTCGCTCTCGCCGGCGCGATCGCGACCGCCCTCGGAGGGCGGTGGGCTGGAGTGGCGGCGAGCCTCCTGCTCGGGACCTGCGAGTCGATCTGGCAATACGGTGGCCGCCCGCTCTTCGATCCGCCTCTGCTCTTCTTCGCGACGGCGGCCGCCGGCGCCGTGCTGCTGCCGCGCCCGAGGTTCGTCTTGGCCGGAGGCTGCGCGGCAGCCGCGGTGCTCATCAAGGGTCCGTTCGGGCTGGTGCCGCTCATCTCCTGCGTCGCCGCCCGCGCCCTGATCGGACGTTCCCCGCGCTTCTTCGCCGGCGGAGCGGCCGCGTCGGTGGGCGCGACGCTACCGGCGGCGGCGTTTCTCCTCTGGGACCGTTGGGCAGGGGCAGGGACCTGGTGGAACGGTTACTTCCAAGCGCAGCTGGCTGCCTCGGCTGCGGGCACCCGTTCCGACGGGATCGCCGCCTGGTGGTTCCCTCTCGCCGTGGTCGCAGGCCGCTTCTGGCCGGGGATGGCCCTGGTTCCGCTGGCCGTCTGGCGGGCCCGCCGCGACCGAGGATTGCGGGTGCTCGCGGTCGCCTCCGCGCTGTCCCTGGCGCTGCTCACGCTGCCGCACCGGAAGTGGGGGAACCATGCGTACGTCGTGTTCCCTCTCCTGGCCGTCCTCTGCGGCGTTGCCGCGGCTCCCTGGGCGGAGCGGCTGCTCACCCGGCGAGGCGCGCTCTACGCCCTGGCGGGCGCCGCGCTCGCCGCCTGGGTGGCGTCGCTCGCCGGCGCCGGGCGCTGGGTGCTGCAGCCGCCTTGCGTCGTCTCCTCGGAATTCGCGCGCGACCTCGACGCCGTCCCCGCGGGCAGCCCCGTCCTGGTGGTCTCCTCGCGCCTCGAGGAGCCCACCATCGCGGAGCTCGCCGCGGAGCGGGGCTACTTACCGCGACCTGCGTCCGCGCTGCCGGACCGCGCCGACCCGCCGGCCGCGCTGGCACGCGACGAAATCCCGGTACCTCCCGCGTGGCGCGTCGTTGCGCGCGCCCGCGGATGGTCCCTGCTCCTCGCGCGCTAGCCGTTGCCGGCAAGGCGACGGTTCAGCCGCCGTTTTCAGCAGCGACTCCACGGCGACGACAAATCGACGGGCGGTCTCCGTTGCTTTTCAGGGGAAGGGTCGGGCGCAGCAGCGGGCCCGGAACTCGACTCGCGCGCGAGCGGTGCTTCTTCGAATGCCGCGCGGTCGTTCGAGCAGCACGCGAGATGTAACGCAGCGCGTCCCGTCCCGGGACGGGACGCGGCGCGTCAACGGAGTAGCCAACTGCGCGGTCGCTTGCTGCAGAGTCAGACACGCCTCGCGTGAGACGAGAAGTGATTGATCGCGTTCTCGTCCGAGCACAACGATGCGTAGCGCACTAGCCCGGCGGCTGCGTGGCTGGCGGTGCGCGCGGCGCCAACGAGATCGCCAGGGCGAGCCAGAGCGCGTACATCACCTTGGTGTCGTAGAAGACGTCGTGGGCCTGGGCGATCACCGCCAGGGCCGCGGCCGCGGCGGCGCCGCCGACGGCGAGGCCATCTCCGGCGCGGACCCGCCGCCAGAGCGCGACGGCGGCCGCGGCCGCGAGCCAGAGCAGGGACAGAAGACCCAAGGGGCCCGTCTCCGCCAGCATCGAGAGCTCCGTGTTGTGGGCCCAGGTCCGCATGTAGAAGCTGGGGTCGACCCGGTCGTAGTAGGCGCCGCACACCCGCGGATAGTTGCCGAATCCGATCCCCAGCACCGGGTGGTCGCGGATGATCTCAGCCGCACGGGACCAGACGAAGACGCGGTCGGCGTTTCCGCGCAGATCGAAAGCGGAGGTGAACCGCGCGCGCACCTGCGGCAGGAGCAGGAACGCGGCGGCTCCGATTGCGATGCCCGCGAGCAAAGGGCGCCCGGTCCGGCGCTGCGCGGCCGCGATCATCAGGACGGCGGTCGCGAGCCCCAGCCATGCGGCCCGGTCGAAGGTGGTGAGGATGGCGGCGAAGGCGAGGGCGGCCGCGGCGATCGCCGGCCAGCGCAGCCGGTGCGGCACCTGGCCGGTCGCGAGCGCGGAGGCGAGGAGAGCGAGCAGCACGCTGGCGTTGTGGCCGAAGGTGAGCCGGGAGGTGAAGAACCCCATCGCTCCGAACCTTCCGGCCGCGCCGGGCGCCTCGACCCAGGCAGGTTGCTCGCGCAGGCCCAGAAGGTGGACCAGATCGATTCCGGTCCGGTACTGGACGAGCCCGACGGCGGAGGAAAGGGCGAGCCCGGCCGCCGCGAACATCACCAGCCGGCCCGCGGCGCGCGGCTCGAACGACAGGCCCTGGAACACGATCCAGAATCCCAGCGCGCTCCTCCAGAGCGTGGCGAACGCCAAGCTGGGGGGGCCGTAGGGCGAGACGGCGTCCGACAGCACCGCGATGCCGATCAGCGCCAGGAGCGGCGCATCGAGCGGGCTGCGCCGCGGGCGCCATCCCGCGATCGCCGCGCAGGCGAGTCCCGCGGCGGCGATGCCCAGCCCGATCTGGGTGGCGGCGATGGAGATGGGGCAGAAGAACGCGTGCGCGAAGAGCCCCAAGGACGAGAGCAACACGGCAGGCCGTTTCACGCGCACCAGGAGGGACTCTGTACCAGAACTTTCCATGTAGAGTGGGCGGGTGCGCCTGCCGCTCGCCGACCGCATCGTGCTGCGCGAGATGGGGATGCCGCTCGCGGCCGGCCTGTTCGCCATCCTGCAGCTGCTGGTGGTCGCACAGCTGCTCCAGCTCAACGAGGTGGTCTTCTCCAGCGCGATCACCCTGCGGGATCTGGGGCGCGTGACCGCCGCGTTCGCGCCGCACTTCCTGGTGATGGCGGTGCCGCTCGCGTATATGCTCGGCCTGCAGCTCGGCGTGGGCCGGCTGGCGGCCGACCGCGAGCTGCTCGCGCTCGCCACCGCGGGTCAGTCGCCGCTGCGGCTCTACCGCGTGCCCTGCATGCTGGCCCTCGCGCTCGCCCTGTGCGTGGCGGCGCTGGCCCGCTGGGCGGAGCCCTGGGGCCTGCAGGAGGTGAACCGGGTCCTGAACGGCGTGATCAAGCGCAGCCTCAAGTCAGGGCTCCTGCCCGGCGTGTTCAACGACGCGCTCCCGCGCTTCATGGTCTACGTCAGCGGCGACGACCGCGGCACCTGGAAGGGCGTGCTCATCGAGGACGAGGTGGGCGACGGCGCGCCCCTGCTGGCGCTGGCCGAGTCGGGGCACGTCGAGGACGCGGGCGGCGAGGCGCTGGCGCTGCGGCTCTATCGGGGCGAGTTGCACCGCAGCGAGCCCAAGGGCGAGACGGTGGCCCGATTTTCCGAGGGCAGCTTCCTCGTCGGCGTGCAGGACCCGGTGGCGCGACAGAACCGCCTGATGGGGACCGAATCGGCGCTCAGCGACGCCCAGCTGCGCCAGCGCGTCGAAGAGCTCTTGCGCCAGGGCAAGCGGCGCGACGCGGTCCGCTTCCAGCTGGAAGTGGTGCGCCGCAGGGCGGTGCCGCTGGTCTGCGTCCTCTTCGCCATCCTGGCGGTGCCGCTCGCCGTGGTCGCGCGCGGCGTGCGCGGGTCCGCGTATCTGGTCACCCTCGGCGTTTTCGTCGCCTTCTACGTGCTCTCGCGGCTGGCGGTCGCGCTGGCGGAGAACGGCGTCAATGCCTGGGTGGCGGGCCTGATGCCCGACGCCGCGGTGCTGGTGGTCGGCCTGCTTTACACCGCGGCGCTGATCCGCCGGGGCGTGGGAAAGCCGGCGTGAGCCCGCGGTGGC
>DATFTN010000124.1:0-1662 GCA_035261845.1 Myxococcales bacterium | reverse complement strand
CAGAGGACGAGGAGCGCGGGCAAGAAGAGCAGCCAGGCCGGCCACCACGACGGCTTCGGCCCGAACCAGCTATGGGGCGAGTCGCCGAACAGCTCGGGCGAGTAGAACGGCGACAGGTACGGCCCGGAGAAGTAGTGCGTTCCTTGGAACGCGGCCCAGGTGGCGTACACGATGAACGCCGAAAGGCCGGCGAAGGCCAGCGACGGTCCGACCCACCAGCGGTCCAGCCGCGCCGTCCTGCCGAATCCGATCCGCGTCAGACCTAGATCGACCTGGGCCATTGGCAGGGAAACTCCCTTCCTCCGCCAGCCACGCGGCGAGCATACCGATCTTTCCCGCCTCAACGCCAGTCGCCGCCGATAGGGCGGCGCTGCGCATTTCACAGCGCGGACCTCAGGGCATCCGTTCTGGCCGCCCTTGACCTCCGCAGGGACGGCGCGAGAGTAGAAGCATGGGACAGCGCAAGGCGCTGGTGCTCGCGGGCGGCGGCAGCAAGGGCGCCTTCGAAGTCGGCGTCCTGCAGCGCCTGATGGGCGACCAGCAGAACGATTACGAGTTGCTCTGCGGAACCTCGGTGGGCGCCATCAACGCCTCCTATCTCGCGCAGACGCCGCTCGGGCAGCCGCAACAGGCGATCGCCAAGCTCCGCGCGCAGTGGGACACGGTCACCACCGACAAGGTGCACAAGCGGTGGTTCCCCTTCGGGCGCGCGGAGGCGTTCTTCAAGACCTCCGTGTACGACTCCGAGCCGATCCACAAGTGGATTCGCTCGGGCCTCGACGCGAGCGCGGTCCGGTCCTCCGGGCGCAGGCTGCGCATCGTGGCGGTCTCCTTCGGCACGGGAGAGTCGTTCGTGGCGAACGAGCAGACGCCCGACCTGCCCGAGTGGGTGATCGCCTCGTCGGCCTTCCCGGTCATGCTGACGCCGGCCTCGATCGGCGGCGACCTGTGGACCGACGGCGGCCTGCGCAGCGTCACGCCGCTGGGAGAGGCCATTCGCGCCGGGGCGGAGGACATCGACGTGGTCCTCTGCTCGGACCCGTTCGCGAAGTCCCCGTTCGCCGTCGCGGACGCGCGCGCCATCCCGCAGCTCTTGCTGCGGTCGATCGACATCATGAACGGCGAGGTGAGCCGCGCGGACCTGCGCATCGCCGGCCTGAAGAACGACCTCTCGCAGCTGCGGCCCGAATACCGGAAGGTGAAGATCCGCCTCTTCCAGCCGGCCGAGCCGTTGCCGTACGACCCGCTCGATTTCGACCCGGGGCACATCCGGGCGATGATCGATGCCGGATACGCGCAATCCGCGAGCTTCACGGAGGTGTAGCCAACCGGTGGCCGCCGGGGCTTCCAGGGGGTCCAATCCGACGAGTGGGGGTGCCGGTGCGACCTGCCCGATCGAGCGGAGTTGCCCCCCGGCAGGCGGGGGAAGCCTTCGCGGTGGGGTCGGTCGTCGCCGGGCGGTTCCGCATCGAGGGCCGGATCGGGGAGGGCGGCATCGCCGAGGTGCTCGCGGCCCGGGATGCGGACGGGCGCGAGGTGGCGGTCAAGGTCCTGCACTCGCACCTGGCGCGGCACCAGCTCGTGCGCGAGCGGTTCCGGCGGGAGATGGAGCTGACCCGCAGCCTGGCGGGGCCGGGCATCGTGCAGGTCCACGGGTGGTAC
>DATFTN010000123.1:0-6060 GCA_035261845.1 Myxococcales bacterium | reverse complement strand
CGTCCCGGGACGGGACGCGCTGCGTTACATCTCGCGTGCTGCTCGAACGACCGCGCGGCATTCGAAGAAGCACCGCTCGCGCGCGAGTCGAGTTCCGCGCCCGCTGCTGCGCCCGACCCTTCCCCTGAAAAGAAGCCGTGGGTCAAATGGCTGAGCAGCTCGTTTCCTGCAGGACGAACCGCTGCCCGCTGGCGTCGTGGACGAGCACGCACTCCCCGCCGATCTTCACCAGGCGGAACCGCGCCGGCGCACCCCTCTCGCGACCCTGCGCGGGCAAGCCGCTCGGATCGAGGCGCCGCTCCCGCTCGATCACGAGCGTGCTCTCCCTGGTGAACACGTCGTCAGCCAGCCTCACCGGAGCGCCGCCCAACGCTGCGCTCACCGCGCCCGCGATCTCGGCGCGGCTCCGCGGGCTGGGCTTTTCCACCACCGCCGGCAGCTCCCGCCGGACTGGCGCCGCCCGGCAAGCGCCGGCCGAGAGCAGAGCGCTGGCCCCCGCCCAGACCGCCAGGATCGGGCGCAAAGCGATCATCTCCGGAGGATCCGGTTCTGGCGCCAAGGGGACTTCAACTCGATCGCGTCGCCGCGCCCCTCGGCCGCCAGCGCGTTCGGCTGGCTCGCAGGAGTGAAGCTGGCCGGGGGGCAGGGCTGCCCAGCCGCGAATCCGAGCGCGGCCGAGAGGCGGGCCTCGGCCGGATCGCCGAGCGCATGGTCGAGGTCGTCCGCGACCTGGCAACCAGGCAGCCCCGCCGGCACCGTGCCGGCGGGGACGAACCCGTCCGAGTAGTCCCCGAAGCCCTTCGCGTTCACGCCCTTGAACTGGATGGAGAAGTACGTGGTCCCGCAATTGTCCGCCGGATAGAAGCCGTAGGGCTTGCCGCAAGTGGTGGACCCGATCTGGATCACGATCACGTCGACGCCGCGGAGCGAATTGATCACCGACTCGCTCGCGGAGCAGGTGCCGGGGCCGGTCAGCACGAACACGCGCGAGAGGCCCAGCGAGGGCAGCGGCTGGCCCTGGGTGACGGACGAGAAACTCTCCCCGACCCTGATGAACGGCTCGGGCGAGATCGGCTGCCCGGTGACCGGATTGAAGCCCGGGTACTTTTCGTTGAAGGTCAGCTGTTCGAACGTCTTTCCCGCAGTGCGGGCCGGGCCCGCGATCATGAACGCCAGCTCGCTGGCGATGTCGAGGAACCCTCCTCCGTTGTAGCGGATGTCGAGCACCAGATCGGTCACGTTGGCTTGCTTGAGCTGGTTCACCGCTGCGATCAGCAGATCCTGGGCGGTCGCGATGTGGTCGTTGAAGAGCATGTAGCCGACCGTCCCGATGGTCTGGACGTGCTGGACCGGGGTGCTCGTCACGTTGGCCGACACCATCTGGAACGTGCGCGTGGCGCCTCCGGCACTGGCGGGGTCCTGGATGGTGAACATGTGCGTTTCGTTCGCTTTGGCGGGGAACAAGCCGGCGTTGAGAGTGGCGGCGGAGCCGGCGCCCACGTCCGCCCCGTCGACGTTGAGCACCGTCGCACCGCGCAAGATGTTCGCGTTCGCGGTCGTCGCGGGCGTGTTTGGATCGGTGAACGCCACGCGCACCAGGCGCGGCGGCTTGGGCTGGATCACGTCCCACTCGACGCCGTATCCAGCCGAAACCCCGCTCTGGGAGAGCTGGAGCCACTGGGCAGTCGGGATGGTGAAATGGAACCGGTCCTTCGGATTGCCGGAAGGACTCAGCAGGGGGGTCTTCAGCACCGCGAAGTAGTCCAGGGGAGTCGCGTACGCGGCGGGATCGTAGTTCGGTACTTCGGAGTACCAGAGGTACAGCTCGTCGGTCCAAAGCCGCAGCCAGGCTTTCTCGTCGGCGAAGCTGCCTTGGTCGTCGATGCCAGGCCGCGGCGACGCGCAGTGCCCGGCGAAGACCGCCGAGCGAACCAAGGCCTGGCTGACGCCATCATCCGAGCACGACGCCAGGACGATGCCCGAAACGCCCGCGATCAGTCGGGCGGCCGCGCCTCTCCGCCATCCGAAGCATTCCTTCATGGGCACCGATTCTACCCATGGATCGGCCGGACCGCGTGCGTCATTCGTCGCGCAGCGCGACGGCCGGATCCAGGCGGGAAGCGCGGGCAGCGGGATAGATGCCGAAAAGGAGCCCGATACCGCCCGAAACACCCAGGGAGATCGCCACCGCCCAGGGAGGGACCTTCGCCTCCACGTCCATGGCGAAGCGCCCCACCGAAGCCATTCCGTACCCGAGGAGGACGCCGATCAGTCCACCGCAGAACGCCAGCACCACCGCCTCGATGACGAACTGGGAGAGGATGCGCGAGCGCCGCGCGCCCAGCGCCTTGCGCAGGCCGATCTCGCGGGTCCGCTCCGCCACCGCCACCAGCATGATGTTCATCACGCCGATCCCGCCGACCAGCAGCGAGAAGCCGCAGATGACGAACATGACGAGATTCACCTTCCCTGCCAGGTCGTCGAACAGGGCGCGGGCCGAGTCGTTGGAGAACACCTCGAAGTCGTTCTCCTGCTGCGCCGAGAGGCCGCGGATGCGGCGGAAGGCGGCGATGGTCAGGTCCTGCGCCTTGGCCATCTCCCGCTGGTCCCTGGCCATCACGCTGATGTTGACCGACCGCGAGGTGCCGTAGATCTCCCCGAACAGCGAGATGGGGATGGCGGCGACGTTGTCCGGATTCCCGTCCAGCGGCAGGCCGCCCTGCCGCTCCAGCGTCCCGATGACCGAGAGGTCCAGCCGCCCCAGCCGCACGCGCTGCCCGATCGGGTCCTGCCCCGGGAACAGCGCGTCGGCGGCCGCCGCCCCGATCACCACCACCCGCGCGCCGTCGAGGGCCTCGCCGTCGTTGTACGTGCGCCCCGTCGCGATGGACAGGTTCGTGTTGGTGAAGAACTCCGGAGTCCCGCCCGCCACCTGCACGCCCTGGTCGACGAGCCCGTGGGCGCTGAGCTCCTTGCCGTACTCCCACAGCTCGGGCCCCACCTGCTTCACCTCGGGCACCGCGTCGCGCAGCGCCAGGGCCTGGGCCACCGTGATCTTCTTGCGCGCCAGGACTTCCGCCGAGAGCGGGCCGAAGTTGAAGTTGGGCCACTTCTGGATCTGGAACACGCCGGCGCCGAGCTGACCCATGGTCTTGTTCAGCGAGCGCTGCAGGCCGTCGAGCAGCGCCATCATCGCAACCACGGTGAACACGCCGATGACGATGCCCAGGAGCGTCAGGAACGAGCGCAGCTTGTGGGAGGAGAGCGTGGCGAGCGCCAGGCGCATGTCGTCCCGGCGCGCCTGCCAACCGCGGAGGGCCCGCTCGCGCCATCCAGCGCGCAGGGCCGAGGGCCGCGCCGCCGGGAGGACCGCTTCACTCATAGCGCAGCGCCTCGACTGGTTGCAGGAACGCCGCGGAGAGCGCCGGCCAGATGCCGAAGATCGCCCCCAGCAGGAGGGAGCCCACGCAACCACCGATCACCACCCTGGGATCGATGCTCGCAGGGAACGGCGTCAGCACGTCGACCAGCTTGCCCGCGAAGGTGCCGAGTGCCACCCCCACGAAACCGCCCATCGCCGACACCATCACCGCCTCGCAGAGGAACTGCAGCAGGATGGTGGTCCTCCGCGCTCCCAGCGCTCGCCGCACGCCGATCTCGCGGGTGCGCTCCTTCACCGAGACGAGCAGGATGTTCATGATTCCGATGCCGCCCACGATGGCGGTGATGAGACCGATCAGCGCGCCCACCACGTTGAGCGCCATCGTCATCTGGTTGAAGCCCTGCAGCAGCTTGTCCTGGCGGTTGACGGAGAAGTTGTCCTCCTGGTCGGGCCGCAACCTGCGCGCGTTGCGCATCACCGAGATCACCTCGTCCTCGGTCTGCGTCACCTTGCCGGCGGGCGCGACCACCGCCAGCACCAGCCCGCGCTTCAAGCCGAACGAGCGGGTGAAGGCGGAGAGCGGGATGAGCACCCGCAAGTCCTGCGTCTGGCCGAAGGCATTCCCCTTGCGTACGAAGGTCCCGACGATGGTGCAGCGGGTCAGGGGCCCGACGCGGAGCCGCTGCCCGAGCGGGTCCTGTCCCTTGAAGAAGCCGTCCTCCAGATCGGCGCCGATCACGCAGGCGTCGGTGCCCAGCTCGTGGTCGAGGTCGGTGAGGAAGCGGCCGCGGCGGATCTGCCAGCCCGTCGCCTGCAGGTACTTGGAGGTGCTGCCGCGGACGTCGACCTGCTTGAGCTCCTTGCCGCCGTAGGTGACCGACGCGTCGGTGCGGACGATGGGCGCGATCGCCTCGGGCAGGTTCGCGTTGGCCTCCAGCGCGCGCCAGTCGAGCTGGTTGACGTAGGGCCGGTTCTTGTACTTCCACCAGTCGTTGCCGTCGACGCCCCACTTCCACTTGTGCACGAACAGCGTGTTCGGCCCCAGGGTGCTCAGCTGGCGCAAGAAGCTCACCTGGAAGCCGGACAGGACGGTAAGGATGCCGATCAGCATGGCGATCCCCAGCCCGATCCCGGAGATGGTCAGGGTCGCGCGCAGCCGGTGCGCGCGCAGGGCGTACGCCGCCTGCGCCAACGCCTCGCCAAACTCGCTGAAGGTGCGCACCGCCTTGCGGCGGAACCCGATCTGGCCGGCCTTCCCCTGTGGAGGGGACACCATCTTGATGGTGTCCCCCATCTGCCTCGACGGGAGCGCGGCTTCGCTCATGGCACCCTCCGATTGGCTTGCGCCGCCTGCGAGGCGTGGAAGGCGGCCAGGGTCTCGGCGCCCAGCGCCTCTGCGTTGGCCAGCGCCACGTCGCGTCCTACGCCATCGGCGACGACCGTGCCGTCCACCAGCCGCACGGCGCGCGGGCAGCGCGCCGCGAGCTTCGGCTCGTGCGTGACCAGCAAGATGGTGTTGCCCTTCTGGTGCAGCTCGTGGAAGAGGCGCACGATCTCCTCGCCGGTCTTGCTGTCCAGGTTGCCGGTGGGCTCGTCCGCGAGCAGGAGCGACGGCTGGGTGACCAGCGCCCGGGCGATGGCCACGCGCTGCCGCTGGCCGCCGGACAGCTCGGCCGGCCGGTGCGTCATGCGGTCGGAGAGCTGCACCATGGAAAGCGCCCGCTCCGCCTCCTGCCGCCGCTGCTTGCGCGAGACGCCGCGGTAGATGAGCGGCAGCTCGACGTTCTCCAGGGCGGTGGCCCGGGGGAGGAGCTGGAAGCTCTGGAAGACGAAGCCAATTTCGAGATTTCGCACGTCGGCCAGCTCGTCGTCGGAGAGGTCGCTCACGTCGCGCCCGGAGAGCCGGTAGCGCCCCGAGGTGGGCACGTCGAGGCAGCCGACGATGTTCATCAGCGTCGACTTGCCCGAGCCCGACTGCCCGACGATGGCCACGAACTCGTTGCGCTCGATGCGCACGTCCATGCCGCGCAGGGCCGCCACTTTCTGGTGGCCCAGGTCGTAAGTCTTGACGATCTTCTCCAGCTCGATGAGCGCCATCTGATCTCCGAGAGGGGGCCGCGGCTGATGGCGCCTCAGCTACGGCCGCCCTGAGGGCCCTTCTGCTCTCCCGCCTTGGCAGGCTCCTGCACCTTGACGCCCTGCCCTTCCTGCAGCTCGCGGGCGAGCGTCCGGTACGGTCCGTCGACGATCGTCTCGCCGTCCTTGATGCCGTCGAGGATTTCGATGTCCGTCCGGCTGGCGATGCCGGTGCGCACCTCGCGCATCTCCGCCTTGCCGTCCTTCATCACGAACACGACCTTCACCGGTTTCGGCTTGCCCGTCGCCGCGGCCGCCGGCGGAGCGTCCGACGCGGTCGCGGTGGCGCCGCCCGGCGCGGCCGCCACCAGCGTGCCCTCGCGCGGCGCCGACTTCTGCTCCTTCTTCTTCGGCTCGCGGCTGGTGACCGCCTGGATGGGGATGCTCACCACGTTGTCGTGCGTCGCCACCGCGATGGAGACCGCCGACGACATGCCGGGCAGCGCCGACTCGGGCGGCTCGGCGAAGGCGACGCGCACGAAGAAGGTGGTCACCTCCTGGTCGGTGCCGGGGTTCTTGATCTGCGCGTTCTTCACCATGCC
>DATFTN010000122.1:0-3043 GCA_035261845.1 Myxococcales bacterium | reverse complement strand
GCGATCGCGGCGAAGCACCCGGTCCGCCACGGCCTCGCCGGACCGGCGTTCACGGACATGACGGGCCTGTGGTGGGCGGAGCTTCTCACCTCGTACCGGACCCGTGCGGCAAAGGACGTACCCGGAAGGTCGTAGATGGAGCGGGCCGCCGGACGGAGGCCCTCGTCAACCTTGCTGGCCGCGCAGCCAGGCAGCGACAGCTTCGGTCCGGCTGCGCAGCCCGTGCTCGCGCAGCAGCCGGTCGATGTGCGTGCGGACCGTGCGATGCGCCAACCCGAGGCGGTCGCCGATTTCCTTGTCGGACAGCCCGGAGGCGATGAGCGCCAGGACCTGGGATTGCCGCGGCGTCAGGCGCAGGCGGCTCACGGAAGCTTCCACCCGCCGGTAAGCCCCCGAGGCGTTCGCCGCCAGCTCGGCGATCAGCTGGCGCTGCCCCGAGAAGGCGTCGGGGCGCAACGAACCGAGGTAGGTCAATCCGACGACGCGCCCCTCGGTGGCGAGAGGGAAATAGATCGAGGAGCGCAAGGGGGGTGGCACGGGGATGCGCAATTCCTCGTCCTCCCGCTGCGTCCGGCCGGAGACGATCCCGAACAGCGCCAGGGCAGCTTCGCGCACCAACTCGAGGGTGGAGCCGGGGCAGTCGGACGTCGCGTAGACGTCGACCAGCGGCTCGCTCCCGGGTCGCGCGATCACGGCCGCTCCCACGTCGAAATCGATGCTGCGTTCGAGCGCCCGGGGCAGCAGCCCGGTCAGGTGCGCGTAGGACCTCGGCTCCGCGATCAGGTCCCCTGCCGATCGCGCGCGCTCTCCAGGTTCCCGGCCCCGCGGGGCGACCCGCTGCAGCAGCGTGCGGACTGCGGCGGTGAACCCTTCGACGCCGACGGCCACGGGGAGGATCACGGCCGGGTCGTCCCGGAATTGCGCAAGGAGATCCGGCACATCGGACTGGTCCGCCGCGATCACCGTGGGGATCCCGGGGAATATCTCGCGGACGCGCCGGACCGCCTCGCCCGCCGCGCGGCCCGCCGCGAACAGGACCGCCGGATCGTGCTCGGCTGCCGAATGTGCGGCCTCCTGCGGGGTGGACACCGCGTCGACTCGCCACCGGGGCCCGAGCCCGTCGCGCAGCCCGGCCGCGAGCGAGGGATCGTCGGTCATCGCCAGGACCGCGGGAGGGGTCGAAGCTTCGCCCGCCGGCGCCGCCCCCGGCGCGGGCGGCCCGGCCAGTTCCTCGGTGGCCTGCGCCAGCTCATCGAGGGCGGCGAGGAAACGCCGGACCGCCAGTTTCCCCGGCCCGTCGCCTGGCATCGCGCCGCTCGCCTCCCAGCTCCGGAGGACGCGGTCCACGTGCGCCCGGAGCAGCCCGGCCAGGGGGGACTCCACGCTGCGGCTGCCCGTCGGTTCCATCCGGACCAGATTATAGCCATTCGCCTGATCTCGCTGCGATGATGTGGGAGATTGACGGCCTCGAGGCCACACGGCAGATTCGCCGCCGCCCGGGGGTTTCCGATCTGCCGAGGTGACCGTGCCGCAATCGGATGACCCGCTGGTGCCCAGCGTACTCCTGGTGGACGACCGGCCCGAGAACCTGCTCGCGCTGGAAGGGACGCTCAAGCCTCTCCAGATCCGCGTGGTCAAGGCGCGCTCCGGCGAGGAGGCGCTGCTGCACCTGCTGCGCCAGACGTTCGCGGTGATCCTGCTCGACGTGCAGATGCCCCGGCTCGACGGGCTGCAGACGGCGGAGCTGATCAAGCAGCGCGAGCAGACGCGCCACATCCCCATCATCTTCGTCACCGCGCTGAGCCGCGAGACGGCGTACGTCTTCAAGGGGTACGCGCACGGCGCGGTCGACTTCCTGCTGAAGCCGATCGATCCGGACATCCTGCGGGCCAAGGTGCGCGTCTTCTGCGATCTCTTCGTGCGCGGAGAGAAGATCCGCAAGCAGGCGCTCGAGAGCGAGGTGAAGGACGTGTTCCTCTCCTCGGTGGTGCACGAGCTGCAGACGCCGCTCGCCGCCGCCAAGGCGCAGGCGCAGCTCGCGCTGCACCAACTGGGCGAGCAGCAGGGAGAGGTGGGCACCGCCCGCGCGCTCCGGGTGATCTCGCGGCAGATCGACCGCCTGGCGCGGCTGGTGGGCGACCTCCTCGACGTGAACCGGCTGGAGAGCGGACAGCTCGAGCTCAATCCTTCCCAGTTCGACCTGGTCGTGCTGATCGAGGAGGCGCGCGGCCGCATGCAGCCGGCCGGCGGCCAGCACCAGATCCGCGTCCGGGCGCCGGACCGGCTCCAGATCTTCGCGGACCGGGACCGCATCGACCAGGTGCTGGTGAACGTCCTCTCCAACGCGATCCGCTACTCCCCCGAGGGAGGAGAGATCGAGATCGCCGTCGAGACCGCCGGCGACGCCGTCCACATCGCCGTGAAGGACCACGGACTGGGCATCCCCCGCGAGCACCAGAAGACGATCTTCGAGAGGTTCGGGCGCGCGCACGGGCCCTCGTTCGGAGGACTGGGCCTCGGTCTGGCCATCAGCCGGGGGATCGTCGAGCAGCACGGCGGGACCATCGAGGTGGAATCGAGCGGCAAGCCCAGAGAGGGGAGCACCTTCCACGTGCGGCTCCCGCGCGCGCCGTCCCGTCCGGCCGGCTCGGACACGGCCGGACGCTGAAGGCTCACATCCCGGTCGGATACGTCTCCGGCAGCTCGCCCCGCACCCACCCCGCGGTCCGTTCCAGCGGCTCGACTGCCCGGGTCTCGTCGAAGTGCATCAGCAAGTCGAACTGCGAGGGCAGGCGCGACTGGAAATAGTGGCTCACGCGCTCGGTCTGCGGCAGGTAGATCACCCCGATCGCCCGCTCCAGGCGCGGCTCGCGCAGCCCGCCCGCGGCCTCGCCGAGGTCCTTGAGGTTCAGCAGGAAGCTCGGCGCGCCCGTGCGGTGGAACAAGGCCTCGTAGCTGTCCCGCAGCGCCGGACGGACCCGCTTCCGCTCCGCGGGCGCGCCCCACTCGGACGCGGCGGTGACCGCCCCGGTGTACGTGCTGA
>DATFTN010000121.1:0-7184 GCA_035261845.1 Myxococcales bacterium | reverse complement strand
CAGGGACGGCAAGCGCCAGTCCGACGAATTCCACACGGTCGCCATCGTGGGTGAGCGCGAAGGCGGGCGGCACTACTTCGCGCTCGACGTCACCAACCCGGCGCTCCCCAAGTACCTCTGGAGCTTCCCGCCGCCCAGCATGGCCGAGGCGCTCAACACGGGCGAGAGCTGGAACGACGTGGCGCCCGGCGCCCCGCCCATCGTGAACATCGTGGTGCAGGACAGCACCGGGCCCATCAACCGCGGCGGATCGCGCGCGAGCGAGAAGTGGATCGTGGGCATCGGGGGCGGCTTCGACCCCGACCTGCTGCGCGGCCGGGGCATCCACGTGCTCGATGCCTGGTCCGGCCAGGAGGTCTTCCGCTTCAGCCGCGCCGAGTCGACCGGCAGCACCGACCCGCGGCAGAACCTGTTCCCGGTCGCCTCCTCGCTCAGCTTCGCCGACACCGACCAGGACATGGTCTTCGACACGTTGACCTTCGGCGACACGGCCGGCCAGGTGTGGGCCATCAACCTCTTGCCGCCCGGCAGCGACACCACCGGCGACGGGAGGTACGACAACTGGTTCGGCGGCCGGGCGTTCGTCGAGTTCAAGGGCTCGCCGCTGTGGCACCGGGCGCCGTTCTTCCAGCGGCCGTCGATGGCCGTGGTGCCGCAGCCGGGTGGAGCGTCGATCATCCGCGCCCTGCTCGGATCGGGCAACCGCGACCAGATGAAGGACGGCCAGGGCGGAACCTGCGGGCTGGCGGACCTCGACGCCTGCCAGCGCCAGGACTGCACGGTGGACGTGAACGCCACCAGCCGCCGCATCGGCCCTGCCCCGCAGGGCGGCGCGGGCGGCCACTTCCAGACGGGAGAGTGGAAGTACACGACGGGGAACACGGCGCTCACGACCAACACGCTCACCGTCACGCCGGGCGACACGCAGGGAAGCTTGACCACCGACGTCGACGACGTGAACGTCAACTACACGCTGACTTGCGGCACCACCACGCAGACCAACGTCAACAACATCTACTGCGACTTCAGCCTGGGCGAGTGCCCGCCGGATACCGGCAAGCCGCTGGGCACCAAGCTGATCTGGACGCCGACGGTCGCGCAGGAATACACGCGCTTCTACTCCGTCCAGGTCTGGGGCACGGGCAACCGGGCGCCGCCGACCACCCTGGCCACCGCGCAGACCTACGACGCGAACGCGCTGAGCGACACGAACCTGGTCGACGCGAGCACCTGCCCGCTCAACGCCGGCGTCGGCGCCTGCGCCTCGCCGACCGGGAACGGGTGGTTCATCACCCACAACCAGACGGTCACGCTGGCAGGAGTGACGCAGGCGCGTACGCCAGGCGACGAGAAGACGGGCTCGTCGGCGCTGATCCTCGCCGGCTGCGCGCTGTGGAACACGCTGCTGCCCAACAACCAGGCGGTGCTGGCCTGCAACGGCACGCTGCCCCCGGACAACGCGTTCGTCTACCAGAGCGACGCGCTCACCGGGCACCTGCAGTGCGGCGTGGCAGGGTCCGCCACGGCGAACGCCACGGTCCGGGCGGTCCGGCGCGACACCAACGTCACTCCCCAGCAGTTCACCCCGGTGGTGTCGCTCAACCAGAAGACGGGCAACGTCGCCTACAGCGGCGTGAGCCTGGAGCCCGGGGCGCCGCCCCTCCAGGTCCAGGTCGGCGGGAACAACGTGATCGGCTTCGTGAAGTGGCTGGAAGTCTCGCGCGCCACCCACGACTGCCGCCACTCGGGCAAGTGCCAGTAGACCAAAGGATCACCGCGGAGACGCGGAGAGCGCGGAGGATTTGGTTTTTGAAAAGAAAAATCTCCGCGTCCTCCGCGCCTCCGCGGTTCGCTTGTAGCCCTTCTAACGGGCGCTGATGGCGCTGCGCTGCTCGGGCGCGCCTAGTGCGTCCAGGACCGCCTTGCGCAGCAGGTCGGGGGGCAGTAGCCCCTGCGCCAGGATGGTGTCGTGGAACGCGAGCTGGTCGAAACGCGGGCCCAGAGCGCGCTCCGCCGCCTGGCGCAGGCCGACGAGCTTGGTGTACCCGTAAAAGTAAGAGGTGGCCTGGCCGGGCATGCGGAAGGTGAAGCGGTCGACCTCCTCGGTGGCGAACGCCGGCGAGAGGCCGACCTCCTTCTGCAGGAACTCGCGCGCCGACTCGGGGGTCCACTTGCCCGTCTGCAGCTCCGGGTCGACGAAGGCGCGGGCCGCGCGCTGCAGGCGCAGCTGAAGGGAGATCAGCTTCCCGTCGTCCGGCATGTAGGGGAGGGTGATGGCCTCGGAGTAGAGGCCCCAGCCCTCGACGTTCACGCTGTTGAAGGCGAAGATGGCGCGGGCGACCGAGACGCCCTTCTCGACCATCGTGGAGAACTGCAGCTCGTGCCCCGGGCGCGCCTCGTGGGCGGTCAGCGTCCAGGAGGCCGCGGCGTAGTTGAAGTCGTCGTATTTCTGCTCCTTGGCGCCCGGGATGCTCAGGGGAAGCACGAACTCGCCCTGCTCGCCGGTGTTGCCCAGGAGGCGCGGAGTCATCATGTGCGGCGCGGGCTGCCCCGCGTTCTCGGCCGGTGTTCCCAGGCGGATGCGCGCCGGGCGCCCCGGCAGGGTGACCAGCCGCTGCGCGCGGATGACGTCCTCGATCTGCTTGAGCCGCGCGTGATAGTGCGCCAGGACCTGGTCGTCGGGGATCTGGTCCTTCTTCAAGGCGCGGATGACGTCCCGGTAGTCATTCGAGGCGAGCCCCTTCTGCTTCGCGACGCGCTCGGCGACCGTCTGCATTTCGCCCTGGATCTGGGTGAAGGCAGCATGGGCCTCTCGGGCGAGCTGCGCCGGCGGAATGTCCACGCCCACTTGCTCCAGCCGGAACGCGTACAGCTCGGGAGGCAGACGGAAGTCTTCCCGGGCGCGCGGCAGCACCTCCGCGCGGACGAAGGCGGTGTACTCGGTGAGCTGCTTCTTCAGTTCGGCGACGGGCCCTTCGTAACCGGGAACCTTGTACTCCTGGAAGAGCTTCTCGATGCCGTCGATGGAGAACGCGGCCGTCTGCAGATCGTTCTCGACCTGGAGCTTGCTGGGCGGCTGTAGATCCGGCCTGGCCAGACCATCGCGCGTCTCCCGCTCGGCGAGCTGCACGATGGAGGTGGTCCCCCGCTCGACGCCCGCGTACTTGCGCACGCGCGCCAGCGCGGCCGGGCGTCGGGCGGGATCGATCTGCGGATCGAGCAGCGAGCGGACGCTGAAGAACACCAGCCGCGCCAGGTTGTAGTACGACACCTCGAGGCGCTCGCTCAGCTCGGATCCGCGAATGGTCTTGCGCGCCGCATCCGCCAGGATGGCCAGGTCCTGCGCCTCCAGCGGGTCCTTCTCGGCCCGGCGCAGCTCCTCGATCTTCGCCAGCGCTTCTCCCGCCGCCTTGCGCAGCCGCTCCTCGTGGCCGGGGGTCAGGTCGGTGATGCGGTCGTCCAGGCCGGTCTGGCCGAGCCGCGCAGCCTGCTCGGGGGAGAAACGCGCCTGGACCGCGAGGAGGATCTTCGCGTTCTCGTTGCTGCGCGCGATCCACGATCGATCGCCGGAGGCGGCCAGCCTCGCCGCGGCGGCGGGGCTCTCGGAGGTGGTGGGCGCGGGCTGCGCGTGGTTGCAAGCAGCAAGGGCGAGCAGGGCGGCGGTGAAGGTTCGCATCGGTCTGGGTCCTCGGTCGGAGAAAGGCGCCGGCGCGGAAAGACCCGGGGCTCTACTCTGAACTCGCCGATCGATCAAGGCAGGTCCGACTCAGGGCGAGGGCAGGGGAGAGTCGGAACCGCTCTGCGAGACGGAGCCCCGCGGCTCGGAGGCGGTCTGAACGACGTGCTCGCCTTCCGTGCCGGCGCCCGGCGCGTCTCCTGCGTCCGCGTGGGCAGAGCTCTCCACCGTCGCGCTGGTCTCGGGGGTGACCGCGGTCTCTGCGGTCTCGCGAGCGGCCGGCGGCCGCCGCCGTCCCGAACGACCCGACCGGCCACGCCGCGCTCGTCTGGCCTTCCTCTTGTGAGGCGTGGCCCCGGCACCCTCGGTTTCCGAATCCTCGCCTTCGGCCTTCACCAGCGGCGGACCCTTGCGGGCGTTCTTCGACCGCGGGTTCAACGACCAGCGTGCGTCGGCCGCTCCCGCCTCCGATGGATCCATCGTATCCAGGCGCACGATCGCGCCCTTCTTGAAGTCCAGGTCCTCCACCGGCACGCCCGTGAGGGCGGCGAGCACGGAAGACAGCTGTGGGTCGTGGCCCACCAACGCGATGGACTGGGTGCCGTCTGCCCGCTTCGCCACCGCCTCGAGCAAGGACCGGACCCCGAACTTCGGGTCGAGCTCCTCCAGCACGTCGACCTCGCCGTGCTTGGTCTCTCCGGCGAGGATCTCGGCCGTCTGCACCGCCCGGACGAGCGGGCTGGTGAGGATCAGGCCGATCTTGCGGCCCAGCCGCGCGAATGCCCTGGCGGTCTTCCGGAAGCGCCTGCGGCCTTTCTCCGTCAGAGGCCGCAGCGGATCGGGCATGTCCTCTTCACGGCCCACCGCGATTCCGTGCCGCACCAGATAGATTTCCATCGTCTCCTCCCGGATGGGGGGAGGGACCATAGCACCCCGTGCCCGGGCTGCCGACCGACGTTGCAGGAGATACTGAGTGGAAGCGGAGCCCCCGAAACCGCGTGTGATCTCGAGGGCTTGGGAGTGAGCGCGGAAGGAATCGAACCTTCAACCTATGGATTAAGAGTCCATTGCTCTGCCAGTTGAGCTACGCGCCCCGAGGGGCGTGCCTTCTAGCGTTCCGATGCTTTCCGGTCAAGCGCGATGCCCGGGGTGAGACTTGCAGTCGCCGCTCCGGTCGACTACAGCGGCGGTGGGAACAGACCCAGAAGGAGGCTGTCATGGCAGGTTCCCTGCACCCGATCCGGTTCCCGGGAGAGAGCGAGGAGTACCGGGCGGCGCGCGACCAGCTGCTCGAGGCCGAGATCGAACTGCGCCGCCGGACCGAGGAGGTCGCGGCGCAGCGGCGCCGCCTGCCGCTCGGCGGGCTGCTGGCCCAGGACTACACCTTCGAGGAGGGGCCACGCGATCTCCGCGCCCGCGAGTCTGCGAAGGAAGTCCGGTTCTCGCAGCTCTTCGATCCGGGGAAGGATGCGCTCGTCGTCTACAGCTTCATGTACGGTCCGCAGATGGAGAAGCCCTGCCCGATGTGCACGTCCATGCTCGACGGGCTCAACGGCCAGGCGCCGCACATCACTCAGCGGGTGAACCTCGTCGTCGCGGCCAAGTCGCCCGTCCGCCGGATCCGGGAGCACGCGCGCGGGCGCGGCTGGACGCAGCTGCGGCTCGTCTCGACGGGCGGCACTTCCTACAACCGCGACTACCACGGCGAAACCGACGACGGGGACCAGATCCCGGCGCTGAACGTGTTCGTGCGCCGCGGCGACCGGATCCACCACTTCTACAACACCGAGCTGCTCTACGCCCCGCACCCGGACGGGCAGGATCCGCGGCACGTCGACCCGATCTGGCCGCTGTGGAACCTGTTCGACTTCACTCCGCAGGGCCGCGGCACGGACTGGCACCCGAAGCTCAAGTACTGACGGAACCTCAGGCGGGGAGCGAGAGCCGGCCCTTCGGCCCGCTCAGTGTCGCGCGCAGGCCGGCCTTCGCTGCGCTGGCGACGGAGACGTCGAGCTGAAGCCGCGCGGTGGTCGCCCGCAGCTCGTCCACTTGAGGCGTGGCCAGCTCGAACCGGTCGATTCGGCACCCGCCGGGAGCGTCCGCCGCCGGATGGAGCGAATCCTTGCTCCACTCGATGAAGAAGGGCAGGAGCCCGCCGGCGTCGTCGCCCAAGTTGAGCGTTTTCCAGCGGAGCATCTGGCCCGAAGGCCTCTTCCTCGAACCGTCGCGGGGAGGCTTGAAGGCAATGCCCGCCGCCGTGAGCTGCCGGGTCAGCGCTTCGATATCGTCCACGTGCGCCGCCCAGCCGATCAGTCTCGGCGCCTCGATCCGGTACAGCTGGCGCTCGTCCGCGCTCCGCGGCTGCTCTGGATCGGGCGCGATGATTTCCAGGTAATGGCGATCGCCCAGGGAGAGCAGCGCGTTTCGTGAACCCCGGCCGGGGTGCACGCCCCCGAACGCCGCGCGAACGCCGAGGTGCCGCTCGACGAAGTCGATCCCTTTGTCCAGGTCCCCGCACCCGAGCAGCATGTGGTCGAGGGAGCTCGGGACATCCGGGGCGCTGTCGGCTCGCGCGCGAAGCGCGAGCACGCCTGCTGCGGCCAGTATCGATCTCCGCGACACTCGGGACATCACCGTTCCCTCCGCGGTCTTGCTCGCCGCGACACCTTCTCGCGATTCGTTCAGCGGTAAACGGAAAAGCAACCCGGACGTTCACTTACCGACGCCTCTGAGGCGGTATTTCACTCGGAGTCACTGGCCGCAGATCGTCCGGCTCTTAGCATTTTCACTGACGATGGCTCGGGTCACGATGACGCTACTCGCCGCCCGGCAGCTCGGGATGGAGCCCGCGCTGCACGCGAAGCTGCTACCGATTTTGGGGGGCATCCTCGACACGGCGATCGAGGCCAGGAAGCTGAACGGCGGATTGCTGCCCGTCGATCCACCGATGTCCATGCACTTGGACGGTCACACCGTCTGGTACGCGCTGGATCTCGAGCGTCAGTTCGCAACGGTCTTGGCGGTCGAGCCCTCGCAAGACTACGCACGGTGACCGTCTGTCCCCCTATGACGTTCTATCGCGCCTTCGTCCGGGACGGGCCCAGCGACGGCTGACGGCGAGGATCTGGCGCGGCGGGCCCCTCGACTAGCTCCGGGCGGGACGACAGGGACGTGGCGGGACTGGCTTCGATTCCCAGCCGGTCGCGCACGTCGTGATCAAGGCTGGTCAGCACCTCCTCGAGGCGTTGCACCCGCTGCTCGAGGCCCTGCACCCGCTGCTCCATGGCAAGGCCCTGCTGCTGCGACTTGTGGCGGTACTCCATCTCGATCGCCAGCTCGCGCTCCTTGAACTTGAAGAACCTGACGGCGACGACCGCGAGAGCAGGGAGCCCGAACACCAACAGGACGCTGACGATGAAGGCGAGCGCCGGGATCAGGTTCGACGGCATGACGGCTATACGTAGCAAACCCCCCGGAATTTCGCCTCAGTCCATATTTGGTGGGGTGG
>DATFTN010000120.1:0-9310 GCA_035261845.1 Myxococcales bacterium | reverse complement strand
GAAGATCCGGACCTGGACGTCGACGGTCGGATCGTCGGCGATGATGTCGAGCTTACCCAAGTTCAGCTGGCAATGGCACGGCGGTACGTCGGCGGGCCCCCCCGGATCGAGGACGAGCATCGGTTGCAGCAGGAAGTTCGGCAACGCCGGGGGGACCGTGTCCACGCGCGGGATGGTGTGGGGTCGCGTGTTCTCCGGCTCGACCGACTGCGGGAACAGGCATCCCTGGGCCAGGACGCAGACGAAGACCAGGGGCATCCAGGTGCCCAAGAATCCTCGCGACGCCGGCGGCGTCGCCTCGCGACGCGGGAACGACAGTCTCGTCATCCTTCCGAATCCAGCGGGTCGGGTGGGAGCGACTCTCCGCGCCTCTCCGCCTCCGTCCGCTCCAGATGCCGGAAGATGGTCCGCGGATCGACACCAAGGTCCTTGGCGGTCTTGGTCCGGTTTCCGTCGTTCCGCTCCAGCACCTCGTTGATGTAACGCTTCTGCCATTCGTCGCGAGCCTGCGCGAGCGGCAGGATGGGATCCAGCTGCTCGGCTCGGAGCTCCAGGTCGTCGGGCGTGATGAGCGGTTTGTCGGCGAGCACCACCGCCTTCTTGATACGGTTTTCCAGCTGCCGGATGTTGCCCGGCCAGCGGTAACGCTTGATCGCCACCAGCGCCTGGTTCCCGAACCCCTTCACCTTGGCGCTCAATTCCCGGGTGGCGCGCGAAAGGAAGTACTTGGCCAGCATCACCGCGTCGTCGCCGCGCTCGCGCAGGGGCGGCAGGTGCAGGTGGACGACGTTGATCCGGTAGAAGACGTCCTCGCGGAAGCGGCCCGCCTTCATCTCCTCCTCGAGGTCCTTGTTGGTGGCGGAGACGATCCGGATGTCCACCGGCTCCGGCCGGTTCTCGCCGACCCGGGTGACCTGCCTGTCCTGCAGCGCGCGCAGGAGCTTGACCTGGAGGGTCGGCGGCATCTCGCCGATTTCGTCCAGGAACAGCGTGCCGCCGTTCGCCGCCTGGAACTTCCCCGGCCTCGCCGCCACCGCGCCGGTGAAGGCCCCCTTGGCGTGGCCGAACAGCTCGCTCTCGAGGAGCTGCTCGGGGATCGCGCCGCAGTTGATGGCCACGAACGGCCCCGCTTTGCGGGGCGAGCGCCGGTGCAGCTCGCGGGCGATCAGCTCCTTGCCCGTGCCCGACTCGCCGGTGACGAGCACGTCGATGTTGGTGCCGGCCACCTTGTCGACCTTGCGGAAGATGTCCCGTATCGCGTCGCAGGCGCCCAGGATGTCGCCGTAGGCCTGCTCCTCCAGGCGGTTCTCCAGCTCGCGCTTCTGGGTGCGCAGCTCGTCGAGCTCCAGCGCCCGCTCGAGCAGCAGCGCGGCGGTGGAGCAGAACGAGGTCATCAGCGTCAGCTCGCGCCCGGTGAACAGGTTGGCGATCCGGTCGTTGCCCACGTACACGGCCCCGTACAGCTCCCCGCGCCGGATCAAGGGAACGCACATCACGCTGGAGAGCTTCAGGTTCACCACGCTGGCGCTGGCGTTGAACTGCGCGTCGTTCAGCGCATCGCTCACGATCACCGGCTGGCGGGTCTGCAGCACGCGCTCGACGATGGAATCGGAGAAGCGCTCCACCGCGTTCTGGATGTCCTGTCGCTGGAAGTTGCGCGCCACCTCGACGCGCGGCGCCCCGTCCTCCACCACGATCAGGAACCCCTTGTCCGCCTGGACCACCTCGACGATCGCGTCGAGCAGCCCGGAGAGCGCGGCGCCAGTGCCGGGCTCGCGGGCCAGCGACTGGGTGAACTCGGCCAGCCGCTGGACGGCCAGGGTCGCCGCATCCACCTGCCGGGGCGGGGGCGGCGCCGAGGTGCGGTCGGCGGCCTGGAACACCAGGCGCGTGCGCCCCAGCTGCAGCGTATCGCCGTCGGCGAGGTGCGCGCGTTCGCGTTTCTTCCCGTTCACGATCAGGGGTGCTCCCTCCAGCGCGGTGGCCAGGTACCCGGACCCGTCGAACTGGATGGCGACCACTCCCCGAACTTCGTCGAGGCGGACGTCGCTGTCGGGACCCGCGCCGATGGTGGTCAGCGCCTTGACCAGGGGGACCTGGGCCGGCGAGCCCCCGGCGAGATGGACCACGAGGGAGGCCATCAGGGCTCTTCCCGGGCGACGACCCGCGGCACGTGCAGCCAAGCGGGCCCGGTCGCGGGAAGCGTCGCCTCGGTCCGGGGGCGATTCGGTTCCGGGGGTGTCGCGGCCGGCAGCGGTGTGCCGCGCGGGCCGCGCTCCGGCTGTTCCGGAGGGGGCATCACGGGAGAGGTGGTCGAACCTGGAGCGGGGCCCACCAGGACCTGGTCCTTTACGATGGTCTGCGCCTTGTAGTTCATCGCCGCCTGCACCGCGCCGAAGGCCCAGAGCCCGTAGAAGGCGGCTGCTCCGACCCACTTCACGATCTGAAGCCGATGAGCGATCGTGTAGTCGCTGCCGGTCGCGAACTTCTGCGTGTTCTGGTCGCGGAGCGACTCGATCAAGAGGGCGCTGCCCGCGCTGGCGGCCCCGAAAATGACCTCCAGGGTGGCCAGCGTATAGCCGAGGGTGCGGTCGCCGTTCTGCAGCTGCCCCAGCCCGAAGGGCAAGAGCGAAACCCAGTACTCGTGCTGCACCACGGTGCGCTCGACGTTGGGCCGGATGGCCTCCATCCGCCGCTTCGCCTCTTCCTCGCGACGCCGCTGCGCCTCCTGCTCGAGGGCCTTGCGCCGCGCTTCCCTCTCCGCTCGCCGCTGCGCGCGCAGGGGCGCGATCTGCGGCTCCAGCTCCTTCTTCTCCCGCTCGAAGAACTCGATCACGCGCGGCGGGACGAAGAAGGGATCCAGCTCGGTGTCCGGATCGAGGAAGAGCAGCTCCAGGAACGCCCGGTGCGCCTCGACCTCGCGGGGCGGGTTCTGCAAGAGGAGCGCTTGGCCGAGCAGGGTGTAGGCGCGGGCCCGCAGCTCGGGCGACTGGAAGCGGCCCACTTCGACCAGTCCCGAGAGCCGCTGGGACACCCTGGCGTAGTCGCCGTACTCGAAATCGCGCTGCGCGAGCCGCACCTGCTCGGCGGCGGCGTCCTCGCCCTCGGGCGGCTGGGGGCGCTCCGCCTGCTGTGCCCGGGCGGGCAGGGCCGCCGCCACCGCGGCCGCGAGGGCAAGCGCGCGCCTCACGGTACACCGGCCATGTCGATCTCGTTCTCGATGCCCGCCCGCAGGGTGCGCTGCATCGCCTTGTCGCCGACGGTGATGGTGAACCGGTGGATAGGCTCGGTCATGGCGATGCGCGCCGGCGTGCCGCGCAGGTCGCGGACCAGACCCAGCGGCGTCACCGGCGTGTTCTCGTCCGAGTACCATACCTGCGCGTCGGGGTCCCCGCCCAGGATCCGCAGCTGGGCCGGACGCGGGGCTCCGGTCTCCAGCGTGTAGCGCTGCCGGTCCGGCCGGACGTCGATCTGGGTGTTCAGATCGGCGCAGCAGCGGTGCTGGATGGTGACCCGGTGGATCCCCGGCGCGAGCTGCGCATGGATCATCAAGTCCTGCCCGAGGTCGGCGTCGTCCACCACCACTCGCGCCGGGACCTTCTGGGCGAGGACGACGGAGAGCAGCCTGGGGCTCTCGGCGACGCGTTGCTCGCGCCGGGCGACCGCAGGCCGGGTGGTGACGCCAGGGCTGGCTTTCGCCGCGGACGTCGAGGTCGCGGTCGAGCTGGGGTCCGACTTCGGGGCCGGCGCTGGCGGCGGTTTCGTGGCCGGAATGGGGTTGGCCGCCGCCGCGGCGGTCAGCTCCCTCGCCCGAGCTTCTTGCCGCTCCCGCTCCACCCGGGCCGCCTGCACCCGTTCTGCGAATCGGATGGCCGGCACGGCCACCGCGGCGGCGATCGCGCAGGCGGCAGCGCCGATCAGCGTCCACCGGCCGAGCTTCAAGAGACGCGTGCGGCGCCGGATGCGATCGACGCGGCCCTTCGCCTGCGCGTTCTGCGGATCGAGCGCCAGCACCCGGCCGAACGCGGCCAGCGCCGCGCTGGTGCGCTTGCGCGACAGCTCCTCCTCGCCCCGGGTGAGGCAGCGGGCGACCAGCGCATCGCGGACGCGGGGCGCCTCCTCGGCGGGCGCGTTCACGAATCGGGCGAGCGTCTCGAGCGGCTGCTCCACGCCGGCGTCCGCCAGCAGGACCTCCAGCTCGCTGCGCAGCTCTCCCGCGCTCTGATAGCGCCGGGCCGGGTCCCGCTCCAGGCAGCGCGAGATGATCTTCGCCTGCCCGTCGCTCACCGCCGGCCGTACCGTGCGCGGGTCCTTCAGCTTGCCGTCGAGGATGGCGCGGAGGAGCGCGGCCGGGCTGGGGGCCTGGAAGGGCAGCTCTCCACAAGACAGCCAGTAGAGGATGGTGCCGAAGGAGAACAGGTCGCTGCGCGGGTCCGCCGGCTTGCCCTCGATGGTCTCGGGAGCGAGGTGCGCGGGCGAGCCGAGGATGCTGCCCGTCATGGTGAACTTCTCCCCGGGGTCCAGCAAGGCCGCGATGCCGAAGTCGGTCAGCTTCACCACTCCGTCCTCGCGGACCATCACGTTCTCGGGCTTCAAGTCCCGATGCACCACGCCCGCGGCGTGCGCGTGCTCCAGCGCCTCGGCGATGGGGAGCAGGCACGCCGCCGCCAGCTCGGGTGGGTCGAAGACGGTCTGCTCCGCGAACTCGCGCAGCGTGCGGCCGCGGATGAACTCCGTCACCAGGTACGACGGCTCGGCGGCGAGCCCGCTGAAGTCGTAGACGTCGAGGATGTGCGGGTGGTGCAGGCGAGCGACCGCCTGCGCCTCGCGGTCGAAGCGGCGGCGGATGTCCTCGCGCGCGTGGAGGTGCGGGTGGAGGACCTTCACCGCCACGATGCGGCGGAGCTGCGTGTCGAAGCCGCGCCACACCACGGCCATTCCGCCCTGGCCGACCTGCTCATCCAGCCGGTACCGGCCAAGCTGCAACGACTACCCTCCTCGGGCGCCCATGTCGCGGTCGTGCTCCAGCGGGCCCGCGCGGGACGCGCCGGAGCCGCTGGGCAAGCGGCCGTGTCGGCGCGAGATTTCGCGGGCGCCCACGAGGGGGGCACGACGGCATTGGCACTGTAGCGGTGCGGCAAGGACCGATCAAGCGCGGGTCGATGCACCTCGCCGGCCGGCCCGGATGCGCTCGAGCAGCGCCTCCAGCATCTTCACCGGATCCCGCGGCAGCGGCCGCGGGGCGGGCTCTCCCTCGATCGGGGCGAAGCTCGCATGCGCCACCTTGGTCGAGCGCGAGGGTGCGCGTTGCGGCGCGGGCGCCGAGGCGGGGGCCGGGAGCTGCTCCGCGGAGCCGAGGTCGGCCCGGGCCCCGGGGGGAGCCAGCTCGCGCAGCTCCTGGAGCCGCTCCCGGATCAACTCGTTCTCCGGCGCCGCGGCCAGGGCGCGCTCGTAGCAGCGCAGCGCCTCGACGAACCGGCCGGCGCTGGCGTGCAGCTCGCCTTGCTCCGCGTCGGTGAAGGTTCCGGCGGCGGGCCTGGGCTCCGCCTCGTCCGGCTCCGTCGGGCGTTGTCCGTCGGAAAGCTCGGCCGGCTGGAGCAGCGCGCGCACCGACTCCATCCGCTGGCGCACCCTCTCGTCGCCGGGAGTCAGCGCGATCAGCTCCTCGAACAGCTGCAGCGCCGCGTGCAGCTCCCCGCGGCGGACGGCGCGCTCGGCCCTCTGCTCCAGATCGGCGGCGGACTCGGGCATCGGGGCTCGATCTCAGGGGCCAAAGTCCGGGTGAGTCAACTTCCGGTGCGCGCCGGCGCCGGCAGCTCCGGTGTTCCGCGCGGCGCCGGCAGGAGGCCCTGTGCGCGGCTCGCCGAGGCCAGCTCCAGGAGGCCATCGATCGCGCTGGGCCAGCGGGGCAGGAACCCCAGCGCGCGCAGCCGGCTGGTGTCGTAGTAGCGATCGGCGGCGAGCTGCTCGAGCAGATCGGGCGTGAGCCGCGGCGGCGCGGCCGGCGGGCGCCCCTCCCAGGCGCGCAGCCAGGCCCGTGCGAGGCGCTTGTTGAGGCGGTTCCACAGCACCCAGGACGGCGTGTGGCGGAGCACCCAGAGACCGGCGCGGGCCGACGCGGGCGAGTAGGGAAGGCGCCCCGCCTCGCGGGCGCCCGCCGCGTGCAGGACCGCGCGCGCCAGCTCCTCCAGCGGCAGCGGGACGTCGTCGGCCACGTTGTAGGCGCGCCCGAACAGCGCGGGGAGATGCTGGTGCTCCGCCAGGAGGAGGGCGGCGCGGGCGACGTCCTCGGCATGGACGGCGTGCACCACCGGGCCGCGGCGAGGCAGCCAGAGGGCGCGATCCGCGTGGGCCGCCAGCGAGGCGACCACCAACGCGGCGGCGAGGCCGCGCCGCTGCCGGGGACCGTAGGTGAGCGCGGGCCGCAGCACGACCAGCTTGAGCCCGCGGGTGCGGCGCCAGAGGAACGCCTCCCGCTCCACCGCCCACCGCGCGATTCCGTGCGAGTCGATCGGACGCTTGGGATCGCCCTCCTCGCAGGGAAGGTTGCGCGGCCTTCCGTAGACCGTGCAGCTGGAGAGGAGGAGGAGCGGGGCGCCGGCGGCGAGCGCGGCGGCCATGGCGGCGCGCGCCGACGCGAGGGCCTCCTCGGTGAGTCCGGCGCCGGGAAACGCGGCGTGCGCCACCAGGCCGGTGCCCTTGGCCAGCTCGGCGGCGAAGAGCGCCCCTTCGGCGCTGTCCAGCTGCGCCTCGGACGGCGCGGCGCCGACGGCCCGGGCCTCGGACAGGTCGGCGCCTGGCCGATCGACCGCGCGGACCTCCCAGCCCGAGCGCGCGAATGCCTCGCAGAGGTGGGAGCCGATCAGGCCGGCCGCGCCGGTAATCAGGACTGCTTTCCGGTCCACGGCGGAGAGATTCCACGCGTCCTTGCTGGGCGCAACCCGGATCTCGTGTGGAGTCACGGCCGGGGGTCGCGGTGTGGTTTTCTTGGGTGGTTTTGGCCATGACATGCACTCACCTTTTGTGCGTAGAGGCACCACCATTATCCTTGGAGCAGAGGTCCCCCTTCCTTGGCCGACAGCCTGGATTCCATCCTGGTCGAGCGCTGCCCCGACCTGCTCGTCGTCCTCGATGCCGAGCTCAAGGTCGTGCGGGCGAGCGCGGGGCTGCGCGCGGCGGTCTCGCAGGTCGAGCCGGGGATGGAATTCGCCGGGTCGCTCGACGATCCGTCCCGCGAGCGGTTCGAGCAGGCGATGGCCCTGGAGCGCGACGCCACCCAGGCATTCTCGCTCGACCTGACCCACCGCGGGCGCGACCGTCTGGTCCCGGCGACCTACCGGTTCTTCGCGCTGGAAGATCCGCTGGTGGCGGGCCTGGGCCACGAGATGGCGGTCACCGGGGGGCTGGTCGACCACGTGGAGGCGCTCAGGCGGCGCCACTCGGAGATGCTCGCCCAGCTGGCCGCGATGACGGGCCGCATGCGGGAGCTCGCGAGGAACGATCCGCTCACCGGGCTCTTCAACCGGCGCGCCTTCCTCGACCAGGGCGACAACGAGTGGGTGCGGCACCGCCGGCACAGGCACCCGCTCGCCTGCGCGGCGGTCGACGTGGACGGGTTCAAGCGCATCAACGACAACTTCGGCCACGCCGCGGGCGACGCCTTGCTGCAGCACATCGGCACGCTGCTGCGGGCGACGGTGCGCGCCAGCGATCTCCCCGCCCGCATCGGCGGAGACGAATTCGTGGCGTTGATGCCGGACACTTCGGTGGACGGAGCGGTGATCACCTCGGAGCGCCTGCTGGCCCGCCTGGCGCAACACCCGCTGCAGGTCCTCGATCAGAGGCTCACCGCCACCGTCTCCATCGGCGTGGCCACCGCCGAAGGCTGCGCCTCCCTCGAGGAATTGCTGGCCCGCGCCGACGCCGCCCTCTACCGCGCCAAGAAGGAAGGCAAATCCCGCGTCTGCCGCTCCGACTGACCCTCACAAACGTTTCACGCGGAGGAGGGGAGGAAAGGGAGGGCGCGGAGGAGCCATCTGATTTTCTTGGAAAGAAGTTCCTCCCCTCCTCCCTCTCCTCTGCGCCCTCTGCGTGAAACGAACGAGGCCCTGACCATTGCTGGTCAGGGCCTCAAAATGCAGCACGGCGATGCGGGCTAGGCGCGGACGCCGGGTTGGGGCTGTTCGGCAGGGGGAGGAGGGGACTCCGGAGGGAGGGGATTCTTCGCGGCCTTCTCGAAGGGATCCTCTTCCAGCGCGGACTTGAGCACGTCGTCCATCGAGTGGGCGAAGATGAATTCCATCTCCTTCTTCGCCTGCTCCGGGACGTCCTGCAGGTCCTTCTTGTTGCGCTCCGGCATGATGATCCGCTTGATCCCCGCCCGGTGCGCGGCCAGCACCTTCTCCTTGATGCCGCCCACCGGCAGCACCAGACCGCGCAGCGTCGCTTCGCCGGTCATCGCGACGTCGCCGCGTACCCGGATGCCCGTCAAGAGCGAGGTCAGCGCCGTGAAGATGGTCACGCCCGCGGACGGTCCGTCCTTGGGGATCGCGCCCGCCGGGAAGTGGATGTGGATGTCGTTCTTCTCCAGGAAGCGCGGGTCGATGCCCAGCTTCTGCGCCTTGTTGCGCGTGTAGCTGAGCGCCGCCTGGGCCGACTCCTTCATCACGTCGCCCAGCTGGCCGGTCAAGGTGATGCCGCCCTTGCCCTGCATCTTGGTCGCCTCGATGAAGAGCAGGTCGCCGCCCGCGGACGTCCAGGCAAGGCCCGTCGCCACCCCCGGGACCTCGGTGCGCTCGGCCGTCTCCGACCAGAACTTCTCCGGCCCCAGGATGATCTCCAGCTCCTCCGCCGTGATCACCCGCTTGGCGTCGGAGCCCTTGGCCACGTCGACCGCCACCGCCCGGCACACGTCGGCGATGGTCCGCTCCATGTTGCGGACGCCCGCCTCTCGCGTGTAGCCGACGATGATCTTGGTCAGCGCCGCGTCGGACAGCTCCAGGTTCTCCACCGACAGCCCATGCTCCTTCACCTGCTTGGGGATGAGGTGGTTCTTGGCGATGTGGATCTTCTCTTCGAAGGTGTAGCCGGGCAGCTCGATGACCTCCATGCGGTCCCGCAAGGGCGGCGGAATGGGGTCGAGCTGGTTCGCGGTGGCGATGAACATGATCTTCGACAGGTCGTACGGCACGTCGAGGTAGTGATCGGAGAAGCTGTTGTTCTGCTCCGGATCGAGCACCTCGAGCAGCGCCGCGCTGGGGTCGCCGCGGAAATCGGCGCCCAGCTTGTCGATCTCGTCGAGCATCATGAC
>DATFTN010000119.1:0-4493 GCA_035261845.1 Myxococcales bacterium | reverse complement strand
AGCCAGCACGTCCAGGTCGATCTCGATGGTGCCGCTGAAGCCGTCCTGGTCGGGGACGATGGTGAGGGTCGGCCGATAGCGGACCGGACGCACGGTGACTGGAAGCCGCAGCGAGGGCGGCTGCGCCTGGGGAGCCTCGACGGCGGCGGTGGTGCTCGCCGCGGCCGTCGGGTTGGGGCTGGGACCCGCGGGCGGGGCGGGTGTTCCGCGCTCGGTAACGCAGCCCAGCGCGAGGAGCAGGACGGCCGCTGATCTCATCTGCAGCACCTCCGGGCCGCGCAACATCCACCGCCGGTGGGCACTTTGCAAACGTGCGCGCCCTCGTTCCGTGCAATACAAGGAGCCGTGCCCGGCGTGCTCGAGCTCGAAAGAGTGGCGCACCGCTTCGGCCGGCTGGGGCCGCTGGACCTGCGGGTCGCCGAGGGCGAGACGCTGGCCATCCTGGGGCCCAGCGGGGCGGGGAAGACGACGCTCCTCCGCCTCCTGCTCGGGCTGCTCGCCCCGGAGCAGGGTACGGTGCGCTTCCGGGGCGAGGACGTCCGCGCCCTGGATCCGGCCTCGCTGCGCCGCCGGATCGGCTACGTCGTGCAAGGGGGAGGGCTGTTCCCCCACCTCACCGCCGAAGGCAACGTGACGCTGGTCGCGCGCTGGCTGGACTGGCCCGAAGAGCGCATCGCCCGGCGCCTGGACGAGCTGCTCCACCTGGCGCAGCTGCCGGAAGCGGCGCTGCAGCAGTACCCGGCGCAGCTCTCGGGAGGGCAGGCGCAGCGGGTGGGGCTGCTCCGCGCGCTGATGCTCGACCCCGAGGTGCTCCTCCTCGACGAGCCGCTCGGCGCGCTGGATCCGGTCACGCGCTTCGACCTGCAGGGAGACCTGCGCACCGCCTTCGAGAAGCTGCGCAAGACCGTGGTGCTGGTCACGCACGACCTGGGCGAGGCGGCTTTCTTCGCGCACCGCATCGTCCTGCTGCACGACGGCCGCATCGCGCAGGAGGGGACCTTCGAGGAGCTGGCCCGCGCTCCGGCCGACCCGTACGTGGCCCGCTTCATCCACGCGCAGCGCGCCCCCTTGGAGCGGCTGCGATGATCCTCGCGCTGCTCGCCGTGGTGCAGATCGGGTCCAAGGCGTTCACCGAGTCGGTGATCGTGGCCGAGATGGCCGCGCAGCTCGCGCGCAGCGCGGGCATCGAGGCGACGCACCGGCGCGAGCTGGGCGGCTCGCGCATCCTCTGGGACGCGCTCCTGGGCGGCCAGATCGACGTCTATCCCGAGTACACGGGGACGCTGGCGCAGGAGCTCCTGCCCGGGCCGGGCGAGCTGAGCGACCGCGTCGCCGCCAAGGGCGTGGTGATGTCCCGCTCGCTCGGGTTCTCCAACAGCTACGCCGTCGGCATGCAGCGCGGCGCCGCGGAGCGGCTGGGGATCCATACCCTCCAGGACCTGGCGCGCCACCCCGAGCTGCGGCTCGGCTTCAGCAACGAGTTCATGGACCGCAAGGACGGCTGGCCGGCGCTGCGTGCCGCCTACCGCCTGCCGCAGCGGGACGTCCGCGGAATTGAGCACGACCTGGCCCTGCGCGCCCTCGCGGGCGGCGCCATCGACGCGACGGACCTCTACACCACCGACGCGGAGATCGCGGCCTACGACCTGGTCGTCCTCGAGGACGTGCGCCGGTTCTTCCCCGACTACCAGGCCGTCCTGCTTTGGAGGAAGGACCTTCCCGAGGACGCCGCCGCGGTGCTGCGCGGGCTGGAGGGCCGCATTTCCGCGCGCGACATGATCGAGCTGAACGCGCGCGTCAAGTTGCGCCGCGAACCAGAATCGGTCGTCGCGTCCGACTTCCTCGCCCGGGCGCTCGGCGTGCGCGTCCCGGAGCGCGCCGAGAGCCGCGCCCGCCGGATCGCCGCCCGGACCGTCGAGCACCTGGAGCTGGTGGCGATCTCGCTGGCCGCCGCGCTGGTGGTGGCGGTGCCCCTGGGCATCGCCGCCGCGCGCAAGCCGCGCGCCGGGCAGCTGCTCCTGGGGGGCGTGGGGCTGGTGCAGACCATCCCCTCGCTGGCCCTGCTCGTCTTCATGATTCCTCTCTTGGGCATCGGCGCGCGTCCCGCGATCGCGGCGCTCTTCCTCTACAGCCTGCTCCCCATCGTGCGGAACACGGCCGCCGGGCTCTCCGGCATCGCACCGGAGATCCGCGATTCGGCCGAGGCGCTCGGCCTGACCCGCCTGGCCCGGCTGCGGCTGATCGAGCTGCCCCTGGCCTCGCCCTCGATCCTCGCGGGCGTGCAGACCGCCGCCGTCATCGACGTGGGCACCGCGACGCTCGGGGCGCTGATCGGCGCGGGCGGGTACGGGCAACCCATCCTCACTGGAATCCGGCTCGCCGATCTGGGCCTCATCCTGGAGGGGGCGGTTCCGGCAGCGCTTCTGGCCCTCCTGGCGCAGGCGCTCTTCGAGCTGCTGGGCCGCTCGGTCGTCCCGCGAGGCTTGCGCCTGTGAGCGTGCGCCTGGGCAGCGCGCGCGGGCGCGGCGTCCTGCTCGCGACGGTGCTCGGTTCGGGGATCGCCTTCCTCGATTCCACGGTGGTCAACGTGGCGCTGCCGGTGCTGGGCCGCGAGCTGCACGCCGGCATGGCCGGGCTGCAGTGGACGATGGACGCTTACCTGCTCACGCTGACCGCGCTGCTCCTCTGCGGCGGCTCGCTCGGGGATGCGCTCGGGCGACGGAAGATGTTCGTCGCCGGCCTCGTGTGGTTCGCGATCGCGTCGGCGGCGTGCGGGCTGGCGCCCTCGATTGGCGTCCTGGTGGCCGCTCGCGCGGTGCAAGGCGCGGGAGCGGCGCTCCTGATCCCAGGGAGCCTCGCGGTCCTGCGCTCGAGCTTCTCCGAGGACGAGCAAGGCCAGGCGATCGGCGCTTGGGCGGGGCTCTCCGGCGTGACCACCGCTCTGGGTCCGCTGCTCGGCGGGTGGCTCATCACGGTGTGGTCCTGGCGCGTGGCCTTCTTCATCAACCTGCCGCTCGTCGCGGCGGCGGTGTGGGCGGCGGTGCGCTGCGTCCCCGAGTCGCGCACTCCGGGTCCAGCCCGCCTCGACCTTCCGGGCGCCGCTGCCGCAACGCTGGGGCTGGGCGGCTCCGTCTACGCTTTGATCGAGGCGCCGGCGCACGGACCCTACCTGGCGGTGGCCGCCGTCGTCGGCGTCGCGTCGCTCGCCGCCTTCGTCTGGATCGAAGCGCGGCGGGCGGACCCGATGCTGCCGCTCGACCTGTTCCGCGCGCGCCAGTTCTCCGGAGCGAACGCGGTGACGCTCGCGGTCTACTTCTCTCTGGTCGGCGCCACGTTCCTGCTCGTGCTCCAATTCCAAGGCGTGCTCGGCTACTCGCCGCTCGCCGCCGGCGCCGCGCTTACGCCGATCACGGTCCTCCTCCTCGCGTTGTCGCCGGTGGCAGGGAAGCTCGCCTCGCGCATCGGCTATCGGGCGCCGATGACGGCCGGTCCGCTGGTCGTCGCCGCCGGCGTGGCCTTGCTCACCGGCGTCGGGCGCGGCTCGAGCTACTTTCGTGGAGCGCTCCCGGGGATCGTAGTGCTGGGTCTGGGTCTTGCCGCCACGGTCGCGCCGCTCACCATGGCGGTGCTCGCAGGAGTCGAGGAGAAGCGCGCCGGCATCGCCGCGGCGGTGAACACGGCGGTCTCGCGGCTCGCCGGGTTGCTGGCGGTCGCGGTGCTGCCGCTCCTGGCTGGAATGGCGGCTGCGGACCCGGAGTCGCTCGCGGCGGGGTTTCCGCGCGCGCTGTGGATCTGCGCGGCGGTGTCCGCGGCGGGCGGGGTCTGCGCGCTGGTGACGCTGCGCAGCTAAAGCGTCCGCGATCTGAAAGCACAGCGCCGCCCTATCGGCGGCGGCTGGCGAAGGCTGGCCACTCTAGACCGCGACAACTTCAGCGCCGCCCTATCGGCGGCGGCTGCCGCAGCGCGGCGCGACGGCGGGCGGGACCTCTGTTAGAACGCATCGCCCTCCCGCGAGTGGAGGTTTGCCCCCATGCGCACCCAGATACTCGGCAGCGGCTTCGTCACCGGTCAGAACCTCGTCACCAACGACCAGCTCGCCCGGATGATGGACACCTCCGACGCGTGGATTCGCGAGCGCAGCGGCGTGGAGACGCGCTACTTCGTCGAGCTGGGCACTACCACCAGCGACCTGGGCCTCGGAGCCGCCAAGAAGGCGCTCGAGGACGCCGGCGTCGGCAAGGACGAGATCGACTACATCGTCTTCGCCACCATGACCCCGGACCACTACTTCCCCGGGTGCGGCGGCATCCTGCAGGACAAGCTGGGGCTCACCCACATCCCGGCGCTGGACATCCGGCAACAGTGCACCGGCTTCATCTACGGGCTGCAGATCTCCGACGCTCTGCTGAAGGGGGGCCAGGCGCGCACGGTGCTGCTCGTCGGCGCCGAAGTGCACACCGGGTTCATGCCGTGGACCAAGTGGGACTACCTGC
>DATFTN010000118.1:0-2193 GCA_035261845.1 Myxococcales bacterium | reverse complement strand
GGGCGACCACGCCGCGCCGGTGAAGCTGTGCGGGATGTGGGAAGCCAGCGGGTGCAGCTGGCTGTTCGTCGACGAGAGCCGGAACGGGTCGCGGCGCTGGTGCAGCATGAAGGACTGCGGCAACCGCGCCAAGGCGCGCCGGCACTACCAGCGGGTGAAGGGACGCTAGTCTTCACGGTGGTCGGTCCTCGAAGATGGATTCGCCCGCGGCGGAAAGCGTCCCTCCCCGCTGCCGGACAGCGCCGCGGCGGTGTCCGCCATGCGCGCCTCGAGCGCCTCGATGACGGCGCGCACCCGGCTCGTGCGCTGGACGTCGGCGTGCACGACCAGCCACACCTCGTCGAGCTCGGCCGGCGCCGCGGAAGGGACGCGCTCCAGGCTGGGATCCGGGAGCGCGAGACAGCAGGGCAGGGAACCGATGCCGATTCCCAGCCGCACGGCCTGCAGGAGCATCAGGGTGCTGTTGGTGCGCAGGACGACGCGCGCGTCGCGCACAGGCTCGCCACCAAGCTGGCCGAGGCGCCAATGGCGGATGCCCGCGTCGTAGCCGACGACGTCGTGCCCGCAAAATCCGCTGCCGCGCGCGGGCCGGCCATGCGCCGCCAGGTACTTCTTCGAAGCATAAGTGCCGAAAGCCACCGTCCCCGCGCGGCGCGCCACCAGGTCGCCGCTCTCGGGACGGACGTACCGCAGCGCCACGTCCGCCTCGCGCCGCGCGATGTCGAGCCGTCCGGTGCCGGTGACGAGATCGACCCGGATCTGGGGATGGCGCTCGTGCAACGACCGCAGCGCGGGCAGGACCACCACCTCGCCGAGCATCTCGGTGGTGGCGACGCGGACCAGGCCCGAGAGCTTGCGGTCCGCACCCAGAGCCCGTTGCTCGCCGCGCAGGACTGCCTGCTCCATCTCCTCGCCGGCCGTCCGGATGGCTTCGCCGGCGGCGGTGAGCACGAGTCCGTCCGGAGTGCGCGCGAACAGCTTCGCGCCGAGGTCGCGCTCGAGCGCCGACAGGCGCCTGCCCACGGTGGTGTTGTCGACCCCGAGCTTGCGCCCGGCGGCGGCCAACGTGCCGTTGCGCGCCACCTCGAGGAAAAACCGCAGATCGCTCCAGTCCGGCATCTTGCTGCATTCTTGCACGGACAAAAGGCAAAAGTGCACAGCATCTCTTCGAGACGACCATGCATCCATGCAGGCACGTAATCCCACTTCAAGGAGAAACAAATGTCAGTCTCTCAGCCCCGTAACCTCCAGAATCAAAAGGCGCTGGTGACCGGCGCGACGTCCGGCATCGGTCGCGCCATCGCCTTGCAACTCGCCCGCGACGGCGCCGAGGTCATCGTGCACGGCCGCGACTCTGCGCGCGGCGCCAGGACCGTCGAAGAAATCACCGCTGCGGGCGGCCGGGCGCGCTTCCTTGCGGCCGACCTCAGCAAGCCAGCGGAGATTCGCCGCCTGGCCAAAGAGGCTGGCGACGTCGACGTCCTGGTCAACAACGCCGGGTTCTCCGTGTTCGGCCCGACCGCGGAGCTCGACGTCGAGCGGTTCGATGCCCTGTTCGCCAGCAACGTCCGCGCACCGTTCTTCCTCGTGGCCGCGCTCGCACCGGGGATGGTGGCCAGGGGCAAGGGCAGCATCATCAACGTCGGCAGCATGGCCGGCGAAATCGGTCTCGCGGGGGCCGCGGCGTACGGGGCGACGAAGGCCTCCCTGTCGTCGATGACGCGAGCCTGGGCCGCGGAGTTCAGCTCCAGCGGAGTACGCGTGAACGCGATTGCACCTGGTCCGGTCAAGAGCACCGGAGCATCGGTCCCGGAGATCATCGAAGGACTCGGGAAGACCACGGCGGTCAAGCGCGCCGCGTCCCCTGAGGAGATCGCCGAAGTCGTCGCCTTCCTCGCCTCGCCGCGCGCGAGCTACGTCACCGGCGCGGTCGTTGCGGCGGACGGCGGCCGCACCGCGATCTAGAGCGATATCCTCGCGGACGTCATGGATGCGCTCCGGCCGGGCCGGCTGGACCCAGGTTGGATCGCGGTACAGCCGCCAGCCGAAAGGGTCCCTTGACCATCTCGCTGCACCTCTGCTACCGCGCCCGCGGTGCCGGCACAGGTCAACGAGAACGGTCCGGCGGCGCCCGCCAGCCAGCCGCCGCGCGAGGGGAACTTCCTCTTCCTCTCCGATCTGCTCGGGCTGCCC
>DATFTN010000117.1:0-11004 GCA_035261845.1 Myxococcales bacterium | reverse complement strand
CACCCTGGGGCCAGCCGATGTCCGACCGGCTCTTCCTGCTCGCGACGGCCTATCGCATCGTCTACGGCGTCGCGGGCAGCTACCTGACTGCGCGCCTCGCTCCCGATCGGCCCATGCGGCACGCCCTGGCGCTTGGCGTAGTGGGCCTCGTCTTCAGCACTGCCGCTACCGTAGCCGCGTGGGGCCGCGCTCCCGAGTTCGGCCCCAAGTGGTATGCCCTCGCGGTCGTCGCCATGGCGATCCCTTGCGCCTGGGCGGGCGGCAGACTCCGCGAGGTGCAGCTGCGGGGAAGCGCCGGCGGCGTAACGGGAGTCCGAACCTCATCCTGAAAGGAATCTCGGACTGGTCACGTGACCTCCGTGGTTACTCCGCCACCTTCTTCACGGTCTCCCAGGTCCGCGTCGTGACCTCTCTGGCGAAGGTCTTCTCGATGAGCGTTATGAAGACCGGTCCTCTGGGCCCCGGGACGTAGGCGCTGAAAACCTCGCTGCCCTGCACGCTCAGGATGCGCGCGCCATCGAGCTCGATCGGCAGCTCGAGCTTCGCCCGGGGCCTGCTGCGCAGGAACGTGACCACGCGCTTCGCGCCGGGCGACAGCCGGAACGCTCCATAGGGGTCGGCGGCGAGGATCGCGCGAAGCACATCGAGCGGACGCACGATGGCGAGGAACGCACGGCCAAGCTGCTTCTTCATCGCGGTCTCGACTTTGCGCTCGAGCGACGCCTCGGACGACGCGCGGGCGCTGAAGACGACGTTGCCGCTCGAGAGGACCGTCTTCACGTCGCTGAAGCCGGCCGCCTCGAAGCACCTCTTCAGCTCCGGCATTTTCGCGTTCATCGGACTGACGCCCCGAAGGAACGCCGCGTAGCGTCGCATCCGCCATCAACCATTTCGGGAGGCTGGGGCCAGATCCAGCTCCAGGAGCGGCAAGAGGCGCCCAGCGGGATCGACGTAGAGGTGGATCAGCTCTCCCTCGGGTGGATCGCCAGCCAGGGTGAAGAAGCCGAGGATGCTGCCCTCTCGTTCCAGCACATGCGCCCGCAACGCCGCGAGCTGCTCGGAACGCACCTCCAGCTCGCCACGGCAGCGGTCGAGGAACTCCGCGTCGTATCCCCAGTACGCTTTGGACCGGAGCGCCAGCTGGGAGAGCCCCGATGCCTCGCCGGGTCGGGCAGGTCGTACGTGGGTGGGGGCAAGAGCGGTCGACGGCACAGCGTCCGCAACGTGGGGCCCGGCATGGCGCGCTGGCTCTACTCGTACCGGAGACGCTGAGGGCATCGCCTCGACCGGGAGGTCGCCGCAGCCGGGGACCGTGCGTGAGCAACCCGAAGGAACAAGGATCGCCACCCTGCGGGCACGGAGCGAGTTCGCTCCCTAGTGGGTCCGTGGCTCGCGCTCCAGATCGCCGAGCAAAGTACCCAGCACTTGCTCCTCGAAAACGGTACGGCCGATGCGGCGCAGCGCGACGGCAAGATCGCTGTCCCAGGAAGCTTCCACCGCGATACCGGCCAGCGCCGGCGCCTCGGACGTCGCAGCGGCAGTGCGCTCGTAGTCGGGCGCGGTGAATCGCCAGGAGGCCGCCTTCAGTTGCTCGCGGAGCAAGTTGCCAATCCGAATACCGGCCCAGTCGAAGTCAGCGTGGAACATGATTCGCGCGCCTCCGCGCTGAAGCGCCTGCAGCAGGGCGATCGCCGCCGTCGAGGGGACGCCTTCGAGGCATACCAGCGCCGCGCATCGGCTGCCGAGCTCATCCGCGGCAGCAGCAACGATGCTCGGGTTCTCGCAGACGAAGACGTCGCTCTCTGCCTCGACCCGCAGCGGTTCGCCCATGAGTTCGCGCAAGGTGATCCGGCGAGGCTCGCCGTCTGCAGAGGACTCGCGGAGGTGTCGAGCCAACCGGTGATCGCCCAGCGGTTCGAGCCCGAGCGTCAAGACCTGCGCCGAAAGCGGGTCGCACGCCACTCCGACGTCCGACCACAGCCTCCGGCGCTCCGCCGCAGAGACGGGGGCCTGCGACCACCCGGCGATCCGGGCGGCGGCTCGGAGCACGAGCCCCGCCAGCGGCTGCCCAGCGTCGAGGGCGTGTGAGTCGCCCGTGAGCTCGGTGGCAAGCACCGAGAGCGGCGTGCTGGCCGCCGGGAGCCGCCCCACCACCTCCAATGTCTGGTCCAGCAGCGTCTCCTCGGCAACTCCGCTCGACCGTGCCGCACGCGCAACGAGTCCCAACGCGCGCAGCTCGTGAAGCCACGCGCTGAGCGCCGGGCTGCCGGTGACAGCTGGGTGCTGCGCCGCACGCGACCACATCTGCTCGCATGCAGCGGCCGCCGAGGCGCGGGCCGCGCGCCGATCCGCCAGCGGCCCGCCGAGCGTCACGACGGCGTCGATGAGACCCACGCCGACCGCGCTCGAACGCAGCGCCGCATCCAGCTTCGCCAGCGAGATGCGCACACGCTGCCCGGGGACCTCGCGCGACCCGTGAAGATCGGCGATCGCCTGCCGTTCCGCCAGCGTGAGCCCACTGAGCGTCACTGTCCTGACGAGCTCGGGCACAGCGCCTTCCAGCCGCTCGCGGATCGCGGCGAACAGAGCGTGGTACTCGGGCCGCCCGAGCCGCGCACGGAGGGCCGCCGCCCGTTCGTCGTTTACCGATCCGGTGTTCATGCCGCGCCGACCGGGATCGCTTCGCGCCCGTTCCACACGAACCAGTCGGCGTACACGCCGCGCATGCCTTTCTCGCGGGCCAGGTGGTAAGTGGAGAGGCCGTCGAGCTGCGGATAGAAGCCCCATTCCTCGAACGAGGTCATCACGAAGTCGAGATCGAACTCGGCGAGCAACCCCATCAGCTGTCCGCGCGTTTCCCGGTCGATTCCAGCGAAGGCCTCGTCCAAGAGGATGAGCCGGGGGGCCGCCGCGGAGGCCGACTCGTAAAACGCCGCCGCCGCCGCAAAGAGCGGAAGGTGGAGCATCACCGCCTTCTGCCCGCCGGAGCCGGCGGCGTGCACCTTGCGCGTGAGCCGCTTCCACCCTTCCGGTCCCGACCGGCACTCCACATGGAAGGTGTGCCAGGCGCGGTAGTCCAGCACGGCCATCATCTGCTCCTGAAGAGGCCGCGCCCCCTCCTGCCGTCGCGCGTCATCGAGCCGCTGCCGCAGGAACGCGCTCAGTGCGGATCGGTCGGCGTCTGAAAGCAGGTGGCCCGAGCGCAAGAGCAGAGCCACGACCTCGCGCGTTCCGGGCGGCGTCTCCTCCGCCACCTCCCATCCGAGCCGCATCTGCATCCCCGACGAGGTTGGATGCGCCTCAAGCTGGCGGTTCATCCGCTTGACGAGGGCAAACGCATCTCGCAGCCGCGCGCGGAGGTGCTCGTGGGCCTCGCCGGTGAGGAAGGATTCGAACAGCTTCTGCTCCTCCTCGCCGAGCAGCCGGTCGCGGGAGGCGACTTCCGCTTCCAGCTCGGCGCGAAGCTCGAGGAGTGCCATCCCGCGCGCGTTGAAGGTTGCGCGGTACAGCATCAGCCCGGAGATCTGCTCGGCGACGACGCGGATCTCCGGTCGCACGCTCCGCATGAGATCGCCATGCTTCTCGCCGACCTTGTTCCACGCCCGGTCGCGCCCCTGTTGAGACGGATCGATCTTCGGCATCGCCTCATCCGCTCGGCGCGCAGTGAGCAGCGCGTCGGTAAAGCTCCACTGCGCCGGATCTGTCGTGCCCTCCACGCCCGCCAGAGCCAGCAAGCCGTGCACCGCCACCTCTCGGAAGCGGGCATCCGCCTCGCGCCGCTGGCCGTCCTGATCGGCGACCTTCTGCTGCGCGTCGTCCAGCTCGCGGCGCAGCGCGCCGACCTGCTGGTCTACGTCGGTCTTCTCCTTGCGGTCGTCCTCCAGCTCGCCGCGCACGGCCGCCCGGCGCTCCTCGGCAGACCGGATGGCTCCGAGCATCTCGTCGCGGGTGGAGCCGACCGCCTCGCGCAACGCGGCGGCCCGCGCCTCTGCCCTCGCCGCTGCGCCGTTAGCCTGCTCCGCTTCGCTCTCCGCCTCCGCGAGGCGCGTCTGGGCTTCTCCACGGGCCTGTTGCCGCTCGACCAGCAGCGCCCGCGCATCCTGCATGCGTCGCGCCGACGAGATCAGGTCCCGCGCCGCGCGGTCGTACTCCGCCGTCCGCGCGCGGAGCTCGTCCAAGCGATCGACCCAGCCGCGGAGCTCGAGCCTGGCCGCCTCGGCGTCGCGGGCGACGACCTCCTCCCGAAGCGCCGCCTTTTGTTCCTCGAAGAGCTGCGCGGCTTCTGCCCGGCAGGTCCGTGCTGCCGCCAGCTCCTCCGCGCGCGCCGCCGTGGCTGCCTGACGCTCGAGCAGCGCAGAGTGGTCCGGAAAGCGTTGCAGCTCGTCGGCGAGCAACTCCCGCCGCGCTTCGGCCGCCTGCAGCGCGCGTTGCCGCTCCGTGCGATCTGTCTCGAGAATGGCAATGCGCGCGTCCAGGTCCGCGATCCGACGAAGCCGCGCCTCCTCTCGCGCCGACGCGCCGATGAATGCCGGCGAGTCCTTCCCATTCGACCCGTGGAGCGGGCCCAAGCGGAACCGGCCGTCCGTCGAGACCCAGCACGCCTGCTCCGACGCCGTTCCGTCCTGGACGAGTCCGACGGAACGCAGGGCGGCGGCGATGGTCTCTTCCGGAACTGCTGCGCCCTGCGCCGGTCTCAGCACGTCCGCGAGCGTGGCGCCCTGCTGCGGCGCTGGAGCCAGCACGACGTCGGAGGTGGATGGATCGAGGAGCCGCCCCTCCGGCGTCACCCAGGCATCGAGGAGCCCTGACGCCTCCAGCGCCGCCTCGAGCCCAGCCTGCGCCCCGGCGGCGAGCCCGTCGCGAAACTCACACACGAGGTAGAACGGCGCCCCCGGCCGCTCGGCCGGGCGCCCCGCGCGCCAGGATGGGGCCGGCGGCGGCTGGTGCGCGCTCGCCAGCAGCGCGTCGCGGTCGCGGCGGACATCTTCCAGCTCCTGGTCGACGTTCGAGAGCGCGAGCGCGGCAGCGGAAACCTCGCCGTCCAGCTCGTGCCGCGCGGAGGTCGCCGCTGCCTCGATCCCTCCACGCATCTGCGCGGGAGGCACATCGAGGAGGGCCGCCGCATCCACGGAGAGAACGCGCAGACCTTCCGACCAGGCGGAAACATCCTGAAGGAATCGATCGCGGGCTGCGGCCTCTTCGGATTCCGCATGCGCGAGCTTCTCTGCCTCGCTACGTGCACGGTCGTCTGCGGCAGCGAACCGGTCGGCGGCGCGATCCAGGCGCGACGTCGCTTCGGAGATTCTCCGGGCGTGGGCGGCGACCGAGGCCACCGCCTCCTCGCGCATCCGGACGGCGGTGGCGAGCGTCCCGTGCGCCCCTCCGAAGTCACCGCGCTCGAGCGTCGCGGCCAGGGCCAGGTCGACCGGATCCAGCAACGCCTGTGCTGCGCGGTCCCGCGCGGCGACACGCGAGCGCTCCGCTTCCACGCTCGCCGACGCGGACGCGGTCTCCGCTTCCTGCACCTTGCGACCGGTGGCCTCCGCGCGGTCGCGCGCGGACGCTGCCGCGGCACGCAGCTTGATGGAAAACTGGCGGTCCCCTTGTGCCCGAGACACCGCCTCATCCAGGTCCCGTACCGCGCGGAACTCGTCCGATTCCCGGAGCGTCCGGATCCGCTCCTCCAGCGCATCGCCCTCGCGCTGCAGCTGGACGAGGGTCTCGGCCAGCTCGAGCTGCCGCCGCGCCGTCAATTGCTGCCGTTCCTCGACCTCCCGGACCGCCGCGCGCGACGCGTGGTAGGCGCTCTCGGCGCGCGTCAGATCGAGCGCGCGCGACTTCACGAAGGACGCGACGTACCCGCGGTACACGTCGAGGAAAGCGCGGAGCCCACTCAGCGTTCCGGCCAGCTCTTCGCGCTCGGCGCGATGGCGATCCAACCGCTCGAAACCCTCGGCCAGCGTGCCCACCACGCCCGTGTCGAGCGGCGGCAGGCTCGCGCTGAGGATCCGCGAGAGCTCCTCAGGGTCGAGCTGCTTGGAGAGCTGCGGGCGGCGGAGCTGCAGGAGCGCGTCGATGAGCGCGGAGTACTGCTCGTTGGGCATGCCGAACAGGAGGCCATTGACCGCCCGCCGGTAGTCGGAAGCGCGGTCGAAGAGCTGGCCCCTCCCCGCGAGCGCGTCGCCGAGCGCGGCGCGGGTGAGTGGGACGCGGTTCGCGTCGTAGAGGCGCAGGTCCACGTCCACGCGCTGCGAGGAGACGAAGTACCAGTTCTCGACGCCGGGCACGCTGCGCTTCGCCCTGAGACCGGCACCCACGGTGCAGAAGCGCGGGGTTCCCTCTTCGATGCGACCCAGCTCCAGCCACACGTAACCGATGGCGACGGACACGTCGGGGTTCGAGTCGTTGAGCAGGTTCCAACGCATCGGCCGCGCCGTCGAGCCGAACGGATCGAGCCGCTGCGGCTGGAGATCGGCGTCGAAGAGGAAGGGGAGCAGGACTTCCAGCGCCTTCGTCTTTCCCGACTCGTTCTGGCCGCGGAGGAGCAGCCGCCCGCGCTGGAACACAAAGCGCTGGTCGTCGTACTCCCAGATGTTCTGGATGCCCGCGCGCAGCAGCTGCCATCGCGACGTGCCGGGATCGGGGAGAGCTGTCGGAGCGTTCATCATCGCCTCATCTGTTCAGTGCCGCCACGCGGCGAACGGCGGGAGCGCCGGCGGCGAAGCGCGCGGTAGCCGGCCGGATGCGCCAGGCGGCGCCATCCTCGGTTCCCGAGACCAGCCCGAAGCCCTCCAGGAGCTCGAGCGCGTCGCCAGCAAGGCGGTGCGCGCCTGCCTCGTCGGCTGGATACTGCTTGCTCCAGTGACACAGCTCGCCGCAATCGCGCTGGAGCTGCTCCATCAGGCGCACGATGGCGTCCGGCTCGATGGCGCTCTCTCCGCGTCCATGCAGACGTCCGAGCTGCTCCGCAAGGAGGAGCGCGGCGTGCTGGACGGTCGAGCCGCCACCGGGGAACAGTGTGTCGGTCGTCTCGCCGCTCGGGTCCACGGCAGCGAGGCCCTCCTTGCGGCGCTCGACGGTGAATCCGGCGTCCTGCTGAAGGAGGCGGTAGACGAAGCCGCGGCTGTGATCGATCCATTCGAAGGCGCGCGGCTCCAGGTCCTCATAATAGAGGACGGGCTCGTCGAGCAGTCGCCGCAGGACGTGCTGGCGGGCGCGTTGGCGCTGGCCTTCTTCGGTATCCGGCCACGGCTCCTCGAGGAGCCGGTCAGGTTCGCAGGCGAAAGCGGGAGGGACCGGCGCGGAGATGAGCTGCGAGAGGAGCCGCTCGTTGACGTCAAAGAGGGCGTCCCCCTCACGGCTCTGCGCGTACCGCTCCTCGTCGCCGTCACGCAGCCGGAGCACGCCGAATGCAGCCAGGAGTCGGAGCGCGTCGACGAAGGCCCGGCGCTCGGCGGAGGACGTCGGGTCGAAGCCGGCGACGCCGTCCTCCTCTGCGCTGAGCTCCTCGACCAGGCGGGCCAGCGTGGCGAGCGTAGTTTGCGAGGGCACGTCGTCGAGGGCGGCGAGCGTCAGGCAGAACAGCGCGTAGCGCCGGCGGTCGAACGCCGGGCGTCCGGGAGCATGCGCCGGGCGCGTGGCGTCCGGTACGGCCGGGATCTTGTGGAGACGGGCGAATCCTGCGGCGGATTCGACGGAGAGCTTCCAGCCCGGATGCTCCGCGAGCCAGGTGGACAGCCACTCGCGGTGCCGGACGATCGACGCGAACGCCTCCGGCGCATCGACGGCGAGCACCAGCGGATGGGCGAGCAGGTGACGAAGGGCCGCGGTGCGCTGGGCGGTCCGCTCCGAGTCGAGGACCGATTGCAGCTCGCTCACGAAGCTCCTCCTGCGGCGGCGCGCGGCGCCGATGCCGCGAGCGCGTCCTTCACCTCGAGCCGATAATCGAGGCACCAGAGACGACCCGCGGGCGTGTCGATGGGCACCAGCTCGGTGTGGCCTGCGGGCGGAGGCTGGAGCGTGAGGAGAAAACGGCCGTCCGCGGTGCGAGCGGCGCGCGCGCCGTCGGGGCAGCGAGGCGCGCTGAGCGCTTCGTCGAGCAGCGCGAGCAACAAGTCGAACTCCGCGGCCTTGAGCAGGGCCAGTTCGCGGAACGAGAGCGGACCCTGCCCGGCGAAGCGGCGCACAGCATCCTGGAGTTGGGCGCGCTCGCGGCGGCGCTTCTGGGCGATCCACTGCCGGGTCAGCGAGTGGTCGGCGGCGGCGGCTGGGCGGCCGGCAGCGCTGATGCTTCCGCGGGTGCGTAGCCGGATCGGGACGTTCACCGGCGGCGCGTCCCACCAGGACGTGCCGGGAGCGACGAGGTCCGGATCGTCGTCCTGAAGATGGAAGTGGCGAGCGGGTGCGAGGCCGAAAGCCGCGTACCACAACTTGTGCGCGGCACGGTCGTCGGGGCAGGCGGTGAACCAGCGGGCAAGAGCGCGGAAGTCGGCGGCGCGATCGACGGGGCGCGTGCGACGGTCGTTGAGTCGTCCCAGCGTGCGCGTAAGGGACACGACGGCTTCGCGGGCAACCTCGGCGAGCCGCTCGACGGTCGGGACGGCGGAGGAATCTCCGACGAACCAGGCGCGGACGCCGGACCAGCGGGCACGCTGCTCGGCGATCCAGGCTGCGACCGGGTCCTCGGTGCCCAGCGCGGGCGGCAGATCCGGAGAGCGGGAGGCCAACTCGATGAGCCGATGGGCCCCCGCAAGCTCCACCGCTTCGATGCCGGCACGGATCTCGTCGGCGAGGCGCCGGAGCTGCTCGACGAACCGCGAGATGTAAGCGAGGAGGGCCTGCTTGTAGAGGACGAATCGTTCCTCCTCGATGCGGTCCGGAGCGGTGGAACGGTCCAGCTCTCCAATGAAGCGGTTGGCCTCCTCGGTGAGCGTGTCGAACGCGGTGTGCAGGTCGTGCAGCAGCCCGAGCACGTCGTCGGGCGGCGCCGGGGAATCGGCGGAGCACTCCGCGAGGGCGCGGAGGGCGTCGCGAATCTTGGCTAGCATGGTGGACTGCAGCGAGCCTGACCGACCGGCGGTGGCCTCGACGTCGAGGACGGCGCGGTGCGCAGCCTCGCCGACCGCGGTGAGGTGGTAGAGGAAGCGCTTCCGGTAGAAGTCCTCGAGGCGAGCGACCGCGCCCGGATCGTGCGCGGCAGCGAGATTCCCCCAGTCGACGAGCTGGGAGAGATGGTAGTCGAGGGCCTCGTCCGTGGGGATCTCGGCGAAGAGTCGCGAGGTGCGCAGACGATCGAGTACGTCGTTCGGGCGGAGCTCGATGACGTAGCTCTGCCGCGCATCGAAAAAGACCTGCATGACCGCGCGGTAGATCGGGGCGTTGTCTGCGGTGACGTACTTGAAGGCCGCGACTTGGTTGAGAGCGCGGACCATTCTGGGCACGGCCGACGGAGGCGGCGAAACAGGTCCGCCGGGCGCAAGCCCGAATCCGCTGGACGAGTCGAGTGTCACGCCGATCCCATCGTGTGGCGCGTCTCCGCCGAATGAGTGCAACGCTACGCGATGGGTCCGACATTCCGGCGTCCAGCCGGCGAGCAGGCGGGCATGCTGGCCTTAAAAAGGCCCTGGATTCCGGGGGGATGAGTGGTACACCGGAAAGGCTCCCTTCACAGGTACGCCCCGCTGCCGGCCCCGGGCCGGATGACCCGGCCTGCGAGCAGCGCCGCTCAGCTCGACGGAGCAAGCAAAGTGGCTAGTTCGGTTGACAGATCCCGAGAAGGTGGCTAGCCTGATAGCCACATGAAAGCCAAGGAGCTGCGCCAGCTCCTGAAAACGCTAGGTTGCGTGGAGCTCCGCCAGAGAGGCGCGCATCTGCGCGTCAGGTGCGGAACATGCTTGACCACCATCCCGGTGCATGCAGGGGAGGACCTGGGACCTGGCCTGCTCCGAAAAATTGAGCGCGACCTGGAGCCGTGCCTGGGCGCGCGTTGGCTTTCGGCGAGGCGCGGTCAACCTTGAGGAGGTGAAACCGATGTCGGCGAGGAGGAAGTCGCGGAGGACCTTCGCGATTGAACTGGAACTCGATGAAGCGGGGTGGTGGGTAGCAACCGCGAAGGGAGTCGAGGGAGTTCATACGCAGGGACGCAGCATCCAGCAGGTGCTGCGCCGGATCAGGAATGCTTTGGAGGCAGCCGGGGAACCGGGCAAGACCGCGCAGCTCGTGCCGGAGTTTCACCTGAGCGAGGAGCTGATCGCGCAGGTGCGAAAAGCCAAGGAGGCGCGTGAACGGGCCGATCACATTCAAGCTGAGGCCCAGGCGCTCCTGCGGGAGGCCGCGATGGCGCTGACCAAAAAACTCGGTGTGAGCATCCGGGACGCCGGCGCGCTTCTCGAACTCTCCCACCAACGTATCCAACAGTTGGTGCATTCGAGCCAGAACGCCTGGTAGTGCGCGATCCAATCGAGGAGCGGTCGCAGTCCCTTGGGCTCGACCCGGTAGCAGACGAGGCGACCATCACCCGCAGAGGCGCGCACGGCGGCGAGCACGAGGATGTCACGGCCGATCGCAGGCTCTCCCGGTAGGTGAGCCGGTAGCCCTCTGCAACCATGGTCGAATAATTATTCGACCACGATCTAGAATGAAGCTTCTCTCGGGCCAGCGACCCGGCGGCTTCGACTTCGGAGCCAGGCCGGCTATAGGCTGGCCTCGCCTTGGCACCTGCCACCGTCATCGAGGCCCGCGAGCTGACCAAACGGTACGGCCGCCGCCGCGGAATCGAGGGCGTCTCCTTCTCGGTGCAGGCCGGGGAGACCTTCGGCTTCCTCGGACCGAACGGCGCCGGCAAGACGACCACCATCCGCCTGCTGCTCGGCCTGCTCTGGCCGACCAGCGGCAGCGTCTCCGCCTTCGGGCTCCCGCCGGGACCGGAGGCGATGGCGCGCGTCGGCTACGTCCCCGGCGACCTGGGCTTCTACGAGCAGATGACGGGCGCCGCCCTGCTCGAGC
>DATFTN010000116.1:0-2031 GCA_035261845.1 Myxococcales bacterium | reverse complement strand
GGACATCGGCAAGCCGATGCCGATGTTCCGCGTCGACGGCGGCGCCTCGACCAACGACCTCTTGATGCAGTTCCAGGCCGACCTGCTGCAGACGCCCATCGAGCGGCCGCGCATGGTCGAGACCACCGCGCTGGGCGCCGCGTTCCTCGCCGGCCTCGGCACCGGCGTGTGGCCGGGCATCCAGGAGCTGTCCAAGGCCTGGCGGGCGGGGAAGCAATTCCGCCCCCGCATGACGCCGCAAGACCGCGACGAGCACCTCGCCCGCTGGCGCAAGGCCGTCGAACGCGCCTGCTTGTAACGCGCCGCGTCCCGCCCCGGGGACCCCGGGGCGGGACACAGTGCGTCAAAGGAGCTGGCCTGGCGCCAGCTGAGCTCCTCGTCGCCGCTCGGCCCGACGCCCTCACCCTGAAAAGCAAACGGAGACCAAGGTTGGTTCGTTCTCGCATGCGCGATGCACACAACTGCTGCTCCTCAACCCGGCTGGCGCGCCCGACGCGAGAAAGTGATCAATCATGAGTCCCGGGACGGGACGCAACGCATCAACCTTCTACCGGCAGAGCGCGGCCAGCTGCTTTAGCGGCATCGTGACCCACGGGATCATCGGCGTCCGCCGCTCCGTCGCCACCTGCTCCTGCAGGATGTCGCCGCCGGTCGGTGCGACCTTCGCGTCGTGTCCGTAGACGGGGTCGCGCCGCGCGTCGTCGAACGAGATCCAGCGGACGCCGGCGCTTTCGTAGAGAGCGAGAAGGTCCTCGAGCATGAGCGCGTCGAACGCGCCCCCGTGCAGGATCAGGATGTGCGGGATCCGGCGCCCGAACAGCCGCCGCGCAAAGCTGTCATCGAAAGCGAGGAACGTCTGCGCGCTCTGGCAGGAAGCTCCTTTTCAGCTCCTCGATCGAGCCCTGATCGCCTCGCGCGAGGCAGCGCGCGTACGGCTCGTTCCACGCAAAATCTCCGAAGTCCACCGTGACCTCGGCGATCCGGTAACCGTGCGCCGCCAGGTGCGCCCGGATGGCGTCATGCGCCTCGCCCGTGTCGCCTTGCCGGAGCTCGGGGTAACGAAAGACTTTTCCACCGTTCCTCTGAGCCCGGTAGAAGCTCGCGAAGGAGCGGTTCGTTGCGATGAAGGTCCGCGAAGTAGCCCGGAAGCTCCTTGGGCGTGCTGTGCGAGTACGTGTGGTTTCCCAGCGGATATCCGGCTGCAACCCAGGCCTCGAGCGCAGCCCGTCCATCCGGATGTTCCGCCCCCTTGCCGTTGACGAACCCGTACACCTGGGGAACGCCGTGCTTGCGCAGCGCCGCCAGGATCTCGCGATGGATCCGGAGTCGCGACATGCCGGGGACGTCGGGTCCAGCCGCGGGCAGATCGTCGAAGGTGATGGCCATCTCGATCGGCGCCGGTACCGGCGCGACGGCGGGGCGGCTGCAGGCAAGGAGCAACACGGAGAGCGCGGTGACCCTCATGGCCGCATGATGCCCCATCGCCTGCCGGACGCGCGGAGCGGGAAGGGAATTCGCAGCGCGGAAGCGAGGGGGAATCGCGCGGGGGCGGATCAGCCGCCCTGGACCGCGGCGAGCTTGATGCGGACGATCGCCTCGATGAGCCTGCGGCTTGCGGGGTCCAGGTCGATGAACTCGATGGCGATGCCGCAGGGGTTTCCCGGCGCGCCGGGCTCGAGCACGCGGACCACGCGGGCCCGGCCTTCCACGATGCGCCGATTCCCGGCGTCGAACCGCAGCTCGAGGGTCTGACCGGCCTCGCGGAGCGGCCCGGCGTGCTCGCTGCGCAGGAACATGCCGCTCTCGGAGAGGTCCTCCGCGTACACGGCCAGGAAGTGCTGCACGGAGTCGAACTTCACTCCCACCAGCAGGTCGACCGGATCACGCGGATGGCGACGCCGCTCCTCCTCGCCGGGCGAGAGGCGCGGACTTCCCTCGGGAGGAGTGAGCCGGGCCCCGTCTGCCTCTCCGCTGGGCGGCAGGGACCCACCGGGACCGACGCCGGGCAAGGGCGCTGGCCCTGACCGTCCG